>JBPCVX010000001.1:0-15411 GCA_051010095.1 Hyphomicrobiales bacterium
CCTTGCATCGCCTGCACACGGCGCACGCCTTTTGGAGGCCGCCGTGCAGGCAATATCTGAAGATTATCAAGCGTTTCTCGCCCGCTAATTCTTTTTGCGATATTCAAACGCCTTACCAAGCCGCCACACCAGATAATCACCGCAAGTGATCTGCTCATATTTCGGCTCATCACCGTCCAGCACGACTGGGCTCATGTCAGCTTCATAATTTGGGTCGACAAACACCGCGATGGAAATGCGCTCCTTACCCGATGTGTTCACAACACGGTGGGGCGTTGAGGCGAAGCGGTCATTGGTCCAACGCGCCATGAGGTCACCCACATTTACCACAAGCGTGCCTTCGATTGGCGGGGCCAACACCCAGTCGCCATTTTTGTCTTGCACTTGAAGGCCGCCAACCGGGTCTTGGTTGAGCAATGTCAGGCAACCAAAATCTGTGTGTGGCGCAACGCCAAACTGATCTTTGCCCATGCTTTCAGGTTGCGGTGGATAATAGACCAGCGAGCAGCGGGTCATTGGTTTGGAAATCGACTTTGTGAAATGGTCTGCATCCAAACTGAGGCTGGTTGCAAACGCTTTGAATAAGGCCCAGCCTAATTTGTTACATTCGTCGAAATAGGTGTTAAGGAGCGTTTGCATCTCCGGCATATTCTGCGGCCATTGGTTTGGACCAATCAATGGTCTGCCAGCCTGATAATCCTCGTCGGTTTCATCCACATCCAGGCCCCAGACGAAGCTTTCCTTAAGGTCGGCCTTGGCATCGTCCGACATTTTGGCAGCGCCTGTATGAATAAACCCGCGATGCACATGATTCACACCGATCTCTTGTTTCTGCTCCAGATCTTGGCCAAAAAAACGCTGCGCAAGGGCATAGGTTTCAGCCATCAGATCTTGCGAGATTCCATGGTTTTTGACGTAGAAAAAGCCAACAGTTTCTGCGGCAAGGCGAATGTCATCGGCCACTTTTTTCAAGATTTCCGGGTCTTCAGAACGCAATCCGCCAATATCGATCACTGGCACGAAAGATGTGTCAATTGTTTTTGCTTCAGCATAACCCATGGTTCATTCGCCTTCTTTGTAATAACCAATAATATCGCCTTGCGTCGTCACACCAAGTCCATTCAGCAGGCGGTTTGAATAATTGAAATAGGCACAGACTTGATTAACCTCGAGAATTTCTCCGTCGCTGCAATCAGCAATTTTCAAAAGATCAATATCCGTTTTCACGATTTTGCCCACGTCTGCGGTCAGTTTGGCCGTATAGCGCAGCAGCGCCAGTTCCTTGCCTTCAAAGCAATCTTCAGGCCGGTGCGCCTTGAGGCTTGCAAAAATTTTGTTTGCGCGCGGCTGGTCTTTCAGCAGCTTTCGTACGTTTTCAAAATGGTGGGTGAGCGAATATTCGCAATCATTTACAATCGACGTATAAGAAGCGACCACTTCAAGAAACCAAAAGGGCAGAACGTTATCGGGGTTGTGCAACACAGATCGGTAAAGGGTTACATGGCCATCCATAGTGTGGGGGCGCAAGGAGTGGGCGCGCATCACGTTGTCCACTGTGCCGTGGGGCGTACGCACTTTGTCATACATTTCCTTCAACGTGCCCGTGGCACTGTCTGTTGGAACCATTTCAATCCATGCACTCATCAACCAACCTCTTCACAAAATTTAGGCGCGGATGATGCGCTATTTGAGGGTTTATGACCATAGTCAAAATCATACTATTGCTCAGCGCGCCCACGCTTTATCTGCTTGCAAGTGTGGCCTATGGGCAAAACCTTCCTTTGCCGCGTGAAAAGCCAAAGCTTCCCGATAGGGCGCGCGCAGTTAGCCCTGCACAAAAGCCGGTTATCGTGACATTGCCAAAGTCTTCTGAAAGTTCAAATGCCTGTCTTGCGGAACTCAAAGCGGTAGGTGTTGCTTTCACGTTGCCTGATCCGGTTACCTCGGAGCGTGCAGGCTGTGGCATTCCTCGTCCGGTGCAGATAAGTGCGATAAAATCACCCGCTGGCACCATCAAACTGCCGGGTGCGCCGGTGTTGAATTGTTTATTCGCAAAGCGTTTTGCCGTTTGGGCGGCAACTGTTGCGGGACCCATGGTCAAGGGCACGACCGGCCGCACCCTGACCACGATAAATACAGGTCCCGGATATCAATGCCGCAACCGTAACCGGGCCAAAAAGGGCAAGGTCAGCGAACATGCAATTGGCAATGCAATCGATGTTTCTAATTTCGTGCTTGATGGCAAGAGCCGCCTTGAAACGGCTGATCGTTCAAAGGGTAGCGCGGCGCAACGGCGTTTGCTTTCCGCCCTTTCAACGTCCGCCTGCGGCTATTTTACGACCGTGCTTGGTCCAGGCTCGAACACAGCCCATGAAAGCCATTTTCATTTCGATTATCAAAAACGGGGCAAAGGGTGGAACTACCGGATCTGCCAGTGAGCCAATTTAATTTGTATTTGGTTTTTCTATGAATTTCGTAATCTCGCGCAGCATGTAACTGTAAAACGGGTTCCACCGCTGGCGCAGCATATCGTTCGCGGAAATTTCCAAGATGCCACGCTCTCCGCGATAATCCAGCCTGCCCAGATATATGTGGTTATCGTGTTCTGGTTGCACACGCCCGTAGAGCGGATCGTTAGGCGGAAATGGAAGTGCGACATGAGAGAGCGAAAACATATCATCTGGCCAAATAACGTTCAGATCGGTATTGCGCGTCGTGTCTTCGCCGCGCTGTTTGAACCGCGCCACCGTGTCTTCTTTGCCAACCGCAATATTGGTGATGAATGTAAAGTCAAACGGCAGCTTCGGCGCATTTATGATATTGCGGAACTGGTCCAAGGGATCGCGCGAAATGGTTTGCAGGCTTGCACTTTCCCGGTTCATGTCGAACAACACTAAGTGATGGTTGCCCGAGGGAAGTTTTTTAAGCAACCCATCGACAATGCCGCGCGCAACAATGGTTGCATCCGCGACTGACTGAAAGCTGAGCGTTTTCGGCATGTGTGCAAGCGCGGTATTGCCACTCAACTCTTCCAATTGGCGTGCGATTTCCTGAGTAATCTCGAACGATTGCTGGCCAGCATTCACAGCAAACGAGATATATTTGAAAGGGTCATATTCAGGCCCCAGCGAGTTCCAGGCAAGTTTTGCAAACCCGATGAGGCGGCCTATTCTGGATTGCCACTTGGCCAGAGCTGCTGCTGGCGTGATTTGAATTTGCGGCGAGATGAGCACCAAACCGTCGGCTGGTGGTAAGGTGGTGTCAGAGAGTGCACTAAGCGAATAGTGAACCGCCAGGGCTGCCCCGTTCGAGTAACCAATGATGTAAACCGGCCTTCCATCGGTTTGTTTTCTGAGGTGGCGCATCGCCATCCGCACCGCTGCTGCCATATCTTCCCAGTGCATATGAACCAGTCCAGATGGCGCCGTGCCATGACCTGGCAGTCGTAAGCCAACAATATGGTGCCCTTGGCTGTTGAGCTCTTTGCCGAACGCTCGCAAACTGTATGGGCTGTCCGACATGCCATGAAGCAGCAAAATACCCGTGCCTGAACCAGGCAATTCAAAGCTATGATTCCAGTTTTTCTGCCATTGCGCGGGGTCTGACTTGCTGCCTTTGGTAAAGCGGCTGATGGTGCTTTTGTCAGCTGCGTCCAAGGGCTCAACAATATCACGTTGCAGAGCTTCAAACAGCTTTGCTTCAGCCTCCAAATAACCGTTGAAGCTATCTGGCATGTCATCTTCGGTCACTTCGCTTTTTAAATAGATATCGTGCCAAGGCCTGAGATCAGGCCGGCTTTCCAGGTACCAGATGCCCACCGCCATGAACACAAGCACGCCGCCGCTGAGCATCCAAAGGCCGATCGTCAATAGTTTGCGCAGCAATCTTGTCATCATTCCAGCCCATTCAAACGACATAAACTTTTCACTATATCGTATACATTAACAATGCTAAGACTCGCGCGAAATTTATAAATATCTCCAATAAGCGTCGTGTCAGATGCTCCTAAGAACAGGGAAAGGTATGTTAGATGGCTTACGAAAAGCTTGAACTCCTCATCAATGGTGAATGGACCAGCGGCACCTCCGGTAAATCCGAAGCCGTAATCAATCCCGCAACAGAAGAAGTGCTGGGCGATCTGCCTCACGCAAGTGCTGCAGATCTTGATGCAGCTACTGATGCGGCTGTGCAGGGCTTTCACGCATGGCGCGGTAAAACGGCCGTTGAACGCCAAGGCATTATGGAAAAGGCGGCGCGTCTACTTGAGGACCGCACAGATTCTATTGCTGAGAACCTCACTAAGGAAATGGGCAAGCCGGTGGCTGAGGCAAAGATTGAATTGGGCTTCGCAATCTCTGTTCTGCGCTGGTATGCCGAAGAAGGAAAACGTGCCTATGGTCGGCTGGTGCCACCAAGGGTTCCAGGCATGCGCCAGATGGTTTTGGCTGAGCCTGTTGGCCCGGTTGCAGCGTTTGTTGCCTGGAATTTTCCTGCCGTTAATGTCATGCGCAAAATCGGCGGTGCGTTGGGGGCTGGGTGTTCGATTGTTATCAAAGCAAGCGAAGAAACCCCCGCAACGTGCATCGCTATAGGTCGCTGCTTGCAGGAAGCAGGACTTCCAGCTGGTGTATTGAACATTGTTTTCGGTGTGCCAGATGATGTGTCACGCCATCTTCTTGCAAAAAGAGAGATACGCAAGCTTTCCTTCACCGGGTCTGTGCCGGTGGGCATTCATTTGCAAAAGCTGGCAGCGGACACTTTAAAGCGTTGCACGATGGAGCTTGGCGGCCATTCGCCAGTAATCGTGTTTGAGGATGCAAACGTTAAAGAAGCAGCCCGCCAAGCCGCAGGCTTCAAGTTCCGCAATGCAGGGCAGGTATGTATTTCACCTACGCGCTTTTACGTGCAGGAAAAAGTCTACGAAGAGTTTGCCGACGAGTTCGTCGCGGCCGCCAAAGAAGTTAAGGTTGGCAACGGCATGGATGACGGCGTGGCCATGGGTCCGCTGATCGCCGAGCGCCGTCTCGGCGTCATTCAAGGTTTTGTAGACGATGCCAAAGATCATGGTGCTGAAGTGCTGCTCGGTGGAGAGCGCATGGGCAACCAAGGGTTCTTCTTTGCGCCAACCGTGCTGAAAGATGTTCCTGAAGACGCTGCAATCATGAATGAAGAACCGTTTGGTCCGGTTGCACCTCTTGCTTCATTCCATGATGCCGATGAAGTGCTCGCACGTGCCAATAAGCTTGAATTTGGCCTGGCATCTTACCTCTTCACAGAAGATGGCAAGCGGGCAGCCCATTTCGGCAACAATATTGAAGCGGGAATGATGTCGGTGAACAGCTTCATGGTGTCCACGCCAGAAACCCCGTTCGGCGGTATCAACGACAGCGGATACGGATCTGAAGGCGGCATTGAAGGGCTTGATGCATATCTACGCACCAAATTCGTCACCGAGATTGGCGTATAGCCGAAGCAGTTTAAGATTTGGCGTGCCGGGCAGTTTCGTTTAAGAAGCGTCCGGCACCCATTCCTGCAACACCACTTCCAATGTCACAAATACCAGATTTTGCCCTGGCGTAAATTCTCCGGCAAAGGCCTGGCCTGCGCCGTTGGCAACAAGCCCGCGCAAACTGGCACGCGGGTGCCCGCTCTCATCGGGGCGTACAACACCATTTGAAATGGTGATTTCCAGGCCTGGACCTTTCACGTGTTCAGCCTTTATTTGGTCACCTCTGCCGACGGATAAGTTTGCATCCATCAGCGATCCAACGCAGCCGCGCACTTCGGCATGCGTGATGCCTTCACGGGCACACAGCTCTTCAATACTCCCCACCAAGTCTTCGTTAGGTCGCACGCGGGCAGTTACAATACGTCCAAAATGTCCATGTTCAATTTGCGCGGCTGACGTCATGTCCGATAAATCCTCGGTTTGGGAAAGTTTGGCGGGGTGAAAAATTGGGAAGTTGGTTTCTTCGTCAAACCGCACTTTATGGCCCGCGGCACCACTGGCGCTGATCCAGGCGCGCGCGCCCTCTGGCCCAAGGGTGCAGGTTCCTGGCAGAAGGTGGCCTGCGTAAATGTTTCCCGCGGCATCTTTGAAGATCGCGTGGCAGTGGGTTTTAGGCGAGCCGTCTTCATCGCGGCCAACAATCACATGGCCCGAGATCACGTTAACCGGGCAAGGTGGCGTTTTGGTTTCAGAAAAAGTTGCCACGCGATATCCGGTCGGGTCTTCAACACCGGTAACATATGAAAACGCATCACATTGCGCTGCAACCAGGCGCACGCCTGCCGTCATGACTCCATGCGCTGCCAGGGCATGGGCGAGCCCGTCAAACAAATCTTCTCCAGCAGGCAATGAGATATAGAAATCACTGCCATGTGGGGCAGCTTCACTTAGGATGCGCGGCGTAAGAGCCGGTCCTGGATGTTCTACTCTGCGTAACTCTATCACGCGTCGGCACCCTCAATAAAAAACGGATGCCTGACCATCAAGCATCCGCTTTAAATTATCAGTGTGCGCGGCGTGCGCAAGGCACAAGCTTAATTATGCAGCTTTTGCCATGCTGCGGCGCGCCTCGCGTGCGATGCGTGCTTCGCGTGATTCAAAAATCAGCGCACGATGCTCCGCACAATAGCTTTCACCTGGCTCAACACGAACCTGGCAGCTGTAAATGTGGCGGCCTTCTTCCATATCAGCATAAGGCTCAATCCAGCGGCAGCACATGCCATCAGGAATTTCCTGGCTCGTTGCCAGGCGTTTCGCTTCCTGTTCTAAAACGTCATTCCATTCGTTATTCAACATCGTTTCTTCCTCTTTGTGGAGCCCTATGCTCCCTAAAAAGCCAGCGCGGCGTTCTCATGCGCTAGGTGTCAGTACGTTCAAATACCCAAGCGCGGATTAAATCGTCAGCAGCTGGTAATTATCTCAAATTGCCAAAAAGACATATCAAAACGTCTTTGCTGCAGTGCAATATAAGTGCTTTTGTGTCGATTTCAAGACTTTTATGATGAATTTGTCGCAATTGCGCGCGTCATTCAAAAATTGCGCCTAAAGTCTAATAACCGCGCGCGCAATCAGTCATTGGTAAATATATTGCAGTGCACACACAAAGTTCTTGGGGCAACGTGTTACAGTATACCATGTTCTACATCTTCAATGGTATAGCCAAGTTTCTCAAGCCCTTCTTCCAGATAGTCGGCGAGCAAGGGCAAAGCCAAGAGATAATCTTGTGTTGGACGTGCGCGTTCTTCGTAGGCTGTTTGCACAGCTTCGGCAAATTCTTCGGCTGAAAATGTGCCACGCCCAACCCATGCCAATGCTACCAGATGTGCCTTTTCATCCACGTTTAGGCCAGCGATGAACTGTTTTGCTTCATTGGTTGTGGCGTCATTTCCACGTTCTTCAAGAATGGCGTCGGCATCATCTTCCATCTCAAAGCCCGCATCGGGGTCATCCCAGGCTTCAACTTTTGCATCAATTTCGCGCGCGCGCACGATCACGTGGGCTACTTTCTTTGGAGAAATTTCGAGCATGCTGAAACTCCCTTTTGCCAAAAGAGGCCCCTCAACATGACAATTATCGCAACGTGGAGTAACGCTTGCAATTCAAAATCAGGTGTAGCGTTCAGTGCATTGCGCTAGTCAAATGGCGCAATGCCCTAAGGTGTGCGGCCAAAGTCTGTGCTGATCCTTCGCCCTGGGTGTATGCGTGCGTAAACAGCGCGGTTGATCTCGCCGCCAAACTGAAAAATCGCGGCCGAAATATAGAGAAAAATAAGTGCTGCAAACAAACCGCCAAGGCTCGCATAAAGCGAGGCAAAATAAGCGAAATTCGATAGATAATAGGAGTATGCGACGGCGATCATCAACCATGCAATCATGGTCAGTACGACGCCTGGCCACAAAACCGATAAAGGTAATCGCCTGGAGGGCAGAAACATGTGCCCGCCAATGAGCCCGATCATCAGGAGAACAAAACCTGCGAAATAGCGCACCAATTCAAACTTGAAAGTGAACTCGCCAAGGGCTGGTATATAGGCAACACAAATCGCCCAAATTGCGGGTGCAAAAACCATCACCATTGCCAGCGTGAATGAGAGTGCAGCGCCAATAATCACAATGACCATGTCTTGTATGACGCGCCACCAAATCGCCCGATGCTCAGAGAAACGGTACGCCCGGTTCAGCCCGGTGCGCAGGCTTTCCACACCACGCGACGATGTCCACAGAGTGATAAATCCACTTATGGTCAATAGATCGCTGCGCTGGCCGGTGAGGAGTGATTTGATGTTGGGGATCAAAGGGTTGACAATCTCTTGGGGTGCAATGTGCAGCAAGGTATCAACGACTTGCTGGGCACGCGTTTCATCAACAAAAAAAGACGACAAGGCAAAAATGAAAATGAGAAACGGAAAAACCGCAAGAATAATGCAATAGGCAATATTGCCTGAATTGGGAAACCCGTCATCCGCATAGAAGCGGGCATAGGCATCTTTCAGTACGTTCCAGATTTCTGAAAGCATCACTGTGGTTCCCTGTTGACGAGAGCTATAATGCACTCTCATATGTCACATATAGAAGATTTCTGACATTTGTGAATCCCCTTCATGGTCCAATCCAACGAAAGCGCGTCGTCCCGCTGGTTCAAAATGATGCCGGTGATCTTTCTTCTTTTGTGGTCAACCGGCTTCATTGGGGCCCGATTGGGCATGCCCTATGCGGAGCCATTTTCCTTTCTGGCGCTGCGTTTTGGGCTGGTTACGGTGCTCGTGGCCATTATGGCCATGTTCATGGGATCAACCTGGCCAAACCGCCGAGATTCGCTGCACGCATTTATTGCAGGTGTGTTTATTCATGGCATATACTTGGGTGGGGTGTTTTGGTCGATTGATCGGGGCATGCCTGCAGGCGTTTCAGCGCTCATTGTCGGGTTGCAGCCGATCTTAACGGCATTTTTGGCATGCTGGTTTTTGAAAGAGGAATTGAACTGGCGCCATTGGCTTGGGCTTTTCATTGGTCTTATGGGCGTTGCCATGGTGTTGGCGCCAAAGCTCGATATTTCCGGTTCTGGAATAACAATCGTTACGATTGCAGCCAGTTTTATCGGGGCCCTCTCGATAACCATTGGTTCTGTATACCAGAAAAAATATGCAACAGGCCTTGATCTAATGAGCGGTGCCACCTGGCAATATGCGGGTGCCACAGCCGCCACATTCATCGCCGCCCTCATTGCGCGTGAAACATTCACCTATACCTGGACAATCGACCTCATCGTCGCCTTTGTCTGGCTGGTTGTGGTGCTGTCGATCGGAGCGATCACTCTTTACATGATCATGATCCGGCACGGCCAGGTCTCGAAAATTGCAGGTGTGTTTTACCTGGTGCCTGCGGTAACAGCGCTTATCGGATGGCTCATGTTCAACGAAACGCTAAATCTCGTTCAACTGGCGGGAATGGCGGTGTGTGCATTTGCCGTGGCAATGATTGCGCGCAGCGACTGATCTATATCACCTGCGGCGATTTTCCCGGTTCAGGCTCTATACCGCACTGCACAACAAAGGCTATAAGGTCACGCTTAACCAGATGAGAAGATGGACGAGAGCCATGAGCCTTGCCGAAGACACAACACCGGAAACCCAAATATTGGACGGATTACTCACGCTTATCAGCGATGCGGTTGCTGATTTAGACGAGCTTTATGCGCTGGCCCGCACGCGGGTGGCGATATTCGTGTCGCGTCATGGTAAAATCGAAGCGGATCTTTTGGAGCGTGATCAGCATGCAACCCATGGATTGGCGTGGTTTGCGACTTATCACGCAACCTTGGCCGAGCTGAGCAATTATTCCCAGAGGATGGATGCCGATGGGCGGTTTGGCGAACTTGAAGCGCTTTTGGTGCAGGCCTGCTTCGGTGAATATCTCAACCAAATCAATGGCGGCATTCCCATGACACAGGTGGAGTTTGTGCGCCCATCTGACATTGGACTTACCTGGGAAGAAATGGCTCCCTTGCGCGGTGGCGCCTGCGCGACGTTGCGCGCCCATGGTAACACCACCTCGGTGCGCAAGCGCATCGTTGAACTAATGATCGCCTCAGAAGGCACTGCCACTTACGGCGATTCAGGTCTTGATGAAACATTGGAGCAGATGCGCGTTGAAATGCGCCGCTATGTTGAAGCGAATGTGGCGCCCCATGCCCATCGCTGGCATCTGGATAATGCCTATGTTCCACTTGAGACCATTCAAGATGTGGCTGATCTCGGCGTCTTCTCGCTCACTATTCCAGAAGAATATGGTGGGCTTGGTATGGGCAAAGACAGCATGTGTGTGGTGTCGGAAGAACTGTCGCGCGGCTATATCGCTGTCGGCTCGCTGGGTACACGCGCAGAAATTGCAGCAGAACTTATTCTTGCCGGTGGTACCCAGGAGCAAAAAGACAAATGGTTGCCAAGAATTGCGTCAGGCGAGGTCCTCGCAACAGCCGTTTTCACCGAACCCAATACAGGCTCCGATCTGGGTTCGTTACGCACCCGCGCGGTGCTGGAAGACCATGTGTATAAGGTGACTGGAAACAAAACATGGATCACCCATCCCGTGCGCGCTGATGTGATGACGCTTCTTGCGCGTACCAACCCGGATGAAAAAGGTTATCGCGGCTTGTCGATGTTTTTGGCGGAAAAAGAGCGCGGTGACGATGACAACCCGTTTCCAGCCGAAGGCATGTCGGGTTCCGAGATCGAAGTTCTCGGGTATCGCGGTATGAAGGAATATGAAATCGCGTTTGATGGTTTTGAAGTGAAAGCAGAAAACCTGCTTGGTGGCGAAGAAGGCCAAGGCTTCAAGCAGCTTATGCAAACCTTTGAGGGTGCACGCATTCAAACGGCAGCGCGTGCCATTGGCGTGTGTCAAAACGCACTGGATATCGGCATGCGTTACGCCCAGGAGCGTATTCAGTTTGGCAAGCAGATCATCAACTTTCCGCGCATCGCCGATAAGCTGGCAATGATTGCGGTTGAAGTTATGGCAGCACGCCAGCTCACTTATTTTTCTGCGCGGCAAAAGGATTCTGGCAAACGCTGCGATCTTGAAGCTGGTATGGCCAAGCTTCTTGGTGCGCGTGCTGCATGGGCAGCAGCAGATAATGTTCTGCAAATTCACGGCGGCAACGGCTTTGCATTGGAATAT
Organism: Hyphomicrobiales bacterium; assembly: GCA_051010095.1. GTDB lineage: Bacteria > Pseudomonadota > Alphaproteobacteria > Rhizobiales > CAJQND01 > CAJQND01. Next base: position 11,188 of record JBPCVX010000001.1, read on the forward strand.
GAAATCAGCCGGGTGCTGTGCGATGCGCGCATTCTCAATATCTTTGAAGGTGCCGGCGAAATTCAAGCCCAGGTGATCGCAAGACGCCTGCTTGATGGAGCTAACTAATTGTCGGGCCAGGGCAAGTATGTCCTCATTACCGGATGCTCAACAGGCATCGGCCAATACTGCACCCATGCCCTAAATGAACGCGGCTATAGCGTAATTGCCACCGCGCGTGATCAAGATGATATCGCCAAGTTGCGCGAAGAAGGCTTTGAAACGCTCTATCTCGATTACACGGATGCTGCCTCCATTGAAGCGTGCGCTGCGGAAGTACTGCGCCTTTCAGATGGCAAGATTTATGGCCTTTTTAACAATGGCGCTTATGGCCAGCCAGGTGCGGTTGAAGATCTTGATGTGGATGTGTTGCGCATTCAGTTTGAGACGAACTTCTTCGGTTGGCACGACTTAACCTGCCGCCTATTGCCGGCTATGCGCGCCAACGGCGAAGGGCGCATCATCCAGAATTCGTCTGTACTGGGTTTGGTGGCCATGAAGTTTCGTGGTGCCTATGTGGCCTCCAAGTTCGCGCTTGAAGGTTTAAGCGACGCCATGCGGCTTGAGCTTAAGGGCAGCAATATCTTTGTCTCCCTCATTGAGCCGGGGCCCATTGAAAGCAAGTTTCCTGAAAATGCTCTGGCAAAATTTAAGACCCATATAGATATAAATGCCTCGCCCCACCGTACCACCTATCAGCGGCATTTGGCGTTGCTGGAACAAGGCGGCACGAAATCCGCCCTCAAGCTGGGGCCGGATGCGGTGTTTAAATGTGTGCTGCACGCTCTTGAAAGCGCCAACCCAAAGCCGCACTATTACGTGACTTGGGCGACCAAGATTATGGCGACCGCGCGACGCATCATGCCGCATCGGTTGTTCGACCGCTTCGTGCTCTATGTTTCTGACAAGGAATAGATGACATATGAACCTCTTTGATTATCTGGTGCCGGTTGCGCTTGGCGCGGTTTTTATCGTGCTCTTGTTAGGGCTTTGGAACATGATGCGCGGTGGCAGCGCAAACACATCACAAAAACTCATGCGCTGGCGTGTCGGTCTGCAATTTGTGGCGATCATCATTATCATGGGCGCCATCTGGTTTGCCGGAGGGTAAGGCGCAATGGCGGGTGATCTTCAGCAAGGCCGGGTCTGGATCTTTGGAGATGACATCGACACCGACATTCTGGCACCTGGCAAGTATATGAAGGGTGGGCTCGAAGAGATCGCTGCCCATTGCATGGAAGCCATAGACCCGTCATTTGCCACATCGGTGAAAGTGGGAGACGTGATTGTTGCAGGCAAGAATTTCGGCATTGGATCATCGCGCGAACAAGCGGCTGAAGCGCTTAGGCATCTTGGGGTGTCGGCCGTGATTGCCAAATCGTTCGGCGGCATTTTTTACCGCAACGCCTTAAACCTTGGCCTGCCGGTTTTTATTTCTGGAGATGCTGAAAGCTTCACCCAAGGAGAAGGCGTTTCGCTTGATGTGGATGCCGCCACGCTGGCGAGCTGCGACCAAGATCTAAAGATCACATGCGAACCCTTGCCTGGATTTTTGCTGGAAATGCTGCATGATGGTGGCTTAGTTCCGCATCTGAAAAGCAAATTCCGGGCACAAACGTGATCACTTCTCTCAAATCCCGCTTGGGGCAGCGCGATATTCTTCTTAGCCCTGGCATCTATGATGCGCTGTCTGCTCATATCGCTCAGATGGCTGGCATGGAAGCGGTCTATCTTTCTGGCGCCAGTATTGCCTACACACGTTTTGGCAGCCCGGATATCGGGCTTGTCTCTATGTCTGAGGTGGCCGATACGCTGGCGCTGATCTGCGATCGAGTATCTCTTCCGGTCTTTGTTGATGCGGATAATGGTTATGGCAATGCGCTCAATGTTCAGCGCACGGTGAGGACGTTTGAACGCGCGGGCGCTGCCGCCATTCAGCTTGAAGACCAGTCTTATCCCAAGCGCTGCGGCCATCTGGACGGCAAGGTGTTGATTTCTGCAGGCGAAATGGTCGGCAAAATCGAGGCAGCCTGCGATGCCCGCGTAAACGATGAAACATTGATCATTGCCCGCACCGATGCCATCGCGGTTGAGGGTTTTGAGGCAGCGCTAGACCGCGGGGAAGCTTATGCAGATGCAGGAGCGGATATTTTGTTTGTTGAAGCCCCGCAAAACCGTGAGGACATGGACACGCTGGTGGCGCGGCTTGGCGTCAAAGCGCCCTTGCTGGCAAACATGGTGGAAGGCGGTAAGACACCACTTCTCGCAACTGAAGAGCTTCAAAATATCGGCTATTCAATGGTGATCTTCCCGGGTGGGCTGGTGCGCGCGCAGGCAAAACTCACGCGTCAATATTTCGATAGCCTCAAAGCCCATGGCACCACGGCACCGTTTGCTGAAAACATGCTCGATTTTGAGGGCCTCAACGAAGTGATCGGAACAAACGCGCTTCTCGATCTTGGAAAGAAATACGAAAAAGACGACACATGATTGATCCCGTCACTCTGGCCATTCTTAAAGGCCGCCTTGAACAAATCGCTGATGAAATGGATGCAACCCTATTTAGGTCTGCATTCAACCCGATCATTGCGGAAGCACATGATGCCTCGCACGGGCTCTATGATGCCCAAAGCGGCGATACGCTGGTGCAGGGCAAATCCGGCCTGCCGATTTTTGTGGGCGTTATGGCGTTTGCGGTTAAGGCGGTTATCGAAAAGGCTGAACGCGATGGCGATCTGGCCGAGGGCGATGTGTACATCTTCAACGATCCCTATGATGGCGGCACGCATCTTTCAGATTTTCGCCTGGTGCGGCCGTTTTATCGTGATGGCAAAGTGTTTTGCTATCTGGCATCCGTTGGCCACTGGCATGATGTGGGGGGCAATGTGCCGGGCAATTACAATCCAAGTGCCACGGAAAGCTTTCAGGAAGGTATGCTCATTCCGCCGGTGAAGCTTTTTGTGCGCGGTGAGTTGCGCCAGGATATCGTTGATATTCTTTCCGCCAATTCCCGGTTGCCGGCCTCGCTTTATGGTGACTTGAATGGCCAGATTAATGCGCTTGATCTCGGCGCAAAACGCCTGAGCGAACTTTTGGATGAGTATGGTGATGACACCGTGACCGAGGCGTTTTCAAGCTTGCAAGACCGCGCCTCCAAGCTCATGCGCGCCCATATTCAGGCGCTGCCCGATGGCAAGATTTCAGCAGAAGATTTTCTCGATAATGACGGCATCACCGATGACCCCCTGAAGATCGCGCTCGACCTCACTATCGATGGCGATGAGATGGTGATGGATTTCACCCGTTCATCACCCGCCTGCCAGGGACCGGTAAACATAGCCCGCTCCACCACGGTTGCCGCCTGTTATGTGGCGTTAAAGCATGTGTTTGGTGATGTGCCAGCAAATGCGGGTGTGCTGGAGCCGGTGCGCTTTGAGATAGACGATGCATCGCTTTTGGCGGTCACCGCGCCGAAACCCGTTGGTGGTTATACGGAAACCATTTTGCGGTTAATCGATGTTGTTTTTCAAGCGGTTGCGGAAATTGCGCCTGAACGTTCAAACGGCTGTGCCTATGGCACGATCAATGCCTTGTCCCTAGCTGGCCATCGCAAGAACGGCCAGCGCTGGGTGATGTTTTCTTTCTTTGGCGGCGGTCATGGCGGACATCCCGATGGTGATGGGCTAAACCATGGCAACGCGCCCATATCTACCGCCACCATTCCACCTCTGGAAATTCTGGAGGCCGCCTATCCTGTCATGTTCACCCAATGGGCGCTCAGGCCAGGCTCCGGCGGCAAGGGTAAACATCGCGGCGGACTTGGCGCGATCTATGAAATCGAATTGCTGGAAGAAAGCGCTGATGTGTTTTTGTTCGGCGAGCGCGGTAAATACGCACCTGCCGGTGTGGCCGGTGGTGAAGGTGGGGCGAAGAATCGCTTCAGCTATGAGACCGATGACGGAGACGCCACCCCGCCTTTCGTTTCAAAAATGGTGGGCATCAAATTAAAGCGCGGCCAAAAGGTGCGCCTGGAAACGCCGGGCGGTGGCGGGTATGGGCCACCTGATGAACGTGCAGCCGCTGCAATTGCGCGTGATGAAGCGCTGGGATTTGTCTCAGGAGATAATTCATGAGTGGCGCGCGCAAAGTCGTCGGGGTCGATGTTGGCGGCACATTCACCGATGT
>JBPCVX010000002.1:0-22412 GCA_051010095.1 Hyphomicrobiales bacterium
ACGCGCAAGGATGTAGGGTCACTTGCCGATGGATCTATACCATCACTGGCGCTGGCGCGGGCACAGCTTTTTTCTGAGGTTATGCGCCCCTCAGCCACCACAGATCTTTGGCACCACCGCATCGAAGAGATTAAGAAAAGTGCACCTGACGCGGTGCGTGATTTACATCATGTCAAGGCTGCAAACCGGCGCGAGGAAGCGCTTGCCATTGCCGCATTGATGCGCAAAACGCTTGAAACACCAGGCCGCACCGCCGCCCTGATCACGCCCGATCGCACCCTTGGCCGCCAAGTCTGTGCCGAGCTTACGCGCTGGTCGCTTGCTGTAGATGATAGCGCCGGCATTCCCCTGGCACGCACCGAACAGGGGCGGCTTGTGCATCTCATGCTCGATGCGGTTTCCGGATTTAACCCACCCGCATTGGTGTCGCTTGCCAATCACCCCATGGCGCGGTTCGGTGGTGCGCCAGGCGCTTTCGCACGCGCCGTGAACAAATTACAGATCGCAGTATTGCGAGGGCCCGTGTTCGCGCGCTCACTGAGCGATCTTGCCGATCAACTTGAGCGCAGGCGCGCAGACGTTGAGGCAAAGCCCCATTGGTTTGCTCATATGCGCGCCTGGAACGATGCAGATTGGCATGAGGCACATTGGGCGCTGGAAAAACTGATCGGGTTGACCGCGCCCTTTGAAAACATGTTTGAGGCAGGTGGGCATATCCGGTTCGATGTGATCATCAAGGTGGTGCTGGAACAGCTTGAACGTCTCAGCGCCGATGAGGCGGGAGACACACGAACTCTATGGCAGGGCGAGGCCGGGGAAAACCTGTCGGCGTTCTTTTCTTCCCTTCTTGAAGCAAGCGCTGATGCGCCCTTGATGGGCACGCAGGATATCGAACCGGTGATTATGGATTTGATGATGATGCCGGTTGTGCGCCCGCGTTATGGCTCGCACCCGCGCCTGCAAATCCTAGGTCTGCTGGAAGCGCGTATGATTTCTGCTGATGTGATGATATTGGGCGGGTTGAACGAGGATGTATGGCCCCGCTTGCCGCGCTCTGATCCGTGGCTCAACAGGCCGATGCGTGGAGAACTTGGCCTGCAGCAGCCAGAACGGCGCATTGGCCTTGCCGCCCATGATTTTGTGCAGGCTGTATGCGGGGGCGCGGTATGGATCACCACATCTGAACGTCTTGAAGGCGCGCCCGCAGTGCCATCACGCTGGATGCTGCGCTTGCAAGCTTTGCTCACTGCATGCGGTGTTACAGACATCGCGAAAGATGGCCGCAAACTGCTTGCAACCTGCGCGCAGCTTGATGATGGCGGCACGCTTGAGCCGGTATCGCGCCCCGCACCGCGCCCGCCTGTTGCTACCCGCCCTCGAAGGCTATCGATCACCGAGGTGGAAACATGGCTGCGCGATCCTTATTCCATATTTGCCCGCCACGTGCTGCAGCTCACCGCGTTGGAGCCATTGAATGTGGCGCCCGGTCCGCGCGAGTTGGGCATTTTGTTTCATGGTATTCTGGAAGAGTTCTTCCTGCACCACCAGGCAAACCTTCCCGGTGACATCGCGCAAAAGCTCAACGAAATTGCTGATGCGCACTTCGCACAGTATTCAGGTTGGCCCGAGATCAACGCCTTTTGGCGGCCCAGGTTTGCCAATGTGGCCCGCGCAATCGCAGAGACAGAACCCGGGTTGCGCGCCGCCAGTGTGAATACCTATGCGGAAAGCTATGGCAGAGCCGTAATCGCAGCACCTGCCGGTGATTTTGAATTGACGGGCCGCGCCGACCGCATCGACATTCTAGACGATGGCTCCGCGCGCATCTTTGACTACAAAACGGGTCGTATCCCCTCCAACAATGAGGTGTTGTCCGGCCTTGCCCCGCAATTGCTTTTAGAGGCGGCTCTTCTGGCACGCAGCGGATTTAAGGATATCGCCGCTGCCAAACAGGCAGCACTCACATACTTGCATATAACTGGCGGCGATCCTGCCATCGAGATGCGCGATATCAAGCCCCAGAAAGGTCAGGTTCTGGGCGATATCTGTGAGGACGTTTTTGCAAATCTGGTCACCCGCGTCACAGAGTTCGACGATGCGCAAACGCCCTATCCCTCGCGCCGCATCCCCCGGGTTATCGGCCAGGTCTTTGGGTATGATCATCTTGCGCGCCACCGCGAATGGGCCAATGCGGAAACGTCGGGCGGTGACGCATGACCACGCCTTCACCACTCACAAGCAGGGCTGATGAATTTCAGGCCCGTGCCTCAGAGCCAAGAAGCTCTGCATGGGTCTCGGCCAATGCGGGTTCTGGCAAGACCTATGTTCTGGTGAACCGGATTATCCGCCTGTTGCTGGATGATAATGAGCCACAGCGCATTTTGTGCCTCACCTACACCAGGGCAGCCGCAGCTGAAATGGAGAACCGGCTGTTCAAGCGCCTCTCTGCGTGGATTAACCTGAGCGATGAAGAATTGCGTTCAGAAATTTCCAGCCTGAATGCCCGTATGCAATGGAGCGGAGATTTACGGGCCGCGCGGCGGTTGTTCACCCGCGCCCTTGAAACCCCGGGCGGTCTTAAAATCCAGACGATACATGCCTTTTGTGAAAGCGTGTTGCAACGCTTCCCCATAGAGGCGGGGGTCTCGCCCGGGTTTACCATTCTGGATGACCGCTCCGGGTCTGAATGGTTGGCACAGGTGCGCCAGCATGTTCTCACCAGTGCATCTCTGAACCCGGACACCGCGCGCGGTAAAGCGCTGGGTGTTGTTTCAGCCATCACCCGGGAGAGTGGTTTTGAAGATGTGTTGAAAACGCTACTTCATCAGCGATCTGAACTTGTTACCCATTGGGCCGATAGAGAAAAAGGCGTTCATTTGCGTGCAGGCTTGCGTGCAGCCCTTGGGTTGGATGTGCATGACACACTGGAGAGCATTTGCGAGGAAACACTTAGCGATCAGCCTGTTGGCCTCTTGCGTGAAGCGCATGCGGCCCTGCTTCAAGGGTCAAAGCGAGACCTCTCCTCAGCTGAACGTATTCAGGCCTTCTTTGAGGCGGGTACCCAACAGGAAAAATGGAACTGCCTGATCGCGTGTTTTTACAACGCAACGCGCACCGGGCTTTACAGTCCAGGGTTCTTGATGACGGATAAAACCGCGCAAAGCTATCCGGGCCTGAGAGAACAATTGTTGGAGGAACAGGCACGCGTTGAAGGTGGGGAAGATAAACGCCGCGCATTCATCACCTATCAGGCAAGTGATGCGCTTTTCACGCTGGCAAGCGAGATTTTGAGCGCCTTCCAAGAAGAGAAAAAGCGCCGGGGGCAACTCGATTACACTGATCTGGTGACCTATACGCGCGACCTGCTTGAAAACGTGCAAAGCGCCTGGGTTATGTACCGGCTGGACAATGGCATAGACCATGTTCTGGTGGATGAGGCGCAGGACACAAGCCCCGAGCAGTGGCAGATATTCTCAGAACTTACAGATGAGTTTTTCAGTGGAGCTGGCGCGCGGCCAGACACACAACGCACGGTTTTCGCGGTGGGTGACCGCAAACAATCGATCTATTCGTTTCAAGGCGCAGACCCGGAAGAGTTTGATAAACAGCGTGACCGGGTGCGCCAGCAAAGTGATGCTGGGCAGTTGCCGTTTGAGGCGGTCAATCTGAATGTGTCATTCCGCTCAACCCAAACCGTGTTGGATGCAGTAGATCATGTGTTTGATGAAAACCCGCTTGCCGGCGCCGGTGTGGCGGAAGAGGGCGAGCCTTGGCCTGACCACCAGGCGACCCGCGATGATTTGCCGGGGCTGGTGGAACTGTGGCCATTGATTGAACCACCTGAAAAGCCAGTGATTGAACCCTTCGCCCCGGTTGATGCACCGCCCGCCGCACACCCGCATATTGTGTTGGCGCAAAACATTGCCAAGCAGGTCGCGGGCTGGTGCAGCACAAACAAGGCATCACCAGGCGATATTCTCATTCTTGTGCGCAATCGTGGCATTCTGGCTGAAGCACTGGTGCGGGCCCTGGGTGAGAATGATATTCCTGTTGCTGGTGCCGACCGGCTAAAACTTAGCACCCATATCGCGGTGATGGATTTGCTAGCGCTGGGCCAAGCGCTCACCATAGCGGAAGATGATTATGCTTTGGCCTGCATTCTTAAAAGCCCGCTTGTGGGCCTTGATGGAGATGGTGTTTCACCACCATTACCCATAACTGATGAACATCTGGTGGCATTAGCCCATGGACGCAAAGGCACTTTGTGGCGCGCACTTGAAGAGGCGGGCGCACCTTATAGCCAGGCTTATGGGCGCCTTTCTGCATGGCGCGCATTGGCGCACAGCATGCGGCCATTTGAGTTTTTCTCAACCGTTTTGAGCCGCGATCATGGCCGGCGGTGGTTTGCCAAACGGTTGGGTGCAGATGTGAACGACCCATTGGACGAATTTCTGCGGCTTGCACTCGACTATGAAGCAACTCATGCACCATCCCTCAGCGGGTTTGCTGATTGGATGGCTGGCGACGAGGCCACCATTAAGCGCGAGATGGACCAAAGCACTGGCGAAGTGCGGGTAATGACCGTACACGGCGCCAAAGGATTGGAAGCAAATATTGTCATTTTGCCAGATACGGTTTCGGTGCCCGATCAGCGCAAGGTGGATGATGTGATCCCCCTGCAAAGAAGCGATGGTGGGTTGGTTCTGCCCATTTGGAAATTGCGTAAAGACCTGCGCCCCAACGTGGTTATGGCGTGTGTCGATAACGTGCTTATCGCGCGCACAAAGGAAGAAAACAGGTTGCTTTACGTGGCCATGACCCGAGCGCGCAACGCGCTTTATGTGTGTGGTGCGGGCGATGAGGACAAGCTGAAGCCCGAGTGCTGGTATGCCAAGGTAAAAAGCATGATGGCGGTGCATGGGCGCGAGATTGAAGGCGACGATGGCTCGATTTTGCTGCGCATGGGTGAAGAGCGTGATCTTGCAGCGAATGCCTGGGTTAAGTCTCTCGCCGTGCCGCAAGAAGAAGATGCGCCCTGGTTTCGCACGGCTGCGCCTGCTGAACCACCCGAACCCCGGCCGCTTGCGCCTTCACGGCTCGATTTTGACTTGGCCGGCGCAACCCCGCAGGCGCGTTTGAAGGAACAGGTTGCGGCTTCACCTTTAGCCGATTTTGATGCGGGGCAAATGGTGCGCGGCAGGTTGATACACCGGCTCTTGCAGACATTACCCGATCTAGAAACGGATGCGCGCATTAGCGCGTGCGAGAGATTTCTTGCCACCCATGCCGCGGATTTGCGCGAAGAACAGAGACAAGGCATTCAGGCGGAAGTTGTTGCGTTGTTGCAAAGTGACGATCCTGATATCCGCGCCTTGTTTGCCCAAGGCGGGCTTGCAGAAGTGCCCTTGACTGGAAGGATTGGCGTGAACGGCCCAACCGGTGCACCGATTATTATCTCCGGCATTGTTGACCGGCTGGTGGTGCGCGAGGGTGATATCCTGCTTGCCGATTTCAAGACGAACCGGGACATCCCTGAAAATTCGAAAGATGCAGACAAGGTCTATCTGCGCCAACTGGCCGCTTATGGCATGGCGCTTAACGAGATTTACCCCGGCCACACGATCAAGAGCTTTTTGGTGTGGACGCGCTCGGGCCACGCCATGCGCATTGAGCAAGGTGTGCTGGCGACGGCATTCGAATGATTTTATGTGAGCGCCGTTGAGCGTATGCTGGTTGTATCTGCGTTGAGCAGTTTTTCACCAAGCGCCAAGCCGAGGCCCGGCCCCTCCGGCACAGTAATAAATCCATCTTTCAGAGGTGGAGGCGTGTCGACCATGTCGCCATACCAGCCATAATAAAATCCGCGCGCGATTTCTTGTTGCACAACGCTTGGGCTTGAAAGGGCAAGATGTGTTGAACTGCATAAGGTGACGGGACCTGAGCAATCATGAAACGCGATGGGCGTTGCAAATGCTTCTGCCAGGGCGCCGGCCTTATGTGCAAAAGTGATGCCCCCGCCCCAGGTCACATCCACAATCAGCGTGGACAGGGCATTGGCCTCAAGCAATGATCTGATTTGCCCCAGGCCACCGAGGGTCTCCCCACCAGCGAGTGGGGCGGTGGTGGCGGCAGCCAGTTCGCCTAGATCGCTAATGCGGTCCATCCAGATTGGGTCTTCCGCCCACTCCACTTGAAGGTCCTCAAGTGCTTCGCAAATTTTCTTTGCCGCCGACAGGCTCCACAACCCATGCAGCTCTGCCTTCAGGCCCATCTTCATGCCATGGGCTTTACGCACCTTCTCAAATGGCTCAAGCGCCTTATCCAGATCAGCCGTGGAGATATCCATGCCGTCTGCAGCCCCTTCGGCGAAATCAAACGGCCAGATTTTCATAGACGTAATACCCGTTTCCAGCAAATCAGACGCCAGGTCATCGGCGCACTGCAGAAAAGCCTGCAAATCTTCATATGTTTTTCCGGTATTTTCTGATGAAATCCCGAAATTATCCGGGCGAACTTCGGCAGACTTCGACACATAGTCGGGCCCAGCACAGGTGTTGTAAACGCGAATGGTATCGCGGCATTTTCCGCCGAGTAGCTCATAAATCGGTTTATTTGCAGCCTTTCCCGCAATATCCCACAACGCCACATCAACCGCTGACAGCGCGCGCATTTCAACGCCAGTTCCCGTGAACCCCACATAGGGTTTCATTTTTTTCGCCAAATGTTCAATCCGCCGCGCATCTTCACCCAAAATGAGAGGCGCAATACGGGTATGAATATCAGCCTCAACTGCGTCGGCACCAAACCATGTTTCACCCAGCCCAACGAGACCTTCATCTGTAAGTATTTGAATCCAAATGACACTTGGCTTCTCTTCGGTTCTGACGGTGCTGATTTCTTGTATTTTCATGGCGTTTTGTTTCTTCTTCACAAATTGGTATTTGCATACTAACGAATTTTGTCGACCTACGTATACGTTAAAGGCATACTCAGCCGATTGAGTAACTGGTCTAAGAGCAAATTCATGACGGCACGGACAGCGCTTGTCGATAAGATTAATCCACGCGTCTTTTATGGCTGGGTCATTGTGGCCGTCGCGAGCCTTGGCATTTTTGCATCAGGGCCCGGGCAGTCCCACACATTTTCCGTTTTTGTTCAACCCATTAGCAAAGATCTCGGCATCTCAAGCGCCACCATAGCCACAGCATATGGCTTGGCCACCTTAGCGGCGGCGTTTCTGTTGCCCAAAATGGGAAAAATGATCGATCAGTACGGCCCGCGGCGCATGTTGTTTCTGGTAACAATCGCCTTGGGATGCGCGTGTCTTTTCTTCGGGGCGGCGGCCAACGTGCTGTGGCTTGCGTTAGGATTTGGACTATTGCGCTTCTTAGGGCAGGGATCGCTGATGCTGGGGTGCGCCAATTTGGTGTCGCAATGGTTTGCCAAGTCCCGTGGTTTTGCCATGAGCCTGATGGCTTTGGGATTTGGGATTTCAATGGCGGTGCACCCGCCTTTGGCAGAATATCTGCTGGGTGAATTGGGATGGCGCAAAGCATGGTTCATTATGGGCGCGCTGACCTGGGTTATTATGCTGCCACCTATTTTGCTTTTTATATTCAACAAGCCAGAAGATGTGGGCTTGCAACCCGATGGCGACACACAAGCAGATGGTGATGACCAAACCATTGCTGCGGTTTCAGGGCTCACCTTAAAGGAGGCGCGCGGTGAACAGGCATTCTACATTCTTTCCCTAGGGTGGTTCTTGCTGGCCATGCTGGTGACGACACTGCACTTTTATCAAGTTTCAATCCTGACCAACCAAGGCGTTTCTTCTGAAGCTGCCGCCAGCGCATTCACCATTTCCGCGTTCACCATGGTTGCTGCCATGCCGCTTGTGGGCAGGGCGTTTGACCGTTTTCGCACCAAGTATGTTTTCGCGGCTGCATTGCTGATCACTTCGGCAGCTCTATGGGCGATAACACTTGTCAGCACATTCTCGGCCGCCATTGTGTATGCGGTTTTGTTCGGCATCAACAATGCGTTCACGATGACACTGTTCGGCTATATTTGGCCGCGCTATTTTGGCCGCAAACATTTGGGCGAAGTGCAAGGCGCAGGACAAATGATCGGTGTTTTTGGCGCATCCCTTGGCCCGCTGCCAGTAGGGCTTGCCTTCGATTTCATTGGCACCACTGATCTGACAATCAGATTACTCGCGTTACTACCGGTAATAGCAGCGGTCATCGCGCTTATGTTCTTGCGCACACCAAATGCTGTTGCAGGACAAGAGCATTTAGAGTAACGCGTAACACTCAAATTCAATGGTTCACACAAGAAGCAAGAGAACCATTCAACGGCGAGGGAAATGATCATGGCATATTCAGATGTAGTTGCCCTGCTGGACGCAGGTGAGCGTGTCATACTTGATGGCGGCACAGGTACCGAGCTTGAACAGCGTGGCGTTGGCATGAGCCCTGGCGCGTGGTGCGGGCCTGCATCACTTGATTCATATTCAACCCTCGTTGAAATCCACAAAGACTATTTGATTGCAGGCGCGCAGGTTATCACCGCAAACACTTATGCATCTTCGCGTGTGATGCTGAAAGAAGCGGGTTACGCAGACCAGTTCCGCGAGATCAATATGAGATCGATTGAGGCAGCCCATCAAGCCCGTAAAGAGTTTGGTGGAGAAGGTGTGCTGGTTGCGGGGTCACTCTCTCATATGATGCCCATGGTGGCCGGCGATGCCAAGATAGACGCCGCGCGCGCCGCCAGCGAGCAGGAAATGACAGATGTTTTCTCAGAACTCGCTAACCTGCACAAAGAATGTGGATGCGATCTCATCTTGCTGGAAATGATGTATCAGCCTGAACGTATGCGGCCCGCTATTTCAGCCGCCAAAAACACCGGCCTGCCTTTTTGGGTTGGGTTATCCGCACGGCGTGGTGATGATGGTCAAGTCTTAAGCTTTTCGGTTGAGGCCGATATTCCATTTAAAGAGATAGCCAAATTGGCAGCAAGTTATGCACCTCACGCCATGGGCACAATGCATACACCAGCAAATATTATTGCAGACGCCAACGCTATCATCGCGGATGTTTATGATGGCCCGCTTTCAGCCTATCCAGATTCTGGATATTTCGCGATGCCGAGTTGGCAGTTTGAAAACATCATTCCGCCAGAAGAATTTGCCCGCTATGCCAATGACTGGTTCAACAATGGTACCCAAATTATTGGCGGTTGTTGCGGCTTGTCGCCCGAACATATTCAAATGGTTGCTGGCAATTAATTTCTAACCAAGTGCGGGCACAAGTGCGCCTGTATGCGGCCATTATCATTGCACGACTGCCCAATTACCGCCCCGTTTAGGTCTCAGTTTCGGCAAGCAGCATTCCTAAGGTTATGGCTTATTAACCACGTTTTGATACCAGAACATATTCGCTTCAATTAATTGGCACTGACTTATGGGTTTTTTCCGCTCGTCGAAAAAGAAAAACGGCAAGAGCACCGCTAAAAAGCGCGCTTCTGTACCCTCCGTTAAGGCGGGTAAGCCCAAGGTCACCAAACGTGCAAAGCCAAAGCAAAAAGCACCGGCACGCGCGCAAACCACAGCACGCAAAAAAAAATCTACCACTAAGAAAAAACCACACACACAAGCCAGGCGTTCTTGGCCCATGCGTTTTGCCTATTGGGGCATGGTCTGTTTCATGTGGGCGTTTGTGGCACTCATTGCGGTTGCTGGATATGTTGTTCTCGCAATTCCCAACGAAAATGTGTATGCGCTGCCAAAGCGTGAAGAAGGGATTGTACTGCTTTCCGATAATGGTGAGATGCTTGCAAGAAGCGGTTCGTTTCTGGGTGATGATGCGCGGTTATCTGACTTGCCCCCATATGTGTCGCAAGCGGTTTTAGCGATTGAAGATAGACGTTTCTATAATCATTTCGGTATCGATATAATCGGCCTTACACGAGCCATGTACACCAATGTTAAGGCTGGACGGCTGGTGCAGGGCGGGTCAACTTTGACCCAGCAACTCGCCAAGAACCTGTTCCTTGAACCAAAACGCACCCTGCACAGAAAGGTGCAGGAAGCGATATTGGCACTTTGGCTGGAGTATAATTACACCAAGGACGAAATCATCCAGCTTTATTTGAACCGGGTGTATTTTGGTGCGGGTGCATATGGCATCGAGGCGGCATCACGGGCCTATTACAAAAAATCCGCCCATGAACTTAACTTGGCAGAAGCGGCTGCCATGGCCGCATTGTTGAAGGCACCTTCGCGATACAATCCCAAAGTTTCAAAAAAGCGCTCGCGGGCACGCTCGAAGCTTGTTCTGAACGCCATGGCTGAACAAGGTTACATTGATGCTATTGAAGCCAAGCTGGCAATTGACAAGCCGGCAGCAGTGAAAGCCACCAACTATATTCCAGCGACCCAATATGTGGTGGATTGGGTGCGCGCGCTGGTGCCGGAATATACCGGCCTCAAAGCACAAGGGCTGATTGTCCAAACCACCATTGATGTAAAAATGCAGCGCCTGGCTGAACGCTCTTTGCGCAAACGCCTCGATAAGGAGGGGCGTAAACAACGCGCAAGCCAAGGTGCCGTGGTTATCATGTCACCGCAAGGACAAGTGCGGGCCATGGTTGGCGGAAGATCTTACAAGCGCAGCCAATATAACCGTGCCTTGAAGGCCAGCCGCCAGCCTGGCTCGGCTTTCAAACCCTTTGTATATCTGGCGGCTGTGTTCCGCGGCTATCAGCCCGACACACCTGTGCTTGACCAGAAGTTCTGCATCAACCGCTGGTGCCCGGGAAATTACAGCAATAAATATTATGGCCGCATCGACATGAAGACCGCACTGGCGAAATCTTCCAACGCGGTCGCTGCCAGACTGGTAAGCGAGGTTGGGCCAAAGTCGGTTGCCGATGCCGCCAAAAAGCTCGGCATACGCTCGAAGCTCACCGCCAATGCAACATTGGCTTTAGGTACATCTGAGGTAAACTTGCTCGAGCTTGTTAGCGCTTACGCGCCATTTGCAAACGGCGGTAATGGTGTATTTCCCCACGTGATCAAGCGCATTGTGGCGCAGGATGGACGCATATTATACGAGCGCCAGGGATCTGGCCCGGGGCGCGTTTTGAATACGCACGAAGTGGGTGCCATGAACATTATGATGGCAGAAGTGGTGCGCTCTGGCACCGCAAAGCGTGCACGCATTAAAGGGCATGTCGTGGCAGGTAAAACTGGCACCACCCAAGACTATCGCGATGCCTGGTTCATTGGCTATTCCGCCCATTACGTTGGTGGTGTGTGGATTGGTAATGATAATTCAGCGCCAATGCGGCGCACAACGGGGGGCGGGTTGCCTGCTATGGTGTGGGGCGATGTAATGGCGAAATCTCATGCAGGCCTTCCCGCACAAGCACTTCCAGGCAAGCTTGATGATGGTGGCTTCGGCTTTACGCCGCCAGAGCTTGACGGTGATTTTTTGGGCCGCAGCGGTGGCGCGATCACTGGATTTTTTAAGAGTATTTTCAGTGGGTTAAGTGCTGGAGAGCCGGGGTCTGGGCAAACGGGACGTCATGTTGAACAACCGCAACGCCAAACGGGTGGGTCAAATTGGCGGCGCGCGCAACGGGCCAAACGGCGGGCTGAGCGCCGCGCCAGGCGCTTGCAGGATCGCTGATACAGAGCAATGTGTGCGGATATTTCGCCGGGTCTCCAATGCACTCTGACCATCTGGTCGCGGATTTTCTGTAAACTGGACCTCTCCTCAGGACCAAAATTTTGCTTTGATGGTATTAATAAGCAAAGTTTGAGAGTCTAGGAGAGATATTATGGACCTGTCTCATGGAAATAATGACTATAGCGAAGTCATCGAAAATGACCGCGCTCATGTGTGGCATCATTTAAGCCAGCATAAGAAATATGAGACCAGCGACCCACTGGTGATAATTGAAGGCAAGGGCATGCGCGTTTGGGATGCCAAGGGCAAGCAATATATCGATGCGGTGTCTGGTGGTGTTTGGACAGTAAATGTGGGCTATGGCCGTGAAACCATCGCGGATGCGGTGCGTGACCAATTGGTACAGCTCAACTATTTCGCCAATTCCGCAGGTTCTATTCCAGGATCTATGTTTTCAAAGGCACTCATCGACAAGATGCCCGGCATGACACGTGTTTACATGTCGAACTCAGGTTCAGAGGCCAACGAAAAAGCTTACAAGATCGTGCGCCAGATCGCGCACAACAAGTATGATGGCAAGAAGCACAAAATTCTCTATCGCGACCGCGACTATCACGGCACGACAATCACTGCGCTGAGTTCATGCGGCCAGCATGAGCGCAAGGATCAGTATGGTCCGTTTACACCGGGGTTTGTTGAAGTGCCGCATTGCTGCGAGTACCGCTCACAATATGGCGATGTCGCCGATTATGGCGTGCGTGCAGCAAAGGCCATTGAGGATGTGATTTTGCGCGAAGGGCCTGACACTGTTGGCGCCTTGTGCCTTGAGCCCGTGACTGCGGGTGGCGGTGTAATTCCACCTCCAGAGGGTTATTTCGAAACGGTTCAGGAGATCTGCAAGAATTACGATATCTTGTTGCACATTGATGAAGTGGTTTGTGGTTTGGGCCGCACCGGCAAGTGGTTTGGCTATCAGCATTATGGCATCAAACCAGATATGGTCACCATGGCGAAGGGCGTTGCGTCTGGCTATGCAGCGATCTCCTGCACCGTGACAACCGAAGAGGTGTTTGAGAAGTTCAAGGAAAACCCTGATGATCCGATGAGCTATTTCCGCGACATTTCAACATTTGGCGGTTGTGCAGCGGGCCCCGCAGCAGCGCTTGAGAACATGCGGATCATTGAGGATGAAAACCTGCTCGATAACGTTGTTGAGATGGGCGATTACCTACTTGGTCAGCTTCATATGCTGAAAGACAAACATGACGTTGTTGGCGATGTGCGCGGCAAAGGCCTGTTCTGTGGTGCGGAACTGGTATCTGATCGCGCCTCTAAGACACCGGTTGATGAAAAACTGGCCCAAGCCGTTGTTGCCGACTGTTTGGCACAAGGCGTGATCATTGGGGTAACCAATCGCTCGATTGGCGGCTTCAACAACACATTGTGCCTGAGCCCGGCTTTGATCTGCACCAAGAGCGATCTCGACGAGATTGTTAAAGCAATAGACAATGCTTTGACGAAAGTCTTTGGATAAGCAAGTATCCTGTTGTCCAGCGATCTGTGCCCCTTGCGTGTCTTATTGATGCGCAAGGGGTTTTCAATTCAAGAGAGCCCTTTCAAAAGTTCCATAAGTTCTGGGACCGGCGAAACTGCGGCGGCAAGATTTGATCGCGCCAGAATAATGGGCTCAACAGCATGTTTGTCGACAATGCGTGCCGTGCGCACCGGCTTGCCATCATAGCTCATGTCACCCGGCGGTGTTGTATAGCTGATGCCGACCCCCTCGCCGTTTGCAGCCAGGCTGCGCATGAGCTCCAATGATGAGGCGCGGTGCGTAACCCGCGGCAATAATCCAGCCGTTCTAAACAAACCCAACATGTGTTGAATGGAAAGCCCCTCATCAGACAAAATGAGAGGCCGCTTGGCCAATTTTTTCAGTGAAACGGTTGATGCCGCCGCCAGCGCATCATCAGGCGGAAAGAACGCGTGTGGCACAGCCTGGGTAAACGCTATTCGATCGTAATTGGCATCGAGCCCCAAATCATAGGTTAGCGCAAAATCGATCTGGCCAGAGCGCATACCTTCTGCGAGCCCAGCAAAATCTGAAATATGTGGCGTGATGTGTATGTCAGGGCGCATGCCGCGCAAGTGATGCAGGGCTGGCGCGAGATAGCGCGGTGCCAGGTCTTCAAAACAGCCAAGCGTAATCCGGTTTACACCCGCGCTTGCGAGCGTATCGATGTTTTCCAGATGCGATGCCGCTGCAAGCACATCTTCTGCTTTTTCAATGAAAGCTTTTCCGTGTGTGGCCAGCGCAATTGCCGCGCCTTTACGGCGTAAGAATATTTTTTGCCCCAGATGCGCTTCGACCTGCGTGATAGCAACGGAAACTGCAGGCTGCGAAACATTTAGGGATTGGGCTGCATCGCTTATGCTGCCAGCACGCGCAACGGCGGTAATATATTCAAGTTGGCGCAAGGTAATATATAACATAAACTTATATTATAATTTCTAATTTATTATTGGAAATTAATAATCAGATACGCGATCTTCTTTCAAGAATTTAAGGAGAATGCCATGACACACCCGCTTGTTACCCAAGAACACATAGACATTTTTCAACGAGACGGTGTTGTGCTGATCGAGGGTTTGTTCGCTGACTATGTTGAGAAAATTCGCGCGGGCATTGAATCCAATATGCGCGAGCCTGGTGAATATGCTGCTGAAAACCTGAAAGAAGGCGAAGGTGGGCGTTTTTTCGATGACTATTGCAATTGGCAGCGCATTCCAGAATTTGTCGACGTGGTGAACAATTCACCCGCTGCTGAAGTGGCGGCAGACATTATGCAATCCAAGTCCGTGCAGATGTTTCATGATCATGTGTTGGTGAAAGAACCAGGCACCTCCAAGCCCACCCCGTGGCATCAAGACGGGCCTTACTATTTTGTGGAAGGCACACAGAACGTGAGCTTCTGGTCGCCGGTGGACCCGGTCACCGATGCCACGTTGCGGTGTGTTGCAGGGTCACATAAATGGGAAAAGCCGGTTTTACCAACCAAGTGGCTGTCTGAAGAAAACTTCTACGCCGACGAGAACACCTATATGCCTGTGCCAGATCCAGATGCCGAAGGTATGAAGATTGTCGAGTGGCAGATGGGGCCTGGTGACGCAGTGGCCTTCAACTACGGCATCTTGCATGGCGCGCGTGGCAATGAAGCAACTGCGCGCAGGCGGGCATTTTCTCTGCGGTTGGTTGGAGATGATGCGCGTTACGTGGAACGCCCGGGCCGCACATCGCCGCCATTTCCAGGCCACAACATGAAACCTGGTGAAAAGTTGCGCGAAGATTGGTTCCCCACCGTTTGGGGTTAGGCGCCATATCTGTGCAGATCAGGCCCGTGCTTTTTGAGCCATGTTTTCGATGGCTTCGTGTGGCCGCAATGGCTTTCGACCAACGCCCAGAAATTTGATCCATGGTTCATTTCGCGCAAATGGGCCACTTCGTGTGCAGCCACATAATCCAACACCTCTGCGGGTGCGAGAACGAGGCGCCAGGAGAACGAAAGCGTGCCAGCCGAGGAACACGACCCCCAGCGGCTGGAGGTATCGCGGATAGAAATGCGCTTGTAGGTTAAGCCCATTGAAGATGCATAGCGCGCACAGGCCCGAGACAGTTCTTCGCGCGCTTGACGCTTTAGCCAATCCTGCACGCGGCGGGGCAGGTGTATTTCATCACCAGCAACACAGATAAGTGGCATTTGATCTTCATTTCCCGCAAGCTCAATCCACACAGTGCCCCGCATTTTGGGCCGGTGTTCGATACTATGGAGTGTGCCTTGGAAAGGGATAAGCGCACCATCGGTGAAAGAGACCTGATCTATACGCTTGTGCAGATGTTTTTTAATCCAGCCAGATTGCTGTATCGCAAAATTGAGGGCTTTGGTTTTTCCAACGCCAGGCGGAAGCGTTATCACAACCCCATCACCCTTGCGGTCGATACGCAGAATTATGCGTTTTGCGCGGCTATTGCGCCGATAGCTCACCCGCACCTCGGCGTCATCGATGATGAGCAGATTACTCGATGGTTCTGGCGACAATAATTTGCGAAGCGGTGCGAGCGACAAAGATCACCTTTAGACGAATCATCTACGGTCCAAAGTTAGTATTGTCATAAATGCCCGCGTTAGGAAGCCTTGCGTTTAGGAGTTTGGCTTGAGCGCTTTTTCACAGGCTTCTTTGCCTGAACGCCGGCAGTAGAATATGTCGCAATGAAGTCTGAAATGCGCGGTGCAATTTCAGACCGAAAACGCGACCCGTTGAACACACCATAATGACCAACACCTTTTTGCAAATAGTGCACGCGTTTGTCTTTTGGAATGCCCGAGCAAAGATCGTGTGCGGCTTTGGTTTGGCCCACGCCTGAAATATCATCCCGCTCGCCTTCGACCGTCATCAACGCGGTTTTGGTGATGAGAGAGGGATCAATCAACTGATTACGGTGGGTGAAAGTGCCTTTTGGCAGTGCGTGCTCAATGAACACTTTTTCGACTGTCTGCAGATAGAACTCAGCAGTGAGGTCCATGACTGAGAGATACTCGTCATAAAAATCTTCATGCTTTTCTGCATTATCACCATCGCCTTCCACCAAATGCCAGAACAATTCTTTATGCGCTGAGATGTGCCTGTCCAAATTCATGGTCATAAAGCCGGTAAGTTGCATAAAGCCTGGATAAACCTGCCGCATCATGCCCGGGTTTGGAAACGGCACCGTTCCAATCACATTATTGCGGAAAAAGTCGATACCCTTCTCTTCCGCCAAATCATTTACAACGGTTGGGTTGCGGCGCGTATCAATTGGGCCACCCATGAGCGTCATTGTGGCCGGGATGCAGGGATCATTGTTCGCCGACATAAGCGACACCGCTGCCATAACAGGCACGGAGGGCTGGCATACCGCCATAATGTGTGTATCTGGACCCAGGTGCTGAAGGATCTCAATCACATAATCGATATAGTCATCAAGATCGAACCGGCCCATAGCCAACGGCACTTCACGGGCGTCTACCCAATCAGTGATGAACACCTCATGGTTGGGTAACATCGTTTCAACGGTGCCGCGTAGCAATGTTGCATAATGGCCCGACATGGGCGCAACAATCAAAAGATTGGGCTGCTTTTTGGTGCGCGAGATGCCGCGCGACTTCTCAAAATGAACCAAGTTGCAAAATGGTTTCGACCATACAACACGCTCACCAACTTCAGCATGTTCGGCGCCGAGAACCGTATCCGTGATGCCAAATTCGGGCTTGCCATAACGTCTGGTTATCCGTTCAAACAGGTCCAACCCGGCGGCTGCGGATTTTCCAAAGTGGGTTTCCGCAAGCGGATTCATCGGATTTTTCCAGAAAAAACGTCCCGCATTTGCGGCTGCCCGCATGGGCGCCACCATGGCATGGTTCATTTCATAAACGTGATACAGCACTTATGTGCTCCTCTTTGCCCATTATTTGGAGGGTGAAACTATCAAGGTTCTGCAGGCACCACGTGTGTGCAAGCGCCGCAATTTGCCCCTCTGATTGTGCCCCCTAACCTTCAATAATTATTGTGCGCTGCAAAACGTTTGTGGTCAACAGGCAAAAAGTCGATATTTTGAGAACACCTTACTCAAAATTTATATAATTGTGCATTTGTTCACTCACCGGTGCTGAGCAGCGTGCCCTTGCGTTGTGCATCGCGGTAAAACCAAAAGAATGCTGCTATCCCGAGCGACACATAAATCACGTTCAGCACACTCGCTGTCACCATCAGTGAGGGCTTGATTTCATGATCAATCAAAATTGAGCGCAAGCCCTCAAATACATGGGTGGGCGCAAGCGCCAGCGAGATGGGCTGCAGCCAAGATGGCAGTGCGCTGACCGGATAATAAACGCAGCATAACGTGAGCAAGATGAAAATCAGGCTCCATGCGAGATGCTCAGCGCCGAGGCCGTAACGCAGCAATATTCCACACACAAACATGCCAATTGCCCACCCGGTGAGCATAAGGTTGAAAAAGAACGCGACCGACCATAAACCCAAGGCATAGAGATCGAAGCCAAAATAATAAATCGCCATGATAGTGACCGGGATGAGGCCAATCATAACCCGCAGAATTGACATGACACAGTTGGCGATCAGCAGTTCATGGGGGCGCAAAGGGCTCACCATCAAATGACCCAGATTGCGCGACCACAACTCTTCAAGAAATGACATATTGAAGCCAATTTGGCCGCGAAATAGTACATCCCATAACAGCATGGCACCAATGAGAGACCCACCGGCAACCGCCAGTTTGCCGGATTGGCCAGCAAGCCATGTTTGCAAAAAACCCCACATGAACAATTGCACGGTTGGCCAATAAATCAGGTCGATTATGCGCGGCGGCGATGACTTAAGCAGATACCAGTGGCGCAACACCATTGCCGATATGCGTTCAACGGCCGACCCCGTGGCAGGTGGATTATTGAAATGGGTCTCACTCATGATGTGCTGCCTCGTGTTTTTTCTTATTGGCGCGCACGCCTGTATCGCGGGCCACATCCAAGAACACCTCTTCCATATTGGCGCGCCCATAGCGTTCCACCAATTCTTGAGGTGCGCCGCGATCGACAATTTGCCCTTCTTTCATCATCAGCACCTCATCGCATAAGCGCTCAACTTCACCCATGTTATGAGACGCAAGCAGCATGGTCGCACCACCATCACGGCAATAGCTTTGGAGATGCCCACGCACCCAGTCTGCGGTATCAGGATCAAGCGAGGCGGTGGGCTCATCGAGCAACAAAAGCCGGGGTGAATTAATCAGCGCTTTGGCAAGGCTCACACGGGTTTTTTGACCCGCAGAGAGTTTGCCTGTTGGGCGGTTTAGAAGATGGGCGAGATCAAGCGCATGAGCCAACTCGTTGATGCGCTCTTGCAATGCTCTGACACCATAAAGCTTGCCATAAATGGTGAGGTTTTGCGCAACCGTTAGCCGCAAGGGCATATCCACATAAGGGCTTTCGAAGTTCAATAGATGCTGGATCTCATTGCGCCGCGTGGCCACATCCACCCCAAGCAATTGCATAGATCCCGCCGTGGGCGCAACCAACCCCAGCAGCATACCAATTGTGGTTGTTTTGCCCGCACCATTGCCCCCCAAAAGGCCAATAATTGCCCCTTCATGGGCAGAAAATGATATGCCGCGCACAGCGTGCACTGTGCCAAACGTCTTCTGCAAGCCGTTAACCGAAAGAGCAAATTGACCAGAGGTGTTCATCTGTTGGTTTCCGTCGGCTGCGTTAAAGGCTAAAATGAAAAAAATGCCGGAGCTGGATTAGATGAAAATTGACGTGGAATTGCAACGGGCATTTAAAGCCCAGCAACAACACGATTTGGCGCAGTATGCAACCGCAGGCCATGGCCACGTGGAACGCATTCGCCTGCAAACCCTCACCAGGTTACGCTGGCTTGCGGTGGCAGGACAATCAGCGACTGTTTTGGGGGTTTATTATGGCTTAGGCTGGCCGCTGCCCATCGGGTTTTGCATGGCCGCTATTGCACTATCTGTGTGGCTAAACCTGTTTTTGAGCCTCCGCAATTTGCCAGTGCAAAGGTTGACCTATGATCAAGCCTCCTGGCTGTTGGCCTATGACATTTTGCAGCTCGCGGTGCTGTTTTATCTAACCGGTGGTTTGCAAAACCCGTTTGCGTTTTTGTTTTTGGTGCCGGTTGTGGTGTCTGCTGCAGCGCTGCCTTTAGAGCGCACAATTTTGCTCGGACTTTTTGCACTGCTCGCGGCAACCATTTTAGCCTTTGAGCATATGCCCTTGCCCTGGGACCCCGCGTCGCCGCTTGAATTGCCACCGCTTTATGTGGCGGGCATGTGGGTGGCTGTGTTTTGTGGCACGGTGTTTACCGCCATTTTTTCGTGGCGGGTCTCGGAAGAAAACCGGCAAATGTCTGCAGCCCTTGCGGCAACCGAAATGGCACTGGCGCGCGAACAACAGCTTTCAGCGCTTGATGGATTGGCAGCAGCTGCCGCGCATGAGCTTGGCACACCACTTGCCACAATTGCTCTTGTGGCAAAAGAATTGCGCCGCGAAATGCCCGATGATGGCCACCATACAGACGACCTTGATCTTTTGGTGAGCCAAGCTGCCAGGTGCCGCGAAATTCTCTCGCGCCTGAGCAAGCGCGACGAGCAGGGTGACAACATGTTTGCGCTCGTGCCCATAACAGAAATGCTTGAAGAGTTGGTGGAACCCCTAAAAGGCTCTGGGGTTGAGATCATGGTATCCGGCGCCATGGACGAGAATGAGGAGACCCCATCGGATGAACCAATCGTTGCGCGCAATGCCGGCATCTTGTTCGCGCTCAACAATTTGGTGGAAAATGCAGTCGATTTTGCCAGCAACACCGTCCACATTGACGCTATTTGGTCGCCCCAGCAGCTCATTGTCGAAATGCGCGATGACGGTCCTGGTTTCAGCCAAGAGATTATCGATCGCTTAGGCGAGCCGTTTGTGACAACCAGGCGCGGCTATGTGGACTTGAAGGCACCGCAGGAAGCAAGCCATGAGGGTATGGGGCTTGGCATCTTTATCGCTAAAACCTTGCTTGAAAGGTCTGGTGCGCGGGTTGCAATGACAAATCATCAAATTGATGATGGTGGTGCGTTCGTTCAGGTGGCGTGGCCGCGTTCAGAGATTGATGTAAACCAACAGGTGGAATAGCTAAATCCTGCGATGTGATGCATTCGTATACCTTGCAGAAAATAAAATGGTCAAAGGCCAAAAACCCGAGCAAAGATATGACCGACATCAGCCAACTAGACGATAAAACCTTACTTCTTGTAGATGATGACCGCCCATTTTTGACCCGCTTGGGGCGTGCCATGGAAACGCGTGGATTTGCTGTAGAAATGGCAGAAACCGTTGCCGCAGGTATCGACCATGTGCGCAGATCGGCGCCCGCGTTTGCGGTTGTCGATATGCGCCTGGAAGATGGCAATGGGCTTGATGTGATCAAGGCGTTGGCTGAAACCCGCCCGACGGCGCGCGCAATCGTGCTCACGGGGTATGGAAATATTGCAACCGCGGTTACAGCGGTAAAATTGGGCGCAATCGATTATCTTGCCAAACCTGCTGACGCAGATGACGTGTTTAATGCTCTGATGGCCAGCCCAGACGATAAAGCCCCACCCCCTGAAAACCCAATGTCTGCTGACCGGGTGCGTTGGGAGCATATTCAGCGCGTATATGAACTGTGTAACCGCAACGTGTCAGAGACAGCCCGCCGCCTCAACATGCACCGCCGCACATTGCAGCGCATTTTGGCAAAACGGGCACCGCGCTAACACCGATTAGCTTCCAATTTTTGGATCATGAAAATCGTGCAAGCGATGGGCTGCGGCGCGCGCAAAGCGCAACAACACTGCTTTGCGCCGGGCAGCTGAAAGTTTGTGTTCATCTGGTTCACGCAGAATATCAGCCATATACGCATCGGCCACGATAAGTCCGGCATCTTGGGGAAGAATTTCCTGGGGCATTTCCAACGACACGGCGAAATAAAGCTTGTCGCACCAGTCACGATAATCAGGCCACTTATTGTCTGCGCGAAAATCTGCAACCGATGACTTAATCTCCACCACAACGATAAACCCCTTTGGGTCAACAGCCATAATGTCGACCCGGCGACCTGATGCCAAAGGAAGTTCCGGCACAACCGCAAAGCCCGCCCGCCGCAGCATACGCCCTGTTCCGCGCTGAATGGCAGCGGCGGTTTCTGACTGACGGCCATCGTGAATGATCACCGGGTCGTCTGCATCTAAATTGGACATAACGTGAACATGCGTTCACATGGGCGCTGTGTCAAGCTGCTTGATCGCGCGCGGTTTTAAGCGCCATAAGCATGAACAAGAAAGACACCGTGCCCGTGCCCACCATCACCAAAATCATTGGCCAATAGGTGCCATCGTGGAAAACGCCAACCAAATAGGTGGCAAGAGCGCCAACGCCAATTTGAAAAAACCCAGATAATCCAGCACCCGTGCCTAGAATATCGGGCCTCACCGAGATTGCGGCCGCCGTGCCGCTTGGAATGGTTAGGCCGTTCGATACCGCGATAACGCTCATGGCACCAAACAGCCAATAGAGGTTGAAACCGCCTGTAATCGCGCCGGTGAGCATAATCGCCAACCCAAACATGGTTATGGCGCTGCCCATCATGATCATAAAATTCGCGCCCAAGCGCCTGGCAAATCTGCCAGCGAAAAAGTTGCCGCACATGTAGCTGAAAGCAATGAAGATAAAATAGTTTCCATAATCGCCTGCAGTGCCGCCAAATATGCTGATGACGATAAACGGCGCGCCCGCCAAAAACGAAAAGAAAATTCCAGATCCGAATGCAACATTGAAAGCATAGCCAATAAAGGCTGGCTCTTTCAAAAGTTGGGCTGATTTGCGGAAGAAATCAAATGGGTCGAGCTGGCCGCTTTCATTTGAAGCTGGGCGGGTTTCGTACAAGCGAAAAACGGCGGCAATCCAGACAATTGCGCCCACTGCTGCGGAGAAATAAAAGCCGCCTTGCCATCCGGTCCATACGTCCAGGTAACCGCCAATGGTGGGGGCCACCATGGGCGCGACCACCATAGCCATCGTCACATAGGCAATATTGCTGGCAGCTTCATCGCGGTCATAG
>JBPCVX010000003.1:0-13985 GCA_051010095.1 Hyphomicrobiales bacterium
GATATCGCCAATACCGCAAACACCACAGATCAGTGAGAAGAACACCAGTGGAACTACCAGCATTTTCAACGCGTTAACAAACATTTTGCCGATGGCATATAGGACACCATCCACAACAAACCAATTAACGAAAGAACCTTCTGCGTTCATTCCGCTTAAATTTATGACAAGGCCGACAACTATGCCGATCGCCATGCCGAGAAGAACCTTAATCGTAAGGCTCATCTTTTTTTCACTAGCCATGATTTTCCCCCTCAGAGCCAAAAAATAAAAAGCAGAAAATGCAGTTTGGGCTCTTAGAAAAGCTAATTTTGTACAATTCACATTGCTGTCGCGAATCCAATTGTGACAACAATATGTCCACTATAACGCATTATTAACCAGTTAAACAGCCTCGAAGACACAGAGCTGGTGAAAGTCCGGATTTTGGTTAACGAGGCGATGGTTCTTGGTCGACGTTACTTGCGCCTCAGGATCACTGTGAGATGCCATAGTTCGAACGCGTATTTGGAAAGATGCTCGCGATAGAGCGCATTCAGCCGTCGATAGAACTCATCTGCCAGTTGGTCCTCCCCCTCCTGCGCGCCTGCAGAAGGCCTGAACAATTGTGTGCGTAGGGTGCTATCAGCGAATGCGCGAATGTAACCTGTATAAGTTCGTGCATACTCATCGCGATCAGAAATCAGTGGACCAAAGAAATCCGCGGCGTTTTCAGGTGCGGGTTCAACCGAGATTTTTTCAATTTCAAAGGCGTTAGAAAGCTCTGGAGAGTTATCGATCACGCTGCGCGCTTCGTCGGCGGTTTGAAACCACAATGAGAAAACAAAACCCTTGAGCACTTCGCGATCAAGTATCCCGTCATCTGCCATGCCTTGTGCAACGACTTGCAGGGCACGATAGATGCCACGTCCAGACGCTGCGGCTCCATTGGCTTCAGAGGCATCAGGCACTGATCCCAATGTTGACACAAACAAATACCCACCTGGTTTTAGTTCATCGGCCCTATGGGTTAGAAACAACTTCCAGTCATGCTGGGCGATATCAGCCATCTCTTGTCTGGCTTCACCTTCCAGATCGGCGAACCATATCGTATTAGGCGCATTTAGCCGCACTGCATGTTGCAGCCAGTGGCTTGCGGCAAAACATGTTGCAAAGTCCACGGAGCTTTCCGTTGCCATTGCTTCATAGAACGCCCCGATGGAGGCTTCCGTGCGCGCACCCTTGATGTTTGCCTGATATCCCTCTGGGCCATAAACCAATGTGAACAGTGCGTTCCAATCATTCCCCGGCTGATCCCCGTGGCATACGGCAACCGAACGTTCAGGGGCAACTTCTTTGGCGGCTTCTATCGCAGGCTGCACTGCCGTAAGCGCACTTGTACCTGGACCGCACCCATAATCCATAATTCGAAACGTAGCTTTTCTGTCAGCCATTTTTCGAACCAAACTTCTAATTTGCTCTTCTTTAGTGAGAATAATACTCTGTTGTGCAGAGGAATTTCTGTCGTAATCGACCATGCCTTCGGTCGCGCCTTGTGACTCAATTGAGTGCTTGTGCATGTTTCTTTTCCCAGCCTGAAACGTGTGTTTCAGCCTACGAAACAAGATGAGCTTGCTCCAGCAAAATCAACTTTCAATGAGACCATTTTGCAAATCCGCAAACCTTGGGTTACGTAAACATTTTTAAAAGTAGCGGCGGACTGTTCCCCGCGCGCAATGAAGGATTGAGTTTTATGGTTGTTGTGACACCGATTTTTGCTGGATTGCTGGCATTTTTGTTTCTGTTTTTGTCAATTCAGGTGATCAAGACCCGCCGCTCGGAAAAGGTGGCCGTAGGTGATGGCGGTAACACCAAGCTGCAACGCGCCATGCGCGCTCAAGCTAACTTCAGCGAATACACGCCGTTCACATTGCTGCTAATGGCGATGATTGAACTGCTGGGGGCGCCTGCATGGTGGGTGTTTATCCTGGGCGCTATCTTGCTTACGGGACGCGCCGTGCATGCTTATGGGATCAGCCAGGAAAACGAGAATTTGAAGTTTCGCGTGTTCGGAATGCAATGCACGTTTGCAAGCCTGGCACTATCTGCCGTGTCTGCGCTGGTTTTCGCGTCCATCTCATTTTTCTAATGCGCAAAAAAGAAAAAGTGCGGAGCAGCGAACCGCTCCGCACCTTTTCGCCAATGCGTCCATCTTGACTAACCGGGCTCTCCGCGCGAGCGCGTTAAGCCGGGCTTTTGCGCAGATGTCTGAGCGCGAGCGCCCTAGCATCAGCGTTTTCCCTCATCCACCACCTCTGCTCCTCAGCGAGCTGAAAAGCCGGCCCGATGAACCCGGGCGATGACCACATGTTTGAAGGCAAGCCTCAAACCCATGGAAATCCTTTTACTGATCTAACGGAAAGCGCCGTTCACAGTTTCATCGCCTCCCTGGCGGAAACGATGGTTCCGAAGAGCCACAATTCCCGAACAGGAAGAAGCCTTAGTGTTTGGGAAGCCCTGCTTTCCGCGAATTGCACACACCACAACCGAAATTGTTGCATCTACATTCCGTTTCAGCCGATCCGTTTGAAAACACACGAAAAATCCGAGGATTTCCCTTATCTTCTCTCCCGCACCAATCGAACCTACAATCTCCTCACCGAAGTTCAGATACCATCTGTTCAACCTGACTGACCCAGGCAAATTCGATAAATCAGCATCGTTTCGTTACACCAGCTCGAAACCCTTCTTCATCGAACAAGTGCAGTGTGCGTTGGAAATGGTAGGGTGTCATCTGCAAAAAAACGTTGTCCACATTCACTCCACAACATGAATATTCGCTTATAAACAACAGGCACTTACCGCACCTGCGTGATTGTGGAAAACCAGACCAATTGAGCGCTAGATATCTTTCATCAGTCGCAGCGCATCATAAATTGCAGCATGAATGTTGCGCGAGGCAACCGCATCGCCGATGCGAAACAGCTGGAACGCGCCATTGGGGTTGGCTTGAATAGTCTGCGATTTACCTGAAGTGAGTGCAGGATAATCAACCTCTCCCCGGTTGATGCTTTCCTCTTTGAGCGCAAAATAAAGCTCATCCAGTGCCATGGTGCCGTGTTCCATCACAACTTGATCGACAACGCGCTCACCAATCGATCCTTCGGTGAAATCGCTGTAGAGCTCGGCTGCGATCTGGTTGCCTTCACGCCTAAGCGCTTTCACGTATGTATTGATCGTGATTTCAGTCCCTGTTTCGTGAAATGCTTTTGCATAAGGCGCGTGATTTAGCCCGCCCACATCTGGCGCAAAGAACCGTTCAGGCGTGATGATCTCGAGTTCGGCACCAGCACGCGCAATGAATTCTGCTACCGTAAGCCCCGGGTGTTGGCCATTATCATCGAACAATAACACCCGTTCAGCAGGTTTAACCTCTCCAGACAAAATATCCCAACTGGAAACGACAAGCTCTTCACCAGCATCAAGCGGCGGGTTCTGCGGCAAACCACCGGTTGCCACAATCACCACATCTGGATTGCAGGCACGCACATCTTCTGCATCCGCATAAGTGTTGTACTTAAACTCAACGTCCAGCGCTTCGCAGCGTTCAATACGCCAGTCAACAATGCCGATCATTTCAGCACGGCGCTTAACTTTGGCAAGAAGTCTTATTTGCCCGCCCGCCTGATTGGCCGCTTCAAAGACTGTTACCTTGTGGCCGCGCTCTCCCGCCACCCGCGCTGCTTCAAGCCCAGCTGGTCCAGCTCCTACGACGACAATGTTCTTTGATGCTTCAGCCTTCGCGATGATATGGGGCATCGAGAGTTCGCGCCCGGTAGCCGGGTTATGAATGCACAATGTGCCATGGCCTTCATATATTCGGTCCAGGCAATAGGTTGCCCCAACACAAGGGCGGATCTCGTGTTCTTGGCCAGCCGCCGTCTTGGCTGCAATGTGCGGATCCGCAATATGGGCACGGGTCATGCCAACCATATCAAGTTTACCTTCAGCGATCGCGTGACGGGCGGTTGCGACATCGTTTATGCGCGCGGCATGAAAGACGGGAAACTTCGTTGCCTCCCTCACCTCGCCGGAAAAATCGAGATGAGGCGCCGAACGCATCCCAGCGACCGGGATGACTTTGGTCAATTGCGCATCACTTACAACGCGCCCACGAATGACGTTCAGAAAATCGATCTGACCCGTCGCAACGAGACGTTGAGATATCTCAATCCCCTCTTCGCGGCTAATGCCCTGTTCGGCAATCTCGTCGCAGACGAGCCTCAAACCGACGATAAAATCTGGCCCCACTGCATCGCGCACAGCTTCCAATACCCGATAGGTAAAGCGCAGCCTATTATCCAAGTTCTGCATGCCATATTCATCTTCGCGGGCGTTGGTAAGCGGCGACCAGAAACCGTCCATCAAATGGCCGTAGGATTCGAATTCAATTCCATCCATACCGCCCGCTTGCATGCGCTGAGCAGCAGTAGCGTAATCCTTAATGATGCGCTCGAAATCCCAATCTTCCATTTCCTTGGGAAAGGCACGGTGCGCTGGCTCTCGGATCGGCGATGGTGCCAACACAGGCAACCAATCTGAATGGTTCCAGTTCGAGCGCCGTCCCAAATGGGTGAGCTGAATCATCACCGCAGAGCCATGTTCCTTAACCTCATCGGTGAGGCGCTTCATGTGAGGAACGATCTCGTCTTTGTATGCCAAGAGATTGCCAAACGCGGGCGGTGAATCTGCCGATACAATTGCCGAACCAGCTGTCATGGTGAGCGCAATTCCGCCCTTCGCTTTTTCAACGTGATAAGCGCGGTATTGATCCTGCGGCATACCATCTTTGTGATAGTTCGGTTCATGCGAGGTCGACATGAACCGATTGCGCAAAGTTAGGTGCTTCAGCTGATAAGGCTGTAAGAGCGGGTCATTTGATGTGTCGTTCATGGGCAAAGAATAGCGCTAATACCACATGTCATCCATGGCGTTTTTGCGCGTGGTTACAAATTCCTGCAATGCCTCATCCACCGCTTCGTCCATGTGCGGTGCCTCATAGTCTTCTAGTAGCTTTTTCCAGTTTTTATTGGCGCGATAGAGCGCATCATGTTCGCCTTCATCGCGCCACTGCTCAAACGAATTGTTGTCGGCAATTGATGATTCCCAGAACGCCGTTTCATAATTCGCCATGGTATGGGCGCAGCCGAAGAAATGCCCACCTGGCTGCACTTCTTCAAAAGCGTCTAGCGCAAAATCATTATCGGTAAGCGTGAAACCCTCAATGAATGTGTGCAGTGCGCCCAGTTGATCAGCATCCATCATGAATTTCTCATATCCAGAAACAAGGCCACCTTCCAGCCACCCTGCCGAATGCAGAACAAAATGCGCGCCGCACAGCACGGCAGCGTTGATGGAGTTTGCGCTTTCTGCCATTGCCTGACCATCCGCCACTTTTGAAGTCGTAAACGCGCCCGAACACCGCAAGGGAACGCCGAGCCGCCGGGCAAGCTGACCAACGATCATCGATCCCAAGACCGGTTCCGGCGTGCCAAATGTGGGCGCACCAGAGCGCAGATTCATCGACGAAAGAAAGTTCCCCAAGATCACCGGCGCGCCAGGACGCTCAAGCTGGCAGAGCGCGATGCCGACCATACCTTCTGCAACCGCTTGAGTGACCGCGCCAATGGTGGAGACTGGCCCCATAGCCCCGCCCAAAATGAACGGCGCTATAACCATACCCTGATTGGCGCGGGCATAGGTGCGCATCACGCGCGTTACCTCGCCGTCAAATACCAAGGGTGAATTCACATTCACGTTGCCCATGATCACGCAATTATTGGCCACAAACTCATCACCGAATACGAGCCTTGCCATCGCGATGGAATCTTCCGCGCGCTCTTTGGTAATGATTGAACCCAGAAACGGTTTATCGGATAAGCGCAAATGGTTGTAGACCATATCAAGGTGTCGTTTGTTCACCGGTATATCAACGGGCTCGCAGACAACACCACCTGAATGGTGAAGCCACGGCGTTGCGTAGGCCAGTTTCACAAAGTTTTTGAAATCCTCGATATTCGCATAGCGCCTGCCCTCTTCCACATTGCGAATAAAAGGTGGGCCGTAAATCGGCACAAAGACCATACGATCTTCGCCAATCATGACAGAACGCGCCGGATTGCGCGCGTGATGGGTAAATTGCGATGGTGCATTTTCCTTGATGATCTTGCGCACCAGGCCAGGCGGAAAACGAATGCGTTCACCTTTTACATCCGCGCCCGCGTTGCGCCATAGCTCAAGGGACCCTTCATCGCCGCGAATTTCAACGCCGACATTTTCGAGCAAGGCGTCGATATTTTGTTCGATAAGAGAAAGCTGATCATCGCCAAATACATCGTAAACAGGAATCTTGCGCTCAATGCCCGCAATGATTTTTGGGCCAGTTGCGCGCTTGCGTTCACGCCGTCCTGCCCGGCCGCCACCGCGCGTGTTTGTATCGGCTTGTTGTTCTGCCATGGCCAGCTTTCCTCACCTCGTTACGCATTTAAGCTAACTGCAATTGCGAGGATGTTGGGCGCTTGTTTGCGACAGTTTGGTGAATTAGAAGCGACAGATTTTACGCCATGGTGAAATGAGTTCACCAAAACAGTCACTTCCGTGTTGCAACCTGAATGTACGCGTCAACCGATACCGATGCGATGGTTTTGCCCACGAGCCTCAAATCCAGATCGTCTAGCTTTTTAAACCGAATGCAGGCAGCGCCCATATCGACTTTTTTGCCAATCTCCTTGTGGGCTTCCATGAATTTGTCTTTTGCGCCTTTTACGCAATAAAGACCGCACAAATATACAGCCATATGGCGCTTCTGATTGGCGAGTGCGGCATACATAAGCGGTTTGCCGTTATAGGTGTTGGCGCATATTTTAAGCGGGATTTCGTAAGTGATCATGCCCCAGTTCATGACCTCGACGTAGCCGTCTGGCAGATTTTCGAGAATGACTTCGCGCACGGTTTCAATAGCCGTTCTACGCTCTTCAGGAAGTTCGTTCAGATAGTCTTCGACGGTTTCAGCATCACTGCGCATATGCCCTACTCTGCTGGCTGCGCCGCCGGCGTTTTTGCTTTCCAGATCACTTCACGACCAGGCTCTGGGTGGCGCGGCACCATTAAAGACAAAATGAGCGATGTAAGCGCCATACCAGCACCGATTAAGAATACTGCTGAATGAGAATGTATCCACACATAACCAAGCGCCACGGGCAAACCGACCGCGGCAATATGGTTGATGGAGAAAGCAACGCCTGCTGTAGGGGCAATGTCTGCCGGATCAGCGATCTTCTGGAAATAGGTTTTCATGGCAATCGCCAGCGCAAAGAATGCATGATCAATCAAATAGAGCGCAGCGGCAATCCACGGCGTTTCCACAAAGGCGTATGTAACAAAAACACCGATGAGCCCGATATATTCAAAGATCAAAGCACGGCGCTCACCCCACTTCACGATGAGCCCACCAATCTTTGGCGCAAACACCATGTTAAATGCAGCATTGGCGATGAATAGCAGTGAGATAGCAGCAACCGAATAGCCGAACTTCTCGACCATCATGAAGCCTGCAAACACAATGAAAATCTGCCGTCTGGCGCCCGACATGAATGTGAGCGCGTAATAGAGCCAATAGCGCTTTCGCAGGAAAAGCTTCTTACGTTGGGGCACTTCTTCCTTGAATTTTGGAAAAGAAAGCCAAAGGAAGACGGTAATAGCAATGGTAATACCACCACCAAGCACATAGATCGGCACATAATCAAACTGAAAGACCTGTGCGCAAATCCACACCAAGCTAAAGGCCGTGATTGTGGCAAACGAAGAGGCTGAAAGAATTTTACCAAGCTCGCGCGGCGCATCACCCTTGGGCAACCATTGCAGCGCCAGCGACTGGTTCATGGTTTCATAATAATGAAAGCCAACCGACATCAAAAAAGTTGTGCAATAAAGCCCGACTTCAGAAGGAAAAAACCCGGTAAGGGCAGTTCCAACGCCCAGCAAGGCGAGCGACACAAGCGCGAAGGTTTGCTCACGCAAGTAAATAATCACAAACACCGCCAGGAACGATAAAAAGCCTGGTATTTCGCGGATAGACTGAAGCCAGCCAATTTCTTCACCGGTGAAATTTGCCCGGTCGATGGTGAAATTATTGAGAAGGTTAGACCAAACTGCAAACGAGATTTGCATGGCAATCGCCATCATAATCAGCATGACGATCGGACGCCGCCATCCAACCGCTTCAGAGGGTAATATTTCATCATGCCGAGACATAGCGGCTACCCCTATCATAGAAATTCGCGAATGTATTGATCATGGCTGGCATGCAATCTGTGCAAACCTCGCCCCTCGTTGATACATCTCAATGTCAACGGATCGAATTTGCACTAAAGTAGTCGTGATACACATAACTGGGAGCGCACTATGCATAAGAAAATTCTCGTCGCAATCGACATCGAAGACACCAAGCAACCAGCCGCAGCCCTCGACGCGGCAGCTGATCTTGCAAATTTTTACAAAGCATCAGTGCACTTGTTTCACGCAATTCCAACGATACCGGCTTATGTGGAAGTCGAAATGCCCTCTGACACTTGGGAGCGTACCCGCAGCACGACCGATGCGATGATGAAGGCATACTCACAGAGCGATCGCTTTAAAGGTATCAAAACGACTTATTCTGTCGGAGAAGGCGATGTCTATCGATCGGTTTTGGATGCGGCCAATGAAAGTGGCGCAGACCTCATTGTGATCTGCGCCCACCGAAAAGGTTTCGCTGATTTTCTCATTGGATCAAACGCCGCGCGCATCGTTTCACATGCTAAGTGCTCAGTCTACGTTGTGCGCGATGCTATTGCTTAGATCGGTACTCTTAAAATTGAGCCAGGACGCAATGCTTCACCCAGTATCACGCCGTTCAGCTTGGCCAGTTTATTGACATCCACTTTGTGCTTTTGTGCGATAGCCTCAAGGCTGTCGCCCTGGGTCACTTTGTGGAAATAATAAATGTCGTCCTTGTTCTTCGAACTTCCAACGCTTGGCGGCGGCGGCAGGTCGACACGACGCAACCCATCGTCCTGAGCACGGTATGTCGCTGATCTCGATTTTGGAATGGATGCTGTCGTCAACGCACCGGGTGCTGGGGCCGGTTGCGGCGCGGTTGCAACATGTGGCGTTGGAACATCTCGCTTACCTGGCACAAGCAGACGTTGACCCAGCTTAAGCCCATATGGGGCTTGCAGATTATTAGCCGATATAATCAAACTTGGCGTCGAATTATGGGTCCTGGCCAATGAATTCACTGTATCGCCCGACTGCACATAAATTGACCGCATCGCCTGCGGGCGTTGCTGATTTTGTGACGGCTTTGAAATTGACCCGGTGGTAATAGATCCCTGGCCTGCATAGGGATCTGGGTTGAAATCAGTCATTGATTTCAACCCACACCCAGTTAGGAGAGAGAAACAAAAAATAAGCGAACCAGTTTTGGCAACACCGCCAAACCGCTGAGACGCATTGATTACGCAAAACATACAAACCTCCACGCATTACTGTGCAGGAAAATGCCCGATCAGGGTTAATAATGGGTTTCTCAAACGCAGAAAATTTGAAGAAGTGTGTTTTTTACTCGAGCTCTGCACACCAGCCTGGCAGCTCGCCACTTTTAACCGCATTGAGTGTTTGCTGCCCCTCAACAGTTGTCCAAAACTGAGCGAGCATATGGGCGTGCCCTTTGCGGCGCAGAAGGGTCCATGTGGCTGCAGCCAACTCATCCGTGTGTTGGCTAGGTGCGCTGAACACTTGCATGTTTACTGGGGCGTTTTCCCGGCACACACCCACAAACGCGCCCGCGTCATCATATGTAGCAAGCACAAATAGATCAGTGCCGCCTTCCATTTGGTACCAGGCTTTTATCTGCTCGCCAGGCTTCGCCTTATGAAAATAGCTGAGATGGCTCCCTTCCAGCCCATGTGCATGCATTGTGAAGCCTAGGAAGGCCATGATGCACAGTGCGCTACGGGCGTGAATAATCATTTTTTCTTGCTCTTGAGTACCTGTTTGGTGAGCGAGGAAAGTGACTTTCTTTGCTTGCCTGAAGCATCAAAATTATCTTCATGCATCCAACTAAAGAAGGCTTCTCGGATCGCTGACCATTCTTTATCGATGATCGAGAACCATGCAGAATCCCGATTATACCCTTTCACCACCATATGTTGCCGAAAAATGCCTTCAAACGTGAATCCCAAGCGCTCAGCGGCACTCTTTGATCCATCATTCAATGCGTTGCACTTCCACTCCAGCCGCCTGTTTCCCAAATCATCCATCGCATGGCGCATCATCAAAAACAGAGCCTCGGTAGCAGCGGTGGTGCCTTGTAACGACGGTGAAAGATTTATGTGACCGATTTCAATGCTGCCGTTAACCGGCACAATATTGAGATAGCTTGCCACCCCGGCGGGCAGGCCCGTAGATTTTGGGATAATGGCAAAGAAGTGCGGATCCCCGCCTGCGTTCAACGCATCATAGCAGGCACAAAACTCATCGCATGTTGCAAACGGGCCGTAGGGCAAGTAGTCCCAAACCGCTTCTCCACCTTGCGCCTGAAAAGCTTCCCACAGCGCACGACCGTGGCGTTCGGTGTCCAATGGCTGCAAATTCACATGCGCGCCATAGAGCATTCTCGCGTCAGGCCCAATACCCGGCGGCAGATACTCAAGCTTCTCACCAAACCTTTGCTTCGTTTTGTTGGACATTAAAGCTCCACGCTTTCCCCAACGTTCAGCACTTTCACCGTGGAAGCATCATCGCCCATTTCTGCAACAAATTTGTCTGCCGTTTCATCGAGAATAGGAAACGTGCCGAAATGGCAAGGCAGCACTGTCTTGAAATTGAAATAG
Organism: Hyphomicrobiales bacterium; assembly: GCA_051010095.1. Classification (GTDB taxonomy): domain Bacteria; phylum Pseudomonadota; class Alphaproteobacteria; order Rhizobiales; family CAJQND01; genus CAJQND01. Next base: position 10,914 of record JBPCVX010000003.1, read on the forward strand.
CGCTGGCATGTTATTGCAGCTTGCCGTGCGCCCATGGTGAAGCGATCCCCCACCGGCACAATTCCAATGTCCGGCTTATGAAATTCTTCGATGAGCGCCATATCGCCAAACATGTTGGTGTCACCCATGTGATAAAGCGTCGGTGCGCCATCAGCTTCAAACACAAGACCGTGGGGATTTCCAAGATAAAGCGCTTTTCCGTCCTGCTGCGAAGACGAGGAATGATTAGCGACTGTGAAAGTCGTTTTAAACGCGCCGCAGTCCACCGTGCCACCTGAATTGCCCGGATTAATGTTCTCAACACCCTGGCCGTTCAGCCACATGCAGATTTCGAAGTTTGAAATGAGCTGAGCGTTATTTTGCTTACAGATATCCGCTGCGTCGCCAATGTGATCGTCATGCCCGTGGGTAATAGCCACATGGGTGCATCCAGCAGACGCCTCTTCAACCGAGCCTTCAAATACCGGCGAACCAGATAAAAACGGATCGATAAGCAGCACCGCACCGTTTAACTCAACACGATAAGCAGAATGTCCAAACCAGGTAATTTTCATGATTGCCCTCCCTCTTTTCATGACTATGGAAAATTAGTGCTCTGCAATCAATGGTTTCGATATGTGCGTGGTTAAGTTATAGAGCCCAGATGTCGGACAATCTCATTGAACTAGAAGATCTCGCAAAGGCGCTTGAACCATCAACGCCTTTGATTGGTCTCGATTTAGGCTCGAAAACCATCGGCATCGCGCTCAGCGACAAAACCCGCGCGATCGCCTCGCCGATTGAAACACTCAAACGCACAAAATTCACGCAAGATGCAGAAAAGCTTATTGCACTGGCCACACAAGAAAATGCCGCTGCATTCATCATCGGCCTTCCAGTCAATATGGATGGGTCTGAGGGGCCACGGTGTCAATCAACCCGCGCATTTGTGCGCAATATGGCCAAACACACAAAGGTACCGTTTGTTTTATGGGACGAACGCTTGTCGACTGCAGCCGTTACCCGCACGTTACTGGAGGCCGACACCAGCCGCGCCAAGCGCGCTGAAGTGGTCGATAAACTCGCGGCCAGCTACATCTTGCAAGGCGCACTCGACCGCCTCCAACACCTCTAATTGTAAAGCGTACCTTCCATTGACTGTTGCAGCTCAAACAACGAGCCAGTGGAAAATTTATCACTCTGCGGGGTAGGCTTGTGAATACGCACAGGAACTGGCGCAAGGCGCGGTGTAAATGTTGGTTCCCCCCGCAATATGCGGGCATTGAATTCGTCCCAATCATAATTGTGAAAGATTGGGAATGCGTCGACTGCAACATAATTGAACAGCAATAATGGCCGGTTTTTTTCTGAACGATTGGCGGTTGAGCCATGCAAGCAGCGCACGTGATGGATGGAGATAGAGCCCGCTTTGCCCGTGATAGGAATCGCTCTCTCTAACTCACCATTTAAATGAGCGGCATTGATACCGCCGGTAAACTGCCCATTGGTATGATGGTCGAATATCTCGCCTTTATGGCTGCCTGGCACCACCATAAGCGGTCCATTTTCCAATGAGCAGTCTTCCACCATTACGCCAACGGCCAGCATGTCGTCATTGGTTTGCGGGTAGAATGCCCAATCTTGGTGCCATTCTACAGCAGCACCACCCGATGGCGGTTTGAAATTGAGTTTTCCATGGTCAAACCGCACCGTACCACCAAGCAGAGCCTGCACGAGATCAACCAGAGGCCCATAACGCATGGCACGATCATAGGTGTCGTTCACAAGCTCAGGGTCAACAATCCGGCGCAGCTCACGGCCATCGCCAGAATGTGCATCGATGATGTCGAACTTTTCGCCTTCAAGCGCACTGTTGCGCGCTGCCTCCTCATAACCGCGGGTGACGTTCTGCAAATCGGCCACCAACTCGCCAGGAAATAGGTTCTCAACGACCAGGCAACCATCACGTTCATATTGCGCTTTGAGTGCAGGAATATCCATTGTGCAATCTCCCTAAACAATACCTTCAAGACTGCACTTGAAAACGCCCTTACGGCAATTCAAAAAAATTCACCTTTAGTGCGCCAGGATGCCATCCACATCAACGTCAGGTAAATGACCATAAGTGGTGTGATAGCTACCGTTTAAACGGCTGGAAATATACCCTTCCGCCACTGCATCACGGCCAGATTCCAACAAAATCGCAGACGCTGAGAGATGAATAAGCTGTTCAACAAAAACACGCATATTAGATTCATTAGTATTGTTATTTTTGAGCTCTTTAGAAAGACCATCTAAACCAGATTGTATGGATTGGCTTCCGACTTCTGAGAGCCAGTTGAAAAGTATTTCGATCGCTTCCGGGTGACGCGATGCAGCACGGGCAACATCAAGGCACATCACATTTCCAGATCCCTCCCAAATTGCATTTAGCGGCGCTTCGCGGAATGCCCAAGCCATGGGCCCTTCTTCCACAAAACCTGCCCCGCCAAGGCACTCCATAGCCTCATATGTGAAATGCGGGGCCGCCTTGCACACCCAATATTTGATCGCCGGAGTCATGACGCGCAAGAATGCCTGGCTGAACGCATCATCTTGGGTGTCAAAGCAGCGCGCCAGACGGAAGGTGAGCGCGGTCGCTGCCTCACTATCCAAGGTAAGATCGGCAAGAACCGTGCGCATTAAGGGCTGATCAATCAGCTTTTTCTGAAACGCGGTGCGATGGTTGGTGTGATGTAGTGCATTCGCCAGCCCCCAGCGCATCAATCCTGCGGAGGCAACAGCACAATCCACCCTCGTATATGACACCATCTCGAGTATCGTTTTAATACCGCGCCCCTCTTCCCCCACAAGCCAGCCGTGGGCGCCCGCGAATTCCACTTCGCTTGAAGCGTTCGCGTGATTGCCCAACTTCTCCTTAAGGCGCATCAAATGTATGGGGTTCTTCGAACCATCCGGCAGATAACGCTGCAAAAAGAAACATGACAGGCCGGTCGGTGCCTGCGCCAATATCAAGAAACCATCACACATGGGTGCTGAAAAGAACCACTTGTGGCCTACGATGCGATATTCGCCGGGCAATCCGGTGGGTTG
>JBPCVX010000004.1:0-8121 GCA_051010095.1 Hyphomicrobiales bacterium
GAACCATTCCCAAAGACAATGTTATCTTAGAAATACCGTTCATCGTGGCATAACTATGGAGAGAACCACCTTCTCCCAATGCAATCCCCATCGCAGGTCCTGCATTTGAGAGCGCTGCTACCGCTGCAACTATAGCTGTTTCGTAGCTTTCTCCTTGGCTTGATATAATCAACGCGATCATTCCCGAGCCAAGTAAAAAGACAAACAATAGCGCCCAAACGGGTTTAAGCGTCTGGATAGAAAAATTCTTTCCTGCGGCATGTGCACGCGTGACTGCGCGGGGATGAATTAGTCTTTTAAGTTCGCGATGGGCTTGCGCCATGAGCATTGAAACGCGAAAAATCTTTACCCCACTCGCTGTGGAAAACGCAGCGCCGCCAATCATAATAAGTACGAGCACGAGCACAAATGGCGCGGGAGCAGCCGTAATCGGTGCATTGTCCAGTCCTGTTGTGGTAATCAACGAGATCGCACGAAACGTGCTATACCGGACGGCATCAGTTACCGTCACAGGTTCATCAATATTACCCGTAGACTCCAGTAACGTAATGACCGTGAGAATGAGTGCTGCAGCAATTGCGATCACCACCATGATTTGGCTTTCATAGACATCGCGATGACCACCGGAAGGCTGACGCACTAAATCAGCACGATGTGCGAGAAAACTCGTTGCACCTGCCAACATAGCAACGCAAATTATCCCTTCAGCCAAGGGTGAGTTGTAGAACACACGCCCGCCATCATTTGCGTCAAACCCGCCGGTTGACGCCGCACTTAAAGCATAAAACATGGCATCAAGTGCGGGTAAATCGACCAGCCACAACCCAGCAAACGCAAAAAGAATAAATGCCAGATAGATAGGTAATATATCTCGTGACGTTGCCAACACGCTCTTTGGAAGATCTCCTTCTTCATACCCCGGCACCGTTGATTGCACAGGTGACATCGCCGTATCAAACGGTGCCAATAACAATACTGCGGTAAGCAAAGAGAGAGCGCCCCCGATCCCATGTAACACCGCACGCCATAAAATTATGGTGCGAGGTGCTTCATCCAGCTTTTCAATCACGCTTGCCCCGGTTGTCGTAAGCCCAGAAACCGCCTCAAAATATGCACCTGCTCCATCTGGAATTGCGGTGAGCAGATGAAATGGTACAGCCGCAAAGATTGGCAGCCCCAACCATACAAGCAGAATCAGCACCGCAGTTTCAGCACGCCCTACCCGTTCATGACGCCCACGAAATCCTGCAATCAAGGATCCAGCGCAGAAGAAAGTAATGAGACCCGAGAGCACAAATATGCGAACCGCATCTGTCTCGCCAACCGACAAAGCAAACAGCACCATTGCTCCCTGACTGGCAGCGAGCAACGAAAGCGCCCACCCTGTCAGCAAAAGTACAGTCGCATTTAGCATTTATGTCTTCCTGTTGAGCCTTAGAAGTACTCAAAACTGACGCGAAACATTTTTTCGACTTCACGCACGCTATCTTTTTGCACAAACAAAACAATGCGATCGTGGGGTTTAATCTGGGTTTCGCCTGTTGGAATGAGTACCTTGCCATCTCGAACGAGAGCACCGATGCGCATGCTTGCGGGAAGTTCAGCTTCTCGCAGTGAAATACCGACAACGGGCGACGTTTCCAGGGCCTCGGCTTCAACAATTTCAGCAGCACCGTTCATAACGGGATGGACACCACGAATACGGCCTCGCCGCACATGGCGCAAAATAGACGACACCGTTGCGCTGCGCGGATCAATCGCGGCATCAATGCCCAATGGTTTCAATATCGCATCAAAATCTGATGTTGCCACAAGGCTCAAGGTTTGATCCGCGCCTTCGGCTTTTGCCATAACAGAAGACAAAACATTCACATTGTCACTATTAGTGAGCGCAACAAACGCCTCAATCTCATCAGCGCCCGCTTCACGAAGCAATTCCTGCTCCATGGCATTTCCGTTAAGAACGACGGTTCTGTCGAGCATGTCGGCGATTTCGACCGCACGGTCGCGATTTTGCTCAATCACGCGCACCTGGGTGCGGGTTTCAAGCTCTTCAAGCTTTTTGGCAACATAAAACCCCACGTTGCCGCCACCCGCGATCAATATGCGCTTCGCTGGCTTTTCTTCGTGGCCAAAAATACCGAGGGCCCGTTGGGCTTGGCTTTTATCGGCGACCAAATAAACCCGGTCACCGGCCAACATTTGATCTTCGCCATGTGGCACAAACAAATTGCGATCACGCACAATTCCCACAACAGTTGCCTGTAAATCTGGAAAAAGTTCGGTTAGTTGCGATAAGGGCGTATCAACGACAGGACAGTCTTCTTCGCATGTAATTCCCATGGCAATGACGGCATCTTCACCGAAATAGATCGCTTCAAAAGCTCCGGGAAGCGCAAGCCTGCGCAACACCATCTCACCGACCGCGACTTCTGGCGAAATGATTACGTCAATTGGCATATGCTCGCGTGAGAACAGGTTACGCCAACGTGGCTCTAAATAGGCCTGCGAGCGCACCCTGGCGATCTTAGTGGGTACATCAAACAAAGAATGAGCGATTTGGCAGGCCATCATATTCACTTCATCTGCAAATGTGACCGCCACAAGCATATCTGCATCGCCGACCGCGGCCCGCTCCAAAGTTTCAGGATACGAGCCATGACCAACAATTCCGCGCACATCAAGCGCATCGGTAATCGATTGTACCAATTCCGCTGATGAATCGATGACGGTGACATCATTTTGTTCCGCTGCAAGCCGTTCGGCTATCCCGCGGCCCACACGCCCCGCCCCGCAAATAACAATTTTCATACAGAAACTGCTCTATAAACTTGTGTGCCCTGAGCGCGACCCTAAACTAGACCACAACCCGCTCGCAAGTCTTCTCACGAGCAAGATCACTCAGCCGCATCACTCTTAAATGGACCATCTTGAAGCCCCAACAGCTTCAACTTGCGATGCAATGCGGAGCGTTCCATACCCACAAAGGTCGCAGTTTTGGAAATATTTCCGCCAAAACGTGAAACCTGGGCCGCCAAATATTCCCGTTCGAAAGCTTCACGGGCGTCTCGCAATGGCAATGCCAAAAGATGCTCTGTGCCGCCCGAAACTGCCGGTGCCACGCTTCCAACTTCACTTGGCAACATTGCAGACGTGATTTCACTGGCGGCATCGCCACCGGCCAAAATAAGCACGCGTTCGATATTGTTGCGCAATTGCCGCACATTTCCAGGCCAATCATGGGTCTGCAACACAGCAACCGCATCATCCGCAATTTGCCGCACAGGTTGGCCCGACATTGCAGAAAACTGCTCGGCAAAATGGTGCACCAAACTTGGAATATCATCGCGCCGCTCCGAAAGAGGCGGCACTTCAACCGGCACAACATTTAAACGATGGAACAAATCTTCTCTAAACCCGCCATCTGCAATCGCCTGTTCGAGGTTGCGGCTTGTCGAAGAGATAATGCGCACATCAACCTTAACACGCTTGTTTCCGCCAACCCTCTGGAAAGTCTGATCAACGAGCACGCGTAAAATTTTGCCTTGCGTCTCGAGCGGCATGTCCGCAACTTCGTCGATGAATAATGTGCCACCATGTGCTTCTTCCAGCGCGCCCACAGCGACAGCGCCCTCTTGATTACGTTCTAGGCCAAACAGCTCCTCTTCCATGCGTTCAGGAGAGAGCGAGGCAGCGTTCAAAATGATAAACGGCTCTTGTTGGCGGCTCGACCAATCGTGCAATGTGCGCGCAACGAGCTCTTTGCCGGCTCCTAATGGCCCAAACACCATCACACGGCTATTGGTGGGCGCCACACGCTGCAAAGATTGACGAAGCTGCCTCATCACTGAACTCTCGCCAATAAGATCGGAGTGCGTGCCTGTAAGCTGTTTCAAGCTATCGACTTCGCGGCGTAGTTTGAACGCTTCCAACGCGCGGTTCACAACGAGAATGAGACGGTCAGCTTTAAAGGGTTTTTCGATATATTCGTATGCGCCACGTTTGATTGCAGCTACGGCAGTTTCAATATTGCCATGGCCAGAGATAATCACGACTGGAAGGTCTGGGTGCTGCTCTTTGATTACATGAAGAAGTTCGAGCCCATCCATGCGCGAGCCCTGCAACCAGATATCAAGTACAATCATGGAAGGGCGGCGGTCTTCGATCGCCGCCAACGCTGTATCGCTATCGCTGGCAAGACGGGTTTCAAAACCTTCATCTTCTAAAATGCCAGCGATCAATTCGCGAATGTCCACCTCATCATCAACAACTAAAATATCTGATGCCATGGTATTTTCCTATTCTTTCGCATCACCAACTGCGGCCATTTGTGAGGCGAGCGCCTCACCCATTGCCGACTTCTGCGGTGCGTCCTTTTCAATTGGTTCGTTCTGAACGTCAGGTTCGCCTTTTAATTTCTTTAGGTCGAACACGAGTGAAACTTGCGCGCCAGCGCCGTCTGCGTGGTTTTCTGGTGCATCGGTTAACCGGATTTCACCTTCATGCTCTTCCATGATGCGCTTAACGATGGCGAGGCCGAGACCTGTGCCCTTTTCGCGCGTGGTCATGTAAGGCTCTGTTAGGCGCTGTCGGTTTTGCTTTGGCAAACCAATGCCGTTGTCAGCAACACTCACAGTCACTTCATCATCTTTTTGGTCCAAGAATACAGCTATGTGACCTCTATGGTCTTGGTCCTTGTTTGTGAGCGGTTCTATCGCTTCGCGCGCATTTTTAACGAGATTGGTCACAGCTTGCGTAATTAATCGCCGGTCAAAGGCAAACTCAATCTTGTTTTCAGGCAAGTGCAAATCAAATTGTACGTCATCGGTACTCGCTTTTTGCAACACCAGTGCTTCTTTGACGACTGCGTTCAAATTATTGTTTTCCAACACCGCCTTGGGCATGCGTGCAAATGATGAGAACTCATCAACCATGCGCCCAATATCGCCAACCTGTCGTATAATCGTGCTCGTGCACTGTTCAAAGACTGTGGGATCAGAAGTGATTTCCTTGCCGTATTTTCGGCGCAACCGTTCAGCTGAAAGTTGAATTGGCGTAAGGGGGTTCTTGATCTCGTGAGCAATACGTCTGGCGATATCGGCCCACGCTGAATTTCGCTGGGCAGTTACAAGATCAGTCATATCGTCAAAAGTCACCACATAACCGTGAGCTTCATCATGAGAGCGCTCATTTGTGACGCGTATCGTAAAACGGCGTTCTTCATCGCCGACTTTCATCTCAACTTGGCCCTCTGCCGTGCCTGAGGCCTTTTTCATGGCTTCCTTGAGAAGATCGCCGAACTCAGGAAGCACTTTGACAAGCTTTTGCGTTTGCAGATCTCGTGACCTACGCGCCAACAGCTTTAGGGCTGAACGATTGACGAGCGTGATATTACCGTCTTCGTCGACCCCAATTACGCCCGCAGTAACACCTGCGAGAACAGCTTCCATAAAGCGCCGACGTTCGTCGATCAGCACATTGGCACCAACCAACTCGTTGCGCTGCTGACGCAGCTGATTTGTCATTTGATTAAATGTTCGGCCCAAAGTTGCGATGTCGCCTTGGTCTTTGCGCACTTTGACTTTCGTATCCAAATCGCCGCGCGAGACAGAGCGCGCCGCATCTACCAATTTAACGATGGGTTCCACCAACTTATCTGCCACCGAAAGCCCAAGCCAAACGGCCGCCAAAAGAAATATTAAAGATACACCTAAATACATCGACGCAAAGGTGACTTGGATATACCAGCGTTGCGACTCCAACGCATCGTAGTCTTGTTTGTTCTTTAACGCGGCATCGAGTTGCTCTAGCAGTTCTGGGTCCAGAATCTGATAGGCATAAAGATACATGTTCCGGCCAGGTAGCTTGGCGATAGCCCTCATAATATTGTTTCGCCACGGCCTATCAACGCGCGCTGTGTTAGCATTTACATTCTTTAGCAATTCAGCTGGCGCAGGCTCGAATTTGATATTGCTTGCCGCGCCATCGGTTTCGCTCGATTCGACTTCCTTCTTGTCTGCGTTGTAAAGATATGCTGCCGCCACTCCGGTGTTCAGTGTCCTCTGCAACACATCCTGTCTTGCCGCACTCAAAAATGCTTCATTTCCGGGGGCTGCGTAAATCTGTTCCAAGGTTTGCGCAACAGCCTTTGACAGCTCGTTCATTCGGAATTCGTGTTCAAGCAGATAAGCGCTTGCGACAGCTTCTGTTCCGCCGACAATATTCTTGGTGCGATCTAAAAAGGCATCAAAACCCAGATTGAGCATCACAGTTGCAGATAATGCAACGGTGAGTGCCGGCAATGCCGCAACAGCAGCAAACATTGCCACCAAACGGCCATGCAACCTCGCCCCTGCAATCCTTTTTCGCCGGGCGCGCCACAAAATCACAACTTGCCATGAAATCATCACCAACAAAGCCAGGATGAGTACACCATTGAGGATAACCAGAAGCCGGTTCAACTCGGGCGTTGGCTTGATTGGGGTAACACCTGTAAGAATAAGGCATGTTGCCAAGCCGCAGATAACGGCCGTCAACACGATCGTGAGACCAAGTGCTGGAGGGACCCGCCCAGGCAGGCTCATAGTCGACTGAATTGGTATTTGCGCTTCGGCCAAGTCGCTCATACGCCGCTTATTCCCCACGCCTACTTAGATATCTCAAATAATGGACTTACACTTCGTAATCAATGTGGTCAGAGATACCGCGAAGTGCTCTGGCTCACAATTCAAAAGTGCGACATTTCAACAACAGGTGATACATAAATGCAACAGAAATAAGGCAGGGTGAACTCATCCGAATAAGCTTTGTGGATTAATTGCAATATTGTGAATAACAGGACACGCAGTAGCGGCGCTGCTTTTCATTTTTAAACGCTGTAACCCTTATGCACGGTGATCTCGTGCTCTTTGATTTTCTTGCGCAGCGTATTCCGATTAATCCCCAAAAGTTCTGCCGCCTTGATCTGGTTGCCATTGGTAGCGGCCAACGCAATATTGATCAGCGGCACCTCCACCTGGCTGAAAATGCGCTCATATAGCCCTGCAGGCGGTAAGCTGTTTGGATATTCCGCAAAATATTGGGTCAGAGAGTTTTCCACGAAATCACTGAGCGAAATTTGCCCCAAATCAACTTCCGTGACTGCAGAACTTGCACCCTGCCCGCTCAGCTCTTGATTAATGATTTCAGTGGTTATGATGTCATCGGTATAGATGGCGCTTAATCGGCGCACAAGATTTTCAAGCTCACGCACATTGCCTGGCCAGCGATGGCTCTTGAGGCGTTCCATAGCCGCAGGATCGATCTGTTTTGCTGGCAAACCTTCCTGTTCCGCCTGATTTTGGAAGTGCCGCATTAGGTCTGGAATATCTTCGGTTCTTTCCCGCAATGGCGGCAGGCGCATGGGCACCACATTGAGCCTGAAGAACAGATCTTCGCGAAACAGGCCCTGATTGATTAACTGCCGCAAATCCCGGTGGGTGGCGGCGATGATGCGGACATTTGCCTGAATGGGCGTAGCACCCCCCACGGTGGTAAACTCCCCCTCCTGCAGCACCCGCAGCAGCCTGGTTTGTGCCTCCATGGGCATGTCACCGATTTCATCAAGAAACAGCGTGCCGCCATTCGCTTGCTCGAAACGCCCGGCATAGCGCGCCGCAGCCCCTGTAAAGGCGCCCTTTTCATGGCCAAAGAGCTCAGATTCTATGAGCTCTCGCGGAATTGCCGCCATGTTGACGGCAACAAACCGGCGGTTTCGCCGTTGCCCGTAATTATGGAGCGCTTGCGCAACCAGTTCCTTGCCGGTGCCAGATTCACCGATGATCATAACCGTCAGTTCTGTCTGCGTAAGCCTGGCGATAACACGATAAATTTCCTGCATTGCGGCAGAGCGCCCAACAATTGGCAGTGCTTCCGCGCCGGTGTCCTCATCATTTCGCACACCAACCTTTGCCTTCTTTGCCACTTGTTCAAGTCCGCGCGCAACAACATTGACCAACTCGTTGAGATCAAACGGTTTTGGCAAATATTCATATGCGCCGCGTTCAGCCGCCGTAATTGCGGTCATAATGGTGTTTTGCGCACTCATAACGATGATTGGCAAATCCGGGCGCGCCTTGGTGA
>JBPCVX010000005.1:0-6744 GCA_051010095.1 Hyphomicrobiales bacterium
GGTTTTATTCCGCTCGCGCCAATTCGCAAATGCTCAAGCGCATTTTCTCATGGCTCCGCGAGTGCGGCCTGACCGGCCGAGGCGCAGTCGCACCTAGTCCCAATCCCGCATGGAATGCGGAATTGCTCCGGCGTTACCTCGCGTGATCTCACAAGGAAAAAGACGGAGCACGCGATAGCGTGTGACTGGGGCCAGGCGGCCCCCGGCGCTCAAGATCAACCCGAGCGGAGCGGAGCGAGCACGGAAAAGTTGATCGCAGAATAATGCGCCGCGCCCGCGCAGCCGTGAGCAAGCATCAGCTTGCGAACTGGCGTGAGCGGTATAGATTCCGCGAGCGGAATCAAACCGGAGCGACATAAACTCCGCCCGAGGCCCGCTCGCGCCTCGTCACCGCCTGTCAAATACCTGATTGGCTTTTTGAAACGCTTGTTTGTTCTCAATCCCCCATTCACACAAAGCCCTGAAGAACGGATGTGCGGACATGCCAAGATTAGTCAGTTCATATTCAACCCGCACAGGAATTTCTTCATGAAAGGTGCGCTTCACCAGTCCGCCGCGTTCAAGTTCGCGCAATCGCTGCGTGAGCATCTTTTGAGTGATTTCAGGGAGCTGCCGGCGCAGATCAGAGAAACGCTGACGCCCACCGAAAACCAGGCAAAAAATGATGGCCGGTTTCCATTTGGCGCCGATAATTTTTATGACCTCTTCAACTTGGCCAACCAATTCTTTGTCACGTTCGTTCATAATATATACTTGGTATATTTTTAGTGCCTAATTGACTTTCTATACCACCATGATTTGTATGCAAGGGATATGGGGCATAAGTCTTCGAAAATTTATTTTATTAAACGATTAGGAAAAACAAAATGGAAGTTGCAAGCGTAAAATATTCCGACCAATGGGGTGATGTGATCGACAGACCAAGAGACCATTGTGTGGAGATTCGCTGGTTTGACACGACGTCTGAAATGGATGGCGAGGATTTTTCGACCTTTCTCACATTCTATGCCGAACAAGTTGAAGCGTGTGGGCGTGAAGGTGGCCTGATTGATGCTGTGCAATTTAAAATGGACATGAAAAAGATGAATATGGGTTGGCGCGACGTGCATATCATCCCGCGTTATAATGCAGCAGGATTGAAAAAATTTGCCTTTGTCATGCCAGCCGGTATGCCCGCAATTGGTAATCCGCCCCAGGCTGAAGGGCCGGCGCAATTTCCAACCGCTTATTTTGGCGCCCGCGCGGAAGCGCTCGCCTGGTTAGCGGAATAAGCCGCGCAAAAAGTACGAATTTGCCTTCAAAGGATTGGGAAATAGGCATAGGCTCTCTCGCTAACAACAATTATAGATTTTCAGCTTTGGAGGCAGACATGACTTTGAAACGCATTAACCCGGGCAACCGCATGAGCACAGGCGTCATCAATAACGGCGTGGTGTATCTTTCCGGCCTGACAGCCAACGACACTACAGGTCAATCGGTGACCGAGCAGACAAAAGAAATACTGGCAGCGATCGATAAAAACCTTGCCGAAGCAGGCACGGACAAGACCAAGATTATTCGCGCGCAGATATGGCTCACCGACATGGGCACCTGGCCTGAAATGAATGAGGTGTGGGATGCCTGGGTGGTTCCCGGTGAAACGCCAGTGCGCGCGGCGGTTCATTCGCCAGCTCTTGCCTTGCCCGGCCTTGAGGTTGAAATCATGGTTGAGGCAGCGCTCTAGAGCGTTCAGCACTATGCAAGAGCTGCTGGGAAATATCCGTTCACGTCAGATCGACGGCGTGAACGGGTTGAACATGCACATTCTGGAGGCGGGCGAAAACGCGCCTGAGCGGCCCTGCCTCTTGTTGTTGCATGGCTTCCCGGAACTTGCCTTTAGCTGGCGGAAAATTATGGAACCGCTGGCGGATGCCGGTTTTTATGTGGTCGCGCCTGATCAGCGCGGGTATGGGCGCACCACCGGATGGAGTGATGCCTATGATCAGGATCTGGCATCTTTTGAAGTGCTTAGTCTGGTGCGCGACAGCCTGGTGCTCTTGAACAAATTGCGGCGCTCAAATGTTGCAGCGGTGATCGGCCATGATTTCGGTTCACCGGTTGCCGCCCACTGCGCACTGGTGAGACCAGATGTGTTTAAATCCGTCGCCTTGATGAGTGCACCTTATGGTGGTCCGCCAGCACTTGACGGGCCTGACCGCAATGACAGCACACTTGATGATCTTGCTGCGCTCGCGCGCCCGCGCAAACATTATCAATGGTATTACAGCACACCTGAAGCCAATGGTGACATGGTGAACTGCCCGCAGGGTTTAAACGCTTTTTTGCGCGCCTATTTTCATTGCAAAAGCGCTGATTGGGCAGCCAATAAACCTTACCGGTTGGAAGGATGGACCGCGCAAGAACTCGCCAAACTCCCAGACTATTACGTCATGGAGCTGGACGCAGGTATGGCGGAAACAGCCTCATCTATGGCGCCAACAGCAGATGAGGCACAAAACTGCACCTGGCTGAACGAAGACGAGTTGAAATTTTACACCGGCGAATACGCCCGTACCGGATTTCAAGGCGGCTTAAACTGGTATCGCTGCAGCACCGGCGCAAAACAGGCACATGATCTCAAGCTGTTTGCCGGCAGAACAATCGATGTTCCCGCCTGCTTTATCGCTGGTGCACAAGATTGGGGCGTTTATCAAATTCCTGGCGTTTTTGAAAAAATGCAAGCAACCGCCTGCAGCCAATTCAAAGGCGCCCATTTGATTGATGGTGCCGGGCATTGGGTGCAACAAGAACAACCCCAACAGGTGGTGGACGCGCTGCTTGGCTTTCTAAAGTGATTTCACGCCGCACAACATTTCGCGCTTCTTGCCAAAGCCCGCCGCTTTACGCACCTCAAATCCTGCATCCTGCAGGTTCCGGCGCACCCAGCCTGCAACTGTGTAGGTGGCAAAAGTGCCGCCGGGATTGGTGTGATCATAGACGCCCTTCATTAAATCATCCGACCACATGTCAGGATTTCGTGAAGGGGCAAAGCCATCAAGAAACCACGCATCCGCTTTGCCTTGCCACCCACCCACGCGATCGTTCGCACACCCGTGTACAACCCGCAGGCTGGTTTGCGCATCCATGGGAAAACTAATCCCCACCCCTGGATCTTCGGGCCATACTGCCAATAAGGCTTCTGCCTGCTCATGGATATCCTCAAACGGTTTCAACGCCGCTCCCATGTCATCGCGCGCCATCGGAAACGCTTCAAAGGAGACAAAGTTTAAATGCTGCCCTTCCGTGCGCTCAAGCGCCCAGCGCCGCCAGGTTTCCAAGAAATTCAGGCCTGTGCCAAAACCAAGCTCGGCAATCGTGAAGGTGGTTTCCGCTTGCCAGCGCTCGGGCAATCCATTGCCACCCATAAACACGTGCACGCATTCTGCCTGGCCGCCAGCGCGCGAATAAAAGTGGTCTTCAAACTGATTTGAGTAAGGCTGGCCGTTTTCCTGCCAAATGATTTCGTGAAAATAAGGATCTTCATGCATATACTTATGTTAAACCAATTCTCACTCAAAGATGAATTGACATTTTTTGTGCGCAATTCATTGATAGCGCTCATCGTTAGCGTTCACCTCAATGGCTCCTGAGAGAAACCATGAAGTTTAAAACCATCACCCGCACTATGCTCGCTGCAGTTTTTGCAGTCTCAACGCTGAGCGCAGCAGCTGCAAAAGACTTAAATGAGATCTCATGGGATGATCTTGTGCCGCCGCGCTTCTCGCAAGACAGCCCACTGGCCAGCCTCACCCCTGAACAGCAATCAGACTTGCAGTTCATCAACCAAGTTGAACAATACAAAAAAGCCGGCATCACCGATGATGAAAACGGCTACGTGGAAGTTGCCAAGGAAATTGAGGGCAATCTGCGCGGCATGGGCCTTGATGTTGATACCTTGTTGGCGGAAACCCGCAAGGCGGCCGCCAAGGAAGTTTCCCTGGTTAAAAACCTTGATGGCAAAAGTGTGCGTATCCCTGGTTATGTATTGCCACTGGAAGCCGACGGTGACACCGTGAAAGAGTTTTTGCTGGTGCCTTATGTGGGGGCATGTATTCACACCCCACCACCACCTGAAAACCAGATTGTATATGTGAAGTTAGATAAGGGCGTTAAAATTAGCCGCATGTATGAGCCAGTATGGGCGACAGGTGTGTTGAATGCCAAGCAATCCAAACGTGAATTGAGTTTTGTCGACGGCTCTGATGATATAGCTGTTGGGTATCAGCTCAACGGAACCGCGATCGAGCCCTACGAGTTTGAAACACAGTAATTCGCACCAATTAGGAACGCACCATCATGCCATCAGCAAGAGACATGCGATAAGCGCGATAAGATGGCAATGCACTGACGGCAATGCCCGCCAAAATGATGGCCGCGAGCAGCATCCATTCGGTCTGACTCAAACCATCAATTGTGAGATACAGGCCGAACGCACTATCGACAATCGGGCGCAGAATATAGAGCGCTGCATAAAGCATGATGACACCAAGTATCGTGCCAACGGCGCTTAAGATGCCAGCCTCCATCATCAACATGCCCACGATGGTGGCCGGCCGGGCGCCAACTGAACGCAATATTGCCATTTCACGCCGGCGCTCGTTCAGTGTCGATAAGATCATGGTGGCCATACCAAGCAGCGCAGTGACGACAACCATGGCGGAGATGATCGCAAGTGCCGTTTCTGCGGTGCCCACCAGCGCCCACAATTGTTGCAAGGCAACACCTGGGATGACCGCCAGCAAGGGTTCAGCTTTATAGGTGTTGATGAACCGTTGAAGTTTAAAGATTTGCAGTTTGGATTTGGTGCCAATCAGAATGGCGGTGGCGTTGTTAGGTTTCAGATTGAGCTTGCGCACGCGATCTGCGGAAAACTGGACACCTGGAATACGCGCCCCGCTCTTCCAATCAATATGAATCGCCTCAATGGCTTCCATGCTCACATGGACGGTGCGGTCAACAGGTGTTCCGGTTTTCTCAAGGATACCCGCCACAACAAATGGTTTGTCATCATGCTCAGTAAATCCGCCGCCCAATCCATGGGCCACGACAATTTTGTCACCCAGTTTGTAGCCAAGCTGTGCCGCCACGTCCGCGCCGATAACCGCATCGAACAGATCATCAAATGGACCACCAGAACTAAACGTCAGCGGTTGCTTATCGCGGTACTTGTAATACTTGAAATAGTCAGCAGACGTTCCGAGAACCCGAAACCCGCGATGGCTGTCGCCAAGAGAAATGGGAACCGCCCAGTCAACTTCAGGCTGACTTACAATATCCTCGTATGTTTCCCAGGTGATATTCTGTGTCGCATCACCAATCCGAAAAACCGAATAGAGGAGAAGCTGAACAGCACCCGATCGCGCACCGACAATAAGGTCAGTGTCAGAAATCGTGCTGGCGAAACTGGTGCGGGCACTGCTGCGCACTTTTTCTACGCCGAGGAAAAGCATCACGCTCATGGCAATGGCCAATATGGTCAAAAGCGCTGTGAGCCAGCGATTTCTAAGAGATTGCAAAGCGAGTTTAGGAAGCATCTGGCCTACCTCCCCCGCTCAATGCGGGCGATGTCGGCAAGCCGCACCACGCGGTCGAACCGTGAGGCCATGCGTTCATCATGGCTAACAAAAATGAGAGAAGCGCCGGTATCATTCAAGTTACTGAACAGCATGTCCATAAAGGCATCTTGCGCTTCACTGTCGAGAGACGAGGTTGGTTCATCGGCAATGATGATATCGGGGCGCCCAATGAGCGCGCGCGCTGCAGCAACCCGTTGTTGCTGGCCAACGCTTAACGACGAGGCCAATCCGGTTTCGGCCTGGTCGCGATCAATTTTCAACGCGGTCAGCAGATCGAGAGCAGCCGCACGCACTGATCCATTGCCATCTTGCACGGTGCGGGCCTTGCGCTTTGGCGCAAAAGTCAACGGCAAAAGAACATTATCAAGCGCACTCGCATAAGGGAGCAAATTGAACATCTGGAAAATGACCCCAAAATGCTCGGCACGAAACCGATCCCGCGCGGCCTCGCGCAGGGTATCGATCTGCGTGTTCAGGATCGAGATATGCCCAGTTTCAGGTACGGTAACGCCGCACAGCAGATTCAACAGTGTCGATTTACCGCTGCCGGAAGGACCAAGCAGAAAAAGGCTTTCGCCCTGCAAGACATCAAACGCGTCAATTTCAATAGAAAAGCGCGGCACGCCTGCCCAGGAAAACGCCACCTGCGACATGCGTACCGCATGTTCAAATTCCACGTTGTTGTGTTTGTTTGTTGCCACCAAATGCGGAAATCCGATCCGTCAGTCTCACTTAAGTTCGATTTGTGGCGAGTCTTTTTCAACTTCATGGGCAGACTGGCCACTTTCTGTAACCACGTTTACCTCAAGTTCCTCAAGATTTGGAAACTTTTCAAACATTCCAAACTTGATGCCCTTTATGTCACCGGCATTTGCGCACGAGAGCTCGTACTTGCCATGAAATTCGTTGTGATCGCCTTCGCCCTCAACTTCAATGTCAGCCATCTTTGTTTCGCACTTGGCGCTTTCGGGCATCATGAACAAATCACCAGGAGCACCAAGGACCTTGAGCGCATCGGCAACTTTGGCTTTGTCCTCGTCGCTTTTTGCTTCATGTTCGAAGCCCACAATATCCGCACCAGGCACTTCCAGTTCCATCATAACGGCATTGCCTTCAATTGCGATGTTCA
>JBPCVX010000006.1:0-3051 GCA_051010095.1 Hyphomicrobiales bacterium
CTTGCGGCGCAGCAGCGGAATAAAACGAGGGCTTCGGGGGTAGGCGACAGACGTAAACATGCCCACAACACGCAACTCGCCCTTGAGCTTCCCTTTGCCGTCAAACTGCTTGATGCCGATGTAATCCATATGGGTTCGTCGGTGCACAGTTGCGCGCACATTGGCTTTAGTAATGATGAGCGGGGCTGGTTTCTGTAAAAATTCTCGCAATTCAGGAGTGTAACTCACCAGTTCACGACCACGCCGTAATACTTTCACATCCGGGTTACGTAATATGCCAAGGCCGGTGCCTTCTACGGGTACCAGGCGGCCTTTGGCAGCGCTTCCCTTAAAGTCGTATTCACGCACCCCTAAGAACGTGAAGTTATTATCAATTAGGAATTGCAGAAATTCTGTCGCCTCCGAAAGCTCATCGACGGCAATTGGTGGTGGTGTTTCTTGGTACTCCCGCACCGCGCCCTCAACGCGCGTGCGCATGGGCCGCCAGTCCAAAACGACGGTGCGTACGTCGTGCAGTACCGATAATATTTCTTTCTCAAGTTCTTTACGCACTTTCTCTGAGGAAATGCGTTCGATGTGCACATGGATAAAACTGTCGCGACTAAGACTTGGGTCTTCAGCCGGATTTCCTTCTGGGGTAACCCTCTCAATTTTACCCTTGGCAGAACGCTTCGACGTAATCAGTGGATGCAGAACGAGTTCAATCGTATAACCACGCTCACCCAATAGACCCATCACAGAGTCCACCAGGAATGGCATGTCGTCATTTGCCATCTCGATGACCGTGACCATGTCGAGACGCTCAGTGCCGCTCGGATTATATGTACGCACCTTTGCGGGACCGGGCTTGCGTGTGCGCATGAATGCAAACGCTTCTTTAGCCAATTTCGCCAGACCTTGTGGCGAATAACGATTTAAATCTTCCGGCACGGCATGGCCGTAAAGCAGCTTTGCAAAGTCTCGCAAGTTCTTGTCAGATGCCGGTTTAATTTCTTTTTGAATGCTTTGAACGAATTTTTGGAGTTTTTTGTCGCTTGCCATGATGCCCCCTCGCTCACCAATTGCAATTTTGCTAAATATAGGGACACTCTATGCCCACACGGGCCAATCGCCAACCAGATAGCGTCAACTAAGCACAAAAAAGTAACAGCACAACCAAAGAGGCCCCTAATGAGCAACGCAAATTCAACCACTCCAAGTGACGCCGTAGCCCTAGATCTTCCAGAGCTTGATTTGGATGAGCGCCAAGAAGCCTATTTCGAGGTTTGCAAAGAAAAATTGGGTTTTGTGCCAAATGTATTGGTTGCTTACGGATTTGACCGAGCCAAACTTGGAGGTTTTAGCGAGTTATACAACGATTTAATGTTGGCTGAATCGGGTTTAAGTAAACTGGAACGCGAAATGATTGCGGTTGCGGTTTCTTCTGTAAATCATTGTTACTATTGCCTCACCGCCCATGGTGCTGCGGTCCGCCATCTATCTGGCAAACCCGAATTGGGTGAGCAGATGGTAATGAATTTCCGAGCCGCTGGTCTCGACGAACGTCAAACTGCGATGTGCGATTTTGCTATCAAACTCACAGAGAGCCCTGATAAAA
The DNA here is from genome assembly GCA_051010095.1 of Hyphomicrobiales bacterium. Taxonomy (GTDB): domain Bacteria; phylum Pseudomonadota; class Alphaproteobacteria; order Rhizobiales; family CAJQND01; genus CAJQND01. The sequence goes on from JBPCVX010000006.1 coordinate 1,598, forward strand.
TTGTTGAGCAAGACCGCCAGCGTTTGCGCGATGCTGGTTTCTCCGATCGCGACATCTGGGACATTTCAGCAGTTGCTTCATTCTTCAACATGTCAAATCGAATGGCTGCGGCGACGGATATGCGTCCTAATGATGAGTATCACTCTATGGCGCGTTAAACTTAGCTAATCGCGAGATTTGCCTTCTGCTTCAAGTTTCTGAAGATAGGCATCCCAGATTTCTGAATGCTCGCGTCCAAGCTTTGCAAGATACGTCCAAGAAAAGATACCGGTATCGTGCATGTCATCAAACTTTAAACGCACTGCGTAATTGCCCACAGGCTCAGCACCAATAATACGCACATTGCGTTTACCTGGAACAGTAACCTCTTGGCCCTTGCCGTGGCCTTTCACTTCTGCGCTCGGGCTTTCAACACGCAAATACTCAGCGCTTAACGCAAAATTTTGGCCATCATCAAAGCTAATATTGAGCACACTGCCAGCATCGCTTATTCGAATCTCAGTTGGCCAGTTTTTAGTCTCAGTCATCAGCAAGCTCGCGCGCTTCTTCACGCAGCATTATTGGAACGCCATCACGTATTGGATAAGCGAGCCGCGCTTTCTCTGAAATAAGTTCTTGAGCTTCAGCATCATATGCCAACGCTGACTTGGTCACTGGGCAAACAAGAAACTCTAACAGTTTCTTATCTAAAGCGCGCTTAACCATGTTTCTACCAATGCCTTCTATTGCAACTGAGCAGAATTATCACCCGCCAGCGCCATTTCTGTAAGAGCAATCAGCGTTTCTGCCCGCTTGCCGAGGCTGTCAGCTTCAAGCAATGCTTGTTTTTCAGCCGCTGCAAATGGACTGATTACACACAATGTATTTACCAATGCTTCGGTGGTGGCGTTGTTCACCTCATCCCAATCCGCATCCATACGATTTGCTGTGAGATACTTGCGAAACGTATCAACCAATTTTTCGCGATCTACTGCACTTTCACCCCGCCCGATATGGAGATCATCCGGGAAGCTTTGAAAGTCAATCTGGCACAAACGGTATGGGGTTACAGATGTCAATTCACGCAGAATTTGAAACCGACATATCCCCGTCAATGATATCAGCATGTGACCATCGGGCGTTTCAGTATAAGACGTAATGCGGCCAGCGCACCCGGTTTGGTAGACACTAGGCATATCGGCTTCATCTATTAGTTCTTTTTCCTTGTCTGGTTGCACCATTCCGATCAACCTTTCACCGGAAAGAGCATCTGAAAACATTCGCAGATAACGAGGTTCAAAAACATTCAATGGCAACTGCGCTCGAGGAAGCAGCAATGCACCAGTGAGCGGAAACACAGGAATTTGGCTTGGCAAATCCTGTATTGAGGAATATTCCGTAAGCAATGTCATACACCCTTTACGAAAAGAGTATGGTAGATAGACCACGTCTGCCTTGAACTGTTAGTTCATCAG
>JBPCVX010000007.1:0-2642 GCA_051010095.1 Hyphomicrobiales bacterium
CTGGCAATCAATGATCGCCATCTTTGTTAGCTGACTGGGCGGTACAATACCGGACAAAGCGGCAACCCAGAGCAGGCGGCATTTCACACTTTACAATTCATGCTCAGGTGAAACCCTAAGTGTATCGGCTTGAACGGTCTTAAACTATATTTCCAAGCCTCGCCGCCGATGAAGACAAGATTACACACGACTGGATCGGAGGGCAATAACTGACTCGATATGATACGTATAAAGATTAAATTTTTTTTGCACCGGAGCCTCTTTTAACGTTTGCCAACATCGCGCAAACGCTTGACTCTCTTAGTAGAATCACCCACCTGGCATAAATGACACACGTGTCGTTATTTTTCGCTAAAATCCGCCATTTTTTGGCGACAAATCCAAAGAATTGCAGTCGATTTGGGCGCCTTGATTGACACCGCCTCCTAACGCGTTGAAATTATGGTAAAAAATTTCTAAACATCTGCATACGGAGTAATGGGTGCAAAAATACAATAAACTTTAACAAGAGCGCATAAAAATAGCGCGGCTGTTAAACCGCGCTCTGAAAAATTTTCTGCTTGCCGTGTATCGGTGTCGGATTATGCGATCGCTTTGATCCGGCTCGACAGACGAGACACCTTCCGCGAAGCTGTGTTTTTATGAATAACGCCTTTTTGCCCATTGCGCATGATTTCAGGCTGTGCGGCTTTAAGCGCGTCAGCAGCGGCGGCTTTGTCGCCAGCCTGAATAGCTTCTTCAACTTTGCGAATTTGTGAGCGCATGCGTGTGCGACGATTCTTATTCACAGCGGTGCGCTGTTCAATTTTGCGAACTGCCTTCTTGGCAGAGACGGTATTGGCCATAATACCTTTATCCTTACACGAAGCCGGGCTGCAACAGTTTGCGCACCGGTTCAATTTGCGATTAAGTCACTTATAACGGAGCGCAAGCGCAGCGCTATTTTCGAGGGCGGCTTATACCCTTCCAGCCCCTTAACGTCAACACCAATAGCGTTCCATCATTTGTTATTTATTGGCAAAGTTTGGCTTACGCTTTTCGACGAATGCCGTCATGCCTTCACTTTGGTCTTCGGTGGCAAACATTGAGTGGAACAGGCGCCGTTCAAACCGCACGCCTTCTTCCAAAGTTGTTTCATAGGCACGGTTGACCGTCTCCTTGGTCATCATGACCGCGGGCAGAGACATATCGGCGATCTTTTCAGCCACGCCAAGAGCTTCATCAAGCAGCTTATTAGCCTCAACAACACGGGAAACAAGGCCAGAGCGTTCCGCTTCATCTGCATCCATCATGCGCCCAGTAAGGCACATTTCCATGGATTTTGACTTACCAACAAATCGCGTAAGCCGCTGGGTGCCGCCAGCACCAGGCATAACGCCAAGATTAATTTCTGGCTGACCGAATTTGGCTGTATCTGCTGCCAGAATGAAATCACACATCATGGCAAGCTCACATCCACCACCAAGCGCATACCCCGCAACCGCAGCAATCAGAGGTTTACGGAACTTGGAAACATTGTCCCAGGAATTAATATGGCCCCCGACATAGGCGTCCATATAGGACATATTCTGCATTTCTTTAATGTCAGCGCCTGCGGCAAAAGCTTTTTCAGAGCCTGTCAGAACAACGCAGCCAATTTTTTCATCACTGCCAAAACCATCCAATGCCTGCAGTAACTCGCCAATAACAGTTGAATTCAGCGCGTTCAGAACGTCGGGCCGGTTCAAAGTGATCAGGCCCACTTTGCCCTTGGTTTCAACGATAATTGTTTCATAGGCCATTGTCCGCGCTCCTCATCTGCATTATTCGAGCTGCGAAATAGACAGCTTTCTTATGGCAAGTGCAAGTCTTGAAATGCCAGGAGAGACAATTCATCGCTGACACGAGGAGCAAAAAAAGGTTGAGCGGCCAGACTGCACAATGCGGCTGATTGTGCCGTCGCACCCTTCTTTGGCACACGGGTTTCCTTCTTGATCGTAGGCTTGAAAAGAATGCTGAAAATAGCCAAGTTCGCCATCTGTATGCGCATAATCGCGCAAGCTTGACCCGCCCGCAGCAATTGCCTCGCCAATGACATCGCGCACGATCCGCACCAGCAACTCAAGGCGTTTGGTGGGGCCTGATTTCGCGGTGATGGTATTGGCGGCCCGACGCGGCGACAACCCAGCCCTGTAAAGGGCTTCACACACATATATGTTGCCCAGGCCTGCAATGATTTTTTGATCCAGAAGGGCCGCTTTTAACGGCATTTTGCGGCCACGCCAGGCTTCATTCAAATAATCTGCCGTGAGGCTGTTACCCAACGGCTCAACGCCCAAATGGGCGAGCAGCGGGTGAGCGCTTTCTTCGCCTTGCGGAAAGACATCCATAATGCCGAAACGTCTGGGGTCTGCATAGACAATCGTTTCACCGCCCTCCATGTCGAAAATCACATGATCATGGGCACCGACATCTTTTTCATGATGAAACACGCCGGGCATATGGCCAGAGCCCTCTTTGCCGTTAAAAATCGTGAACCGGCCTGTCATGCCAAGATGCACCAGCAATACCTCGCCACCTTCGAGTGAAATGAGGATATATTTTGCCCGGCGCTTTAAACCCGTCACTCGCTGGCCCGATAAGCGCGCGCTCATATTTTCAGG
>JBPCVX010000008.1:0-3841 GCA_051010095.1 Hyphomicrobiales bacterium
TTGACTTTGCACGCCCGAAACGCATATATGCTGCTGCGTTGCGTTAGACCTAAAATATCGGCGCGATGCAAGGGTATCATTCCCGGTGTGGCGGGGTAGCTCAGCTGGTTAGAGCAGCGGAATCATAATCCGCGTGTCGGGGGTTCAAGTCCCTCTCCCGCTACCAATACTTTCAATAATTTGAGTTTGATGTTTGCCAATCATCGAATGTATTGGTTGCGTTGGGGATGCACTTGAGAGGTGTTTGCAACGAAGCAACCCTTGCCGAAGACTACCTTATGAGCGTTTGCCTTTACATTCGCAACTCTGTGTCAGGGCCTAATAATTTCAAAGATGCCGAACGGCTGCTTTGAGCGCACCGCCCAGAGCAGACGGGTGGGAGAAATATAAGATTAGAAATCGGTTTAATACTTTGAAGCGGTGGTTGTCTGCAGACAGCTAACAAGCCGAACCGATATTAAAGTCAAACTTACCGCGCCGTTCACTTCATTCGGCGACTGGCATTTCATGCGTTTCGTGGTTGAATCTAAGCGAACGCTGTTCACCAACCGTGCAGTTTTCCATCCTCTCTGTCCACGCTAGTATCGCATTCGTTCGTGGCCCCGTAACGCAACATTGACAGGTGCGCAGATGCAAGAATTTATCAAATTCGCCTTGTTAGGTTTCTTGTTGTTACAGGTGCCAGTTGCGACAGAGGCGCAGCAGCCACCTTCATCATCCCAGATAGCTGCTTATGAAGGGTTATTCAAAGCAGCATATGAAGGAAACATTGAGGAACTGAAAAGGTTGATTGCGGAGGGAGCAGACGTTGGAGAACGCGATGTAAATAAACGCACGCCCTTGCATGTGGCGGCCTATGCATCTCATGAGAAAGCACTAGAACTATTAGTAAAAGCAGGGGCGGACCCCAATGCGTTCGATAGTGATTCATACGATATTATAACAATAGCGGCGGTCGCAAATGACGTAGATATTTTGAATATAGCGCTCGAGTTGGGCACTTCTGCAAGGAACGTGACAAGCCCGTACGAAGGCACCGCGCTAATTGCCGCAGCTCACTTGGGGCACCATGGCGTTGTGAAGATTCTTATTGATGCAGGTGCGCCTCTTGATCACATAAACAATCTACATTGGACCGCATTGATGGAGTCTGTTGTTTTGGGCAATGGAGGACCCAATCATGTGAGGACTGCGCATCATCTTTTAGGGGCTGGCGCTGACAAAAGCATCGGTGACAGCAATGGTACAACGCCCTATGAGCATGCTGTTCGTCGTGGATACGCTGAAATGATTGATATGCTAAAGTAAGCGGTCTTTGTGTCCCAAACTCAGAGGCTCTTTGCGCTCAATTATACCTCTTACAATGTTGCAGCGCATAAGTTCTTGCTTTTAAACGCAATTCAGAGACTGGATCGAATTAGTCTGACAGCAGCATGGGAACATACCAGTTGATAGAGATCAAACAGAAATCGCAGCACTGAAGCTATACTGCGCGTGTTCGTTGGTGCATATAACTTAGGAAATCACTTTATGTTCGGAAGAGAGTTGAAGATGAAAGAGCAATTCACGCTTCTCGCGACTGTGCTTCTCGCATCGTCACTGCTCGCATCAAATTCAAATGCTAAAATGGAAACGGAGCAAGTTGAAGGATGGTATGTTACCACGGACACCAATCCGACTGCAGACGAAGTCGATGCATGGGCAAACCTAAACGGTGAAAAAGGGTATGTCGACGGCGTGCTAGGTTTACAGTGCATCGATGGCAAACTTTATGCCAGAATTTGGTGGAAAGACGTAAAGTTCGAGAAGGGATCAGAACAACAAATTGTCTACCGCGTAGATAATACAAAACCTCGAACCGTCTTCGGAAAACCTAGCGGCGATCTAAAAGGCGTTTTATTAAATGACCCCAACTCGTTCTTGGCAGCTATCGGCAATGCACAAGTCGTGGCCACACAAAACGGCGAGCGCAGTGACCTCTTTAATGTTAGCGGCATCAATAAGATTTCTGCATTGATGCGCAAGTACTGCACTTGAGAAGCAGCAATTGAGGTTTAGGCCCTTGCGCAATTTGCAACGCATGGTTTTGTCTAATCCCAAATTTTTATATCACTGATCTGAGATTTCTCTAGTAAGGTCTCTGGAGTTGGAGGCCGCATGTTTAGTGCATGGTGTGGCCTGATTTAATTGTAGTGCCTTAGTGTCAGGGCCCATTAATTTCAAAGATGCCGAAAGGCCGCTTCGAGCCCGAAGCGGAACCAGCTCTCATGTCGCAGACGAGATGGCACTAGTCGCGCCACAGATGCGTTCATGGCCCCAAACGGTCGTGCGCTGAATGATGAGAAGCGGGTCGAAACACCCGCCTCACTTAAAAGATAGCGAGGCTACACTTAGGGTGTGTACCAAATCGGCGAAGTGTAGGCTCGCTCAACCGTCACCATTGGAACGTCCTTCTTCATCTTGATTTTAAACCGCTTGGCTTCATAAGCGGTCCAACGAGGCGTTGGGATCTCAAGAACACGGGCGTAGTAAGATGCGTGCACTTTTGGGTCGAACTCGGGATCGGTCCAGACGGTAATCAACTCCGGTGATCCGATGCTGTTGGTCCACGTGGCCTTGGCCACGTCAACGGTGTTGCCAACTAGCGGCAGCTTGCCGTCGGCGCCCAAGTTTCGATCTCCCGACCAAACAACATTAAACACTTTTTCTTGCGGTTTGCCAGATGCATCAGCCCAGACTTTGATGATTTGGATACGATCGAGATTGCCGGACAATGGGTCCCGAACAGCAGCAACAAGGAAACTGGGAGACTTGCCGGCCGGGCCGGTGGATAGATCACTACCCATGGGCACACCTTTGCCGTAACCGACGCTTGCGGGCATCCGGTTTTGGGCATCCACCATAGTAAAATCCCAGCCGCCGAAGAATCGTACCAACATGCGCGAACCCGTGGTGGAGTAGGTCTCTTTGCTTGCCATTGCGTCAAACAGAGCTTCACGGGTGTTTTCGCGTGCCCACACCGCAGCGAGCCCAGAACTTGTCATGATCGAGGAATCCAAGACCAGATCTCCGATCTCAAAAACTGGATGTTTCACGCGCTCCGGGGTGGGTTCCGCGGCGGAGTGCTTGCCGAAGAAGTTATCTTCCTGCGCGGTTGCAAGACCGGTGTGGCTGTCGGTTGATCCGACGAAACCGAATTTGTAGGGATTGGTTCCAAGCGTCTTTTCGAGTTGGATACCAAGGCCAAGCGCGTTGCGTGCGTATTCAAACTGGAGCATATCAGGCGTCTTGAGAATGTCTCCGATGTTGCTCTTGTCCCAGGTTTCATAATCCGCGAACTCGTCATTGGGTGACAGTAGCGGATGCGCTTCGCCGTCGCCTTTGATCTGGGTAATCTCGTAGAGCGGCTCCCATTTGATGCGGTTGCGGACGTAGCCGGCGTCCACCGGCTTGCCATTGAAAGATTCGACCTTGGGAAACATCTGGCCGTTGCTGAGATTGCCGTTGTGTGCGATCGCCAGTACCTGCCCCCCGGTCTTTTCCTCGTAGGTCGCCATCCACTTCCACAGGTCGCGTGGATCGTCGCTACCATGGGGAGGCACGACGGTGTAGGGCATCATCATTTTTGCTTGGTCTGCGCCGTTCCGGTAAATGACTACGCGGTGGAGGTTGTCGCCGCCGGGCATGGAAGTCCACTCGTAGCCATGTAATGCTGTGTAACGCCCAGGTTCATTGTATTTATCAGCCGCAGCAACGGTTTTCTCCCAGGCTGAGCGGAAGCGGTTGCTCGTTGGAAGAACCGCAAGTTCCTCGGGCATTTCACCAGCCGCCGCCGAAAGGA
>JBPCVX010000009.1:0-8927 GCA_051010095.1 Hyphomicrobiales bacterium
GCCATCATCCCCATCAATGCCCGATACGATGCCACTGCGCAGCTCAATCCGGTCATTGCCCGCATTGCCATCAATGCTGGTCTCATCAGGCGCATTGGCAGAGGCATCAATTATTGCCCCATCAATGATGATCGTGTCATCCCCGTCATTACCGACAATGATCTGCGCTGAGCCACCATTGGCTTCGATATAATCATCGCCATCACCGCCGGAGATAAACTCAGTGACCGTGCCATTGCGCAGGAAGATTTGGTCATCACCGCCATCGCCAAAAATCCAGCGCACCGATCCGGTGGTGTCCACGGTAATAAGATCAGCCGCATCAGCAGCAGCACTCATATCCTGGCCATCGCTGCCGCCAAACACACCGCCGTCTACGGACGCATTACCAAGTATGGAAATCGTGTCCGATCCACCGGCACCTTCGATCACGTTTGAAACTATTGTGTTGTCGGTAACCGTGATGGTGTCATCAGAAACACACCCAAGCACATTGCCTACCATCGACGCGCCACCAAGGGTCGTCGACCCGCCGCAGATGTTGAGGGTTGGGGTTACGAGGTCATTGACAATTATTGCAGAGCTAACGAGGTTCACCACCTCCCAATTGACGATATTACCTGCATTTGCGGTCGCCGTGGCGCCGTTCACGGTCAGAACATCAATCCATCCATCTGCATCAGAGGCGTCATCACCGCCATCAAGTATCTGGGAACCGTCATATCCAGGCGCGGAGATAACTGCCGTGTCCGATCCATTCTGACCGAAGAATCCGGTGGTCAACGTGCCGCCGGTCCAGTTGAAACTGTCATCGCCGTCGTTGATGCTCGCAACAGCATCATCGCCATAAATCGCCCCGGTAACACTGCCACTGGTGAGGTTAAAAGTATCATTGCCGAGGCCGAGAATGGAATCACCAATCAGCGCGCCTGCTGTCGTCACCACAACGTCACCAGCGGTATAAAGCTCATCAGTGCCATCGGCGCGGGAAATGACAGGTAAAAGCGTCACATCATCTAAACCATCATTGTTTAGATCGTTATCGAGAACGAAGTCGTTATTGGTATCAGACCATCGGTCGCCGTCGCGGATTGCAACGCCGGACGCTGAGCCATCAATGGTAACGCTTGCGGCAATGTCGATTGTGCCGCCGCCAGCGCCCATGGTGTGGATGCCTGCACCACCCAGGCCACCGGATGTGACCGTTCCCGCATTGACATCAACATCGTAGGTGATGGATGCCGGGTCGGCCATGTTGATTAGGCCATCTTCGGCGCGAATGCCATCGGCCCAATCACCTGTGGCGGTCACATCACCAGTATTGACGATGTTGAAGCTGCCCGATCCACCGTGCCATCCCCAAATACCATGCGCATCTGAACCTGTCGTGTTAATCGTGCCCGCATTGTCAATGAAAAGAGGCGCGGTATTCGTTTCACTGGCAACAGTGCCAAGAATGCCGTTGGCGAGTTGGCCGGTGGTGTTGATGGTTGTTCCGGCCCCGACGCCGATCGTTAATGACCCTGATCCATTGACGAACACGTGCGCACCAATTGCTTCACGACCCGCTGTTGTGACCGTGCCTGAATTCACCATTACCATGCCGTTGCCAGTGCTGGTCCCGAACGGATTGGCATATACACCATAGGCGTTGTCGCCTGCGGTGGTTACGCTGCCAGCATTAAAAATTGTTGTTGCGTTGCCGCCGGCCTCTGACCACGTCGTCGGACCATAGGCGCGCAGACCAGTAGTGTTGATGATGCCGTTACTGAAAACAATCAGGGAATCACCAGCCCCTTGCGCGTATGAATACATCGAAACAGTGTTGGCGCCGGTGGTGTTTATGGTGCCGCCATTATAATTGATGGTGGTGGAGCCGACAGTGTTGCCCGCAGCGATTCCCAAAAAGCGACCGGCGGTAACATCAACTGTGCCTAATGTGTTGACGATATGCGGTGCTGCACCATTTGAGACCGTAATAATGCCCCAGCTTGTTGGCCGCGAAATCACCAATGGGCTCGCTGTGCCATCCAAATTCAGTGTCAGACCTGGGACGCTGTAAAATATGCCCCCCGGGTAGGTATTAGCATCACCGGTTTCTGAACCGGGCGCTACATTGATCTCTCCTGGTTCGTTGGGCACACCATTATTGACGCCATCGCAGATGACTGTCGGATTTGGACCCGATGCAACGCCACACTCATTTGCTGCAAGAGAGCGAGTTACGTTAAGCATCATGCTTACGCCGGCCAAAAATAAAAGAGTTGTATATTTGGCGGTGCGGGCAGAGTGAAAGTAGGTATGCTGCGCGCTCGCGCTAGCTAAAACTGCATGCGCCAATCTTGATGACTGGATGTAACTGCGTGCTTTGCAAAACGGTAAGAGACTATACGCAAACATTTCACTAACTCAAAAATAGATGCACTATCTCACAAAGTGAGATGTGAAAAATTTAAATCAAAGGTATCAAATTCTGGGTTTAATCTTTCACTAAAATTGTATCTAAACTGGTAAAAAACATAGGAATTCTTCAAAAATAGACTGATTTTGCATTTTTTTGCGATTGCGTGAAATTTATATACGCGAACAGTCAAGTTTTTGCTTTTCTCGATGCCGCGTAACTTGTCTGAGCATGGATTCATCTGCCGCCCGGATATACCGCAAGATAAGATTTCACCGCCTCATGCTTTATACTTTTTCTCATCAGCATCTCAAATAGATGGTTACATGAAATAGATAGCGTTTAAAAAAACGGGCCCGCTTGAGGTCTAAGCGCGCCCGTTTTGGTGTGTGTTTATGTGGTTGGTTTTACCAATTGACCTTCACGCCGGCGGTGCCACGCGCTGATGCAACACCGTTTGAGAAGCCGACCTGGCCGGTGATATCGGTGTAGAGCCGCACACCCGGGCGCACGATGAACGATCCACCTGCAGACATCTCACCAGAGGTGTCATGCACGCTGGTTGAGAACCCGTTGCCGGCTGCCGTAATGGTGTTCTTGCCATGGATTCTGCATTATGTTTGCATTTGCTTTGTGATATTTCTGCCACAGCTTTATCGGACGTTGAGAACCGCGTTCTTGGAGTTTTTAATCACCTCATAGGCGACCGATTTGTGCACCATGCGCTGCAAGCGCTTTGTGCGCTTGTTGGAGACAACCGTGATTGCGCTGGTTGCACCATGTTTGACGATGCGTGCTGCAGGCTCACCAAATAGTTCTTTGGTTTCGGCAACGGGTATTTTCATCTCTTTCAAAATGGCTTTGGCATTTTTGAGATGTTCTTCGGCAATTTTTCGTGCCTTGCGCGTTGGCGCGACACACAGAATTTTTACTGGCATTTTTGCATGGCGCGCGAGCACGGATGCGCGTTTCATGGCGTCGGTGGAACGCGCCGTGCCATCAGTGCAAATAGCCATACCCTCTTTGGTGTGGCTTTTACGTGCAACCAGAACAGAGCAGGGGGCGAGCATAAGCACTTTTTGTACAACGCCCGCGTTAAACAGCGAACCCCATTCGCCGCGCCACTTTGATGGTTCACCGAGGATCATGAGATTGTAGGGGCCAAGTTCATATTGGTCGAGAATTCCACTGACAACATCCGGCGCGGTTTTTAGTTTTAGAACAACAGATTTTCCATCCTTGCGCTGATAAACAACTTTGTTGTCACCCAGTGGGTCGTTCCAGGTATCTGTATGAGCTGCGGATACGGGCCAGTCTGCGGCGTCCAGGCCCTCTTCTTTGAGCACCTCCAAGCCGCGTTTAAGATAGGTGATGCCAGGAAGATCCAAACCCCAATCGAGCATGTTCTCGCGCGCCACACGCACCTGAAGACCACCTGAGCGCATTCCTTGGTCGATCTGGCGCACATAGAGCAGAATGATATCTATATCCTTGCCGCGTCCCAGCTTGGCGGCAAAACGAACGGTGTCGTAGCTTTCATCTGTGCCATCGATGCAGGCCAGAATGCGGAAACGCTTGCGGCGTTCCTCGCGCAACACATCTAACTCGCGGCGCGCTTCACGTTCGATGCGTGATACAGCGTTTCGGGTATGTTTTGAAAACCACATAAATCACAAACCCTATGTGCCGATAAGCGGCCAATAGAACGTCGCCGCCAGCAGCAGAATTATTGTCGATGCAATCACCATGCGCCAACCAACCTTCAAGAAGTCAGTGGTTTTGAGATAACCTGCGGCATACACAATTGTGCATGCTGGGGTGCCAACAACGGTGAGATAGGCAAAAGCTGAAGAGACTGCGGTGATAAAGCCCAAAACTATTGGACTCTCCCCGGTCACAGTTGCCATTTTCAAGACAATGGGGCCAAGCACCGCGACCGCCGCGCCGTTGGACATGGTGTTGGTTACGGTGGTGGTGAGCAGCGAGATTGATGCCCATAGGCCTATGCCATGATCGGCCCCTATCGGTTTGAGAAGCGCAATGAAACTTTCAGCAACCCACTCAGCACCACCGGTGACCTTCATCTCGACGCCGAGAGAAATTGCGGCCGCATAGAGCAACACAACACCCCAGTTAACTCCAGAATTGATATCTTCCCATCTCACAAGCCCTGCAACCAAGAAAGCGGCGGCACCAAGAAGCGCAATTGTGCCCATGCCAATATCCTGAGAAAAGAATATCCACCCGATCAAAACGCCAAGAAATATGAGAATTGCCGCCCAATCTGCCGGACGCAGAGGGCCTTGGCGTTCCACTTGAGTGCGCAGTTTTGCAACGGCCCGGTTAAGGTATTTATACTCAGGCTTGAAGGCTGTGAATAAAATGAGCACCACCATAGGCAGTTGCACCAGGAACAGTGGATAGGCATAGGCCATCCACTTCACATAATCGATAAGAAATTGCTGGGTTTCCGGATTGGACGGGTCATAGAAAAACTCTTTCCAATAACCGATCATAATGGCGTTACGCGCACCCCCAGATGGCGTGCCGATGCCCGCAACAGAACACCCGTAAGAAATCGAAAACAGCAAGACCGCTGCCAGATTTCTAACCCGCTTTGGGTCGTCAGAGGTAAGTGAAATCAAGGTAATGCCGACGGGCAACATCATAGCCGCGACCGTGTGTTCACCGACAAATGATGCAAGCAGACCCGAGACAAGCGTGATGCCGAAACATATGTTTACTGTGCGCGTACCCGTCATGCGCACAATCAGCCAGGCAATGCGCTTATCGAGCTGCTGCTTAACCACCGCCACAGCGAGCATCAAAGAGCCCATGATAAAGAAAACGGAATCGGTCATCAAAGTTTTTGCAACTTTGGTGGAATCGAGCCCAAGCAAAAGAACTTGCCCAACAATGATCAGTAAGGCGACGGTCGGCAGAGGAACGGGTTCCGTGATGAACAAAATAGTTGCCACAACCGACATGGTCAGCACGATCGCGCCTTCTTGGCTCAAGCCAGACGGCAGCGGCAGTTGCAAAAGGATAGCACCCACCAGCATTGCGATGAAAAACCAGCGCTTTTCCCAAAAGTAGTAGAAGTTGATTTGCATGCGTAAAAGTGCAAACCGCTGACTGCTTTGCCGTCGCAGGCGCGCAGCCAGGTCATGAGCAGGTTCATGCGCCTGTAAACTGTTTATTGCGAGATCAAACGTACTCACCTAGAACATGCCCCTACGGCGATGGAAATGACATATGGGTATTATTACTGAATACGCCTCACGTTGGCTGGTGTCCAGACCGTGACCAGACTTAAAAGACAAGGTAGTGAATATGACAAATCTCGAAACAGTTCTTTCCCGCGTAGACGCGAACGCTGACGATGGCGTGGAGCGTTTGTTTGAGCTGCTGCGCATTCCAAGCATTTCAACTGATCCTGCCTACAAAGGCGATTGTGAAACAGCAGCTGAATGGCTGCGAGGTGCGCTTCAGGAAATCGGGTTTGAAGCATCTGTTATTCCGACAACTGGTATGCCCATGGTGGTTGCTCATCACACGCCCAGTCAGCTTGGCAATGAGGTGCCGCACGTGTTGTTTTATGGCCATTATGACGTTCAACCTGCCGACCCACTTGAGCTATGGGACCGCCCGCCTTTTGAACCGGCGGTCGTTAAGGGAGATGACGGAGTAGAACGCATTTATGCCCGTGGTGCTTGTGACGATAAGGGCCAGTTGATGACTTTCCTTGAAGCCAGCCGCGCTTGGGTGGAAGAAATAGGGCATTTGCCGGTGAAAGTGACGGTTCTGATTGAAGGTGAAGAGGAATCTGGTTCACCTTCGCTCGATGCTTTTCTTGATGAGTACAAGGATGAATTGAGCCGCGATATGGCGCTGATTTGCGATACGGGAATGTGGGATGCAGATACACCTGCGATCAGTACAAGGTTGCGCGGGATTATGCATGATGAGGTCTTCATAACAGGACCCTCGCGCGATTTGCATTCTGGAATGTATGGGGGGGCTGCGCGCAACCCTATCCGTGTTTTGACCAACATTCTGGGCAAGCTGCACGACGAGGATGGCCGTGTCACTATCCCAGGTTTTTATTATGGGGTTGAAGACATTAGCGATGAGCTGCGCGAACAATGGGGAGCTTTGAACTTTTCCAAGGAAGATTTCCTTGGCGATGTAGGGCTTTCTGAACTTGCCGGTGAAAAAGGCTACAGCGCGCTTGAACAAATTTGGGCAAGACCCACATGCGATATAAATGGCATTGTTGGCGGCTATATCGGTGATGGTACCAAGACGGTTATTCCTTCTCAGGCATCTGCGAAGCTCTCCTTCCGCCTGGTGCCAGGACAAGATCCTGAAGCGATTAGAACTGCATTCCGTGAAATGATCGTCGAACAATTGCCTTTAGATTGCAACGCAGATTTTCAAGGAGAGCGCCCTGGCACTCCGCTTGAGGTGCCGCAAGACGATCCTTATTTGCAAAAAGCAGCTCATGCCTTGCAAGATGAGTTTGGCAAGCCTGCGGTCATGATGGGGTGTGGTGGGTCAATTCCAATTGCAACGAGTTTTAAAGAAGAGCTCTCGATGAATTCTCTTCTGATTGGATTTGGGCTGGATGATGATCAAATCCATTCCCCCAACGAGAAATACAATTTGAGTAGCTTTAAGCGCGGTTCCAGGTCTTGGGTGCGTGTGCTCGAAGCTATTGCTAAATAGCTAAAAAACTTAGCGAGGCCAAATATGGACGTGATGTTCGTTGCCAAGGCTTATGTTGAGGCTTCTAATGCACATGATCTGGACGCCGTGGAGAGATTGCTGTCAGAAGACGTGGTCTATCTTTCAACAGGCGTTGGAGAGCACCTTGGCAAACGGGCCATTCGTGCCATGATGGATACGTTCTTTCAAACATATAAAACGCTTCATTGGCAAACACGTAATTGGGAGAGTGAATCTGAAAATGTTGCGAGTTTTGACTTTGTGATGACTGGCATGCATTGCGAGACTGGCAACAAGATTGAGAAAGCAGGTCGTGAAGGCATTTTTATGGGGAAGGATGGCTTGATTAATCGCATCGAGGTGAGAGCCTAATGTTTTTTCAATTGTTCCTCGGATCTTTGGTCATTGCGTGTACGGTTGCTGTGCATGCGGAGATGTTGACGCGCCTCACACAGTTTATGCCGTCTGTTGCGCGCATTGCGGTGCGCCGGCTGGGTAGTTTTGCAGGTACTGGAACAATCATTGTCGGGATGCTCTACATCTTGCTCGCACACACACTGGAAGTATGGATTTGGGCAATGGTTATGATGGCCACAGGCGCGGTGGAAGGTTTAGAGCCCTCGGTATATTTTTCGCTTGTGAGCTTCACCACATTGGGATTTGGCGACATCACGCTTGAGAAAGAATGGCGGCTAATGTCGGCGCTTATGGGGGCTAATGGCTTTTTGCTGTTTGGGTGGAGCACTGCCTATATGGTTGAGCTTATTTCACGTGTGCACCGGGAGATCTGATGGGCTTTTTTACCCAAAGCAAGAGACTTGAATTTGATGTTGAGCCAGCGCGTATTCCGCAAATGGTTGATGCGGTTGAAAGGCTGGTCCTTTACACCGGAGGACACGTTCAAGCTAAGACTGAGAGCAGCTTGGAATTTGCCATTCCTCCCTTTATTTTTGCAGGACGCACCAAGCCTTTGGCACGGTTGAGTGGAGGAGATGTCTCGTTTATCGAGCGCGCGTCTAATGCCGTCGAAATGAACTATACCGTTTCGACCTCGCGCACCAACAAGGTGGCCGGATTTGTGATCATAGTAATGATATTTTTAGTTGCGCTTTTGGCCTGGCACGAGGGCCAAACAGAAAACATTCTCGTGGTGATCGCGGTGCTTGCGCTTGGTCCATTGTTTGCCTTCACACTGGTGCATCAGTCGGTTACGCGTTTTGAGCGCGAGGTGCGAGATGCCTGTCTTCTAGGCGCACACTATGGCGATACCAGCCCTAATGGTGCCTGAAGCTTGGACGCTTTGGCTTGGTGCCAACCTTGGCTTCGCGCTTTAAGGCGTAAATACCTGACAATGTGATGAGAGCGATCCCGGCAAAACCATAATGATCAGGTAGTTCGCCCCAGAATATATATCCGGTAAAGAGTGCCCACAAAATGAAGCAATATCTGAAAGGTGCTGTGACGGAGAGCTCACCCACGCGCGTTGCAATAACCATAAGATGCATACCGCCCATCAAAAATGCAGCCGCTGTCGCCAGGATGGCGATTGTTTGCCAAGAGATGGGCTGCCAGGTCTCAAATAGCGACACGACGCCTGAGCCAACAAGAACAGCGATAGCCGTGGCCAGCGTAATTAAGAGCGATGGCATATCAGAGCGTGTCATCCGCGTCAGCAGATCGCGCGCGGCCACCAAGAACACAGCGACCAAAGCGACAAGCATGTATGGATTAAGACTGCCGGCACCTGGTTTCACAATCAAAAGTGCGCCACACAACCCAAGGGAAATGGCAAGCCAAC
>JBPCVX010000010.1:0-19465 GCA_051010095.1 Hyphomicrobiales bacterium
CTTCTGCCTTTTTGGCAGCTTCAGCGGCTTCCATTTTGACCTTTTCGGCTTCTTCTTTGGCTTTTTTCTCAGCGCCATCGTCGCATCCTGCAACGAAAGCCGCAGCAGCGGTAAGTATCAAAATTGAAATGAATTTTTTCATAATATGTCCTCAATAAAAAATTAATGGTCATTCCTGAAATATGATGCGGTAGTCGCATAGTACATTGGCAAATTGGTAAAAAGACCTAAACACCGAATCGTATCCAAAACTGACCAGTTACATGTGACGGAAAAGCGCTCAGTTCAAGGATTAAAGAGGTGTGCGGTCCAGGCGTCTTGACGCACCGGCGCAAGGATGCTCTAGAGGTGCATTCTTCCAAAAAGTGAGTCTTCTGCGCATGACAGACCATATTCTCATTATAGATTTTGGTTCTCAGGTTACCCAACTCATTGCGCGCCGGGTGCGCGAAGCAGGTGTGTATTCAGAAATTGTGCCGTTTCAATCGGCCAAGGATGCGTTGAGTCGCGAAGGTCTTAAAGGCATTATTTTTTCAGGCGGCCCTGCATCTGTGCGCGATAGTGAATCACCGCGTGCCCCCGATGAAGCTTTCAAATTGGGGCTTCCTATCCTTGGCATCTGTTATGGCCAGCAAACTTTGTGTGAACAAATGGGCGGGCGTGTTGAGCGTTCAGACACCCGCGAGTTTGGCCGTGCATTTGTGGACGTTAAAAAACACTGCGCGTTGTTTGAGGGTGTTTGGGGTGAGGGTGAGGCTCGCGAAGTCTGGATGTCTCACGGGGATAAAGTGGTTACCCTGCCGGAGGGTTTTGAAGTCTACGCCTCATCGGAGGGTGCGCCATTCGCGGTGGCAGGTGATGAAAGCCGCGGGCTCTATACCTTTATGTTCCATCCTGAGGTGGTTCATACGCCAGATGGCGCGGCGCTCCTTTCGAATTTTGTACACAAAGTGTGCGGTTGCCCGGGCGATTGGACCATGGCAGCATTTAAGTCAGATGCCATCGCGCGCATTCGTGAACAGGTGGGAGATGGCAAGGTTATTTGCGGTCTTTCCGGTGGCGTCGATTCATCGGTAGCTGCTGTGCTTATTCACGAGGCCATTGGCGATCAACTGCAATGCGTGTTTGTCGACACAGGAATGATGCGCGCCAATGAGGCCGAAGAGGTGGTCAGCCTGTTTAAGGGCCATTACAACATTCCGCTTGTGCATGCAGATGCAACTGATGAATTCTTGGGTAAGCTTGACGGGGTGAGTGACCCGGAACAAAAGCGCAAGATCATTGGCGGCACGTTTATTGATATTTTCGAGCGTGAAGCCAAGGCGGTTGGCGGTGCGCAGTTTCTTGCACAAGGCACGCTATACCCAGATGTAATTGAGAGCGTTTCATTCACCGGCGGACCTTCAGTGACCATTAAATCCCATCATAATGTTGGCGGATTGCCTGAACGCATGCATATGGATCTGGTCGAACCATTGCGCGAACTATTTAAGGACGAAGTGCGCGCGTTGGGGCGCGAACTTGACCTACCAGAACCGTTTGTGGCCCGTCACCCGTTCCCGGGACCAGGGCTTGCAATCCGCATTCCCGGCGAAATCACGCGCGACAAACTAGAAATCCTGCGCAAGGCCGACTTGGTCTATCTCGACGAAATCCGTAATGCCGGGCTTTACGATGATATCTGGCAGGCATTTGCCGTGTTGCTGCCCGTGCAAACCGTGGGTGTAATGGGCGATCATCGCACCTATGATTATGTTTGCGCGCTGCGCGCTGTCACCTCAACCGATGGTATGACGGCGGATTATTATCACTTTAGTCACGAGTTTCTAAGCCGGGCCGCCACCCGTATTATTAACGAGGTAAAGGGCATCAACCGTGTGGTTTATGACATTACCTCCAAGCCCCCTGGCACCATTGAGTGGGAGTGATGTGCCCAACGCGTATCAATGTAGTTGGCGTAAGTGGTAGCGGAAAATCCAGATTAGCGAAGCAAATCGCGGAAATTTTGAATATTCCCTATGTTGAAGTTGATGCGCTTTATTGGAAACCTGGTTGGACCGAACCTGGCGATGAGGAGTTCTTTGCTAATCTCCAGGAAGCACTGACTGGCGAAAACTGGGTTCTGGACGGAAATTATAACCGAACGCAACGCATCAAATGGCAGCGTGTTGAGCAAATCGTATGGCTCAATCTTCCAATGTGGCAAATCACTCTTCAACTAATTTCCCGCACAATAAGGCGTTGTTATACAAAGGAAGAACTGTGGGCAGGTAACCGTGAAAGTTGGCGGAAGAGTTTCCTTTCGCGAGATTCAGTTATTCTTTGGAGTTGGAAAAACTTTAAAACTGTGCGCGATAGATATTTCAAACTCGCGCAAGACCCAGCCTTCGGCCACATCGATTTTGTAATTCTTCGATCGCGCCGTGATGCGGAGAAATTTGTTTCCAGTTTGCGAAATTCTTCTAATACAGCTTGAGGTCGAGCAGCGGGATTTCTGAGTAGAGAAAGTCCATCTCGCTTGCCTTGAGCCCTGCCGATTGGAAACCACGCTGCACGGGCAGGGGCTCTGCTTCATCTGGTGAGACGGACAAACCATCCATCAGGCGTTTGTCGACAGACATGAGCGCTTGGGTTTTTGGCAAAAGTGCATCGGCGAGGGCGCGGGCATGTTTGGCGAAGGTTTCGCGCTCTGAGATATAAAGCGCCTCGTGGTAAGCGATATCTGCGCCTTTTTCTTTGATCGAAAATACCGCAAGCCCGGTTTTTCTATCATCGCGGAACACCACGGGGTGGATGTTGAGGTCTTGATGATCGCTGAGCGCTTTGAGCGAAGGCGCATCAAGATCGGTTTCAACTGTTTTCACATCCGTTGAAATTTCGACCGAGCCAGGTGCGGACGTGCTTCGTGCATGCCAGATAAGGCGGTGAGTTTCCAAAGGCACCATGCCCGCCTTGAAACACACAGATAGTGCGGGCGGATTTGATGAATAGGTGGTGAAGGTGACCCCTGGTTCTGAAAGCGCCGTACTCATCATCTTGAAACCGAGCCCGCCGCCGCGAAACTCTTTGGTGATGTACCAGGAAGAAAGATTGCAGGTGCGCGCGGCGTGACCATTGATTTCACGATCGGCATAGATAGCTGCCAGCACGCCTTGAATGGCCCCATCATCGTCAAGCGCTAGGATGGCATAGCCGGCATCCTCGGCGGCCCAGCGCCCGTCGATCAATTCTCCCCATCGTTCAACTGAGATTTTGGAATTCATCCTCTCGTGCAGAAAGGTCGCCACATCAAGGCGTTCTTCGTGGTGGGCGGGGCGCACGGAAGCACTCATGTGTCGTCCTCAAGCAAGTCTTTAAAGGTCACCCAGTGGGTTGCGGGGTGGGCGTTGAGGTGGGTAGAGAGCTCTTCAACAAAGCCCCAAATGTCTTCGTCATGGTCTTTGTGGTGGGTGAGAAGACCTGTTGGCTCGCCCGCATCCAGCATGCCGGTGCGGCGACCCTGCAGATGGGTTACCACGTCATCAAGTGCGCGTTCCGTTCCAGCGAAATGGGCGCCACCCTTCCATTTGATCGGGTCACACCGCGTGTTGGCTTCCAGCAGGCCAGGGACTGCGTATTTTTGTTCACGTGGGAAAACCATGCTTAAACCCAAAAAGCCGATCTCTGGCAGACGGACAAGTACCTCAGGGGCGATGCGCGTCCAGGGCGGGGTTTGCACAGGACTAAATTGGTCGCCAAATGCCGCGCGCAATATTTTAATGCCGCGCGATTGTTCTTCCAAAACCACATCCATGGGCCGATGTGTGCCAAGCTCCCAGGAGCCTTTGCCTTTTGGGGCATAATCGGTGTGAGAATAGCCATGCTGCAACACATGCACGTGGGGTTTCTGGGCAAACAGCGCTTGCACCTCATCGCTCAATTCCGCTGGAATTGTTGCCATATGTATAGGCGCGTTGGCAGCTTCTGCCGTGTCCAGCAGGCGTTCAAGATTTGGGTGCGGCATGCCCGCATCATCATCGCGCCACCACACGCTTGCGCTCAGGCCTGCTTTTGCCCAGGCATCAAGCTCGGTGTGTAAATCTGTCCAAGTTGCCATGGGCCGCCTTTGCTTTAAGCTCTTATATGAGGGGTAAATTATGCATATTCTGGTGATTGGGCTAGCGGTTTTTGTTGTGGGTCATTTGCTGCCCATGATGCAGCTTAAACCTGCGCTCAAGACGCGGTTGGGCGATCGCGGCTATGGCATGGTTTTTGGCGTACTTTCCCTGGTGTCACTTGCGCTTATTGTGTGGGGGTATTCCACTGCTGAATTCATCGGACTGTATGAACCGCCTTTATGGGGACGTCATGTGACGATAATCTGCGTGTTTGCAGCAATCGTTGTGCTGCTCTCACCGCTCAGACCCAGCTACTTGGCCAAATGGGTGGGAAATCCGTTGGCGGTTGGGTTTTTGCTTTGGGCGGTGGGACATCTGTTTGCTAATGGAGATGTGGCAAGCGTGGCTATGTTTGGCACGTTTGCTGTTTATTGCGTGCTCAATCTGCTTTTCCGGTCAAAGCCCGAGCCCGCACCAGAACGGGTGGCATATTTCAGCGGCGATATGGTTGTTTTAAGCGCTGCCGCGATAATCTTTCTTCTTATCTTCGCTGCACACCCCTATATAATCGGCGTTCCTATTTTGCTCTAAAGTGGATCAACCTTTATGTCAGTCCAGAAAAAAGTCCGCCGGATCACCGCTCCTGAAATCACTGCACGCAAGGG
The DNA here is from genome assembly GCA_051010095.1 of Hyphomicrobiales bacterium. Taxonomy (GTDB): domain Bacteria; phylum Pseudomonadota; class Alphaproteobacteria; order Rhizobiales; family CAJQND01; genus CAJQND01. The sequence continues at coordinate 4,763 of JBPCVX010000010.1, forward strand.
CGGTGAGCCCGTCGTGTCGCTCACGGCATATCATGCTCATACGGCTGCAATTGCCGATGAGAACGTGGATTTCCTTCTGGTGGGCGACAGCCTTGGCATGGTGATGCATGGATTTGAGACCACCGTGCCAGTGCCGCTTGATCTTATGGTGATGCATGGCAAGGCCGTAGTGCGGGGTTCGCAGCGGGCGCTTGTAGTGGTCGACATGCCCTTTGGGTCCTATGAAGAAAGCCCCTCGGTTGCTTTTCGCAATGCTGCAACGCTGATGAAGGAAACTGATTGCGGCGCTGTAAAGCTTGAGGGCGGTGCCCATATGGCTGAAACCATCGAATATCTGGTCAAGCGCGGCATTCCGGTGATGGCCCATGTGGGGCTCACCCCGCAATCGATAAACACGATTGGCGGGTTTAAAACACAAGGCCGTACCCGTGATCAATGGCAGGCGATCGAGGATGATGCAAAAGCTGTGTCTGATGCAGGTGCATTTGCCGTTGTTCTAGAGGCTATGGCTGAACCGCTCGCAGCGCGTATCACCAAGGAGGTTCCCATTCCCACCATCGGCATCGGTGCGTCGGTTGAATGCGACGGACAAATTTTGGTGATGGAAGATATGATGGGGCTTAGTCCTCGCGTGCCAAAATTTGTGAAAGAGTTTGGCAATGTGGGCGATGCCATATCCGGCGCCATTAAGGCCTACGCGGAGGAAGTGCGCAAACGCACATTCCCGGCCCCAGAACACACCTATGATGTAAAAGACTGATTTCTTGGCGTCGCCAATCACTATTTCGTAATTTAGCTGCATTTGCGCTTTACCTTCCAGTTGCTGGAATGTGTAAGTATGCCGATTAACGACAAGGATGAAGCGCAATGAATATCGGTGCTGCGGCTGAAGCCTCTGGCTTGCCTGCAAAAACAATCCGTTACTACGAGGAGATTGGGCTGGTCTCACCGGATAGGCGGGAGAATTCCTACCGTGACTATTCCGAGCAACATGTTCACAAACTGCGGTTTTTGCAGCGCGCCAGGTCATTGGGCTTTTCGGTGGAAGAATGCCGCCGGTTATTGTCGCTTTATGAAGATGAAAGCCGTGCAAGCGCAGATGTTAAAAGACTTGCCCAAAGCCATCTTGATGACATCAACACCAAGATAGTTGAACTCCAATCCATGGGGAAAGTGTTGGAAAATTTGGTGCATTCATGCCGTGGCGATGAACGCGCGGACTGCCCGATCCTTAATGACTTGGCGCAAGACAAAGGTGTTGCATCATGAAGATCGATAGCTCCCAAATAGTGCTGTTCGTGGTGTTCATGGTGTTGGGTTTAATAAGCGCCTGGTACTTTGGTGACTTGGGTGAGAAGACCACCAGCGGAGCGATTTCGGAGCCAAAGCTCTCGGTGGTTCAGCAACAGGGAAGAGTTCTGTTTACCCAAAACTGCGCCCAATGCCATGGCTCAAGTGGCAGCGGCACCGATCAAGGCCCTCCGCTAATTCACAAAATCTATGAACCGTCTCACCACGGCGATGGGTCGTTTATTGTGGCGGCGCGGTCAGGCGTACGGGCGCATCATTGGAAATTTGGAAATATGCCGCCGGTAAACTCCGTAACCGATGATGACGTATCCAAGATTACACAGTATATCCGCGCGGTTCAGCGTGAAAATGGAATTCACTAAAGGAGTTTTGCGATGAAGTTTGGTTTGGCTTTTTCTGTGTTGGCGGTCTTGCTAACTGGTCAGTTTGTGCATGCGCACTCTGGTGCCACAGGCATCGTTCTGGAGCGCATGCAGTTGATGAAGTCTGTTGGCAGCGCCATGAAATCCGTCGGTGGCATGGTATCTGGAAAGCAGGAATATAATGCAGAGATTGTGATGGCGGCAGCAAACGAAATTGCCGGGCATGGTGCAAACATCGAAGGGCTTTTCCCAGACACCAAAGAAAGCCGCGAAAACAAGGTGAGCGAAGCTGCCCCCGCCATATGGGAAAAGCAAAAAGAGTTTTTGGAAGAGGCGGCAAAAATGATTAAAGCTGCGGAAAAGCTTGCGGCGGAATCTGGCGATAAAACGACCACAACCGAAGCCTTTAAAGAGCTGGGCGGTACGTGCAAATCGTGCCACGAAAGCTTTCGCATAAAGAAATAGAGACTAAAATCTATGCGCATTAGCCGGCGTGAAATTCTGAAATCCATCGGGGCAACATCTTTTATTGCTGCAACACCGCGAATTGCGCGTGCGGAAACGCCTGATAGTTTCATCGTGCTGAATGCAACAGAGGCAACAGCGCCGATCGGCGGTACAGAATACGAACCCACGGCGGTATGGGCGTATGATGGCACGGTTCCAGGGCCTGTTATCCGCGCCAAACAAGGCGAAGAGTTGCGTGTCCGCTTCACCAATAACCTCTCTCAACCCAGCAGCGTGCATTGGCATGGCATTCGTATCGCAAACGCAATGGATGGTGTGGCGGGCCTCACGCAGGCGCCAGTTCAACAAGGTGAGAGCTTCGATTATATTTTCACACCGCCGGATGCGGGCACCTACTGGTATCACCCTCATGCGCGCACTTGGGAGCAATTGGCGCGCGGCCTTTATGGAATGCTGATTGTTGAAGAGCGAACGCAACCCGCGTTCGACGCGGATATAGCACTAATGGTGGATGACTGGCGCCTTGATGATAAGGGCGCCATTCACGAAGCCTCATTCAAGTCCATGCGGGACTGGTCGCATGCTGGACGTCTGGGCAATTGGCTGACGGTGAACGGACAGTCGCAGCCAAAGTTTGAGGTGCCTGCAGGCGGTCGTTCAAGATTGCGCATTGCAAATGCCAGCAATGCCCGCGTGATGTCATTGGTTTTGCTAGGCGGCAAAGTGACCATTATTGCACTTGATGGGCAGCCGGTGCCGCCGCAATTGGTTGATGAGGGTGAAACAATCGAAATTGCCCCTGCGCAACGTGTGGACGTGATGCTTGCAGCGCCAGATGCAATTGGCGAAGAATTCGATCTTGCCTTTAAAGATCGCGCGGAGAAGCTCAAAATTGCGTCGTTTAAAACCGTTGCACCGCTGACGCCATTGAAACATGGTTCTATCGTGTTGCCGGACAATCCCATTGACAGAAGTTTAGACCTCGCAGATGCCCAACAGGTCGATCTTGTTATGGAAGGTGGCGCCATGGGGGCAATGCGGGAGGCCATTTACAAAGGCGAAAAGATGGATATTCGCGCGCTGGTGGCAGAAGGTAAAGTTTGGGCGTTTAACGGCATCGTTGGCCGCGACGAGAAGCCCTTCTTCTCTGCAATGCGCGGGCGCACGGTGAGCGTTAATATGGTCAATCAAACGTCATGGCCACATGCTATTCATTTTCACGGACATCATTTCCTAGTTATTGAGCGCGACGGTAAGCCAGTTGAAGAACCCGCATGGCGCGACACGGTGCTTATGGCTGCCAATGAACGCATAAAAATCGCGTTCAAGGCGGATAATCCAGGGAAGTGGATGGTGCATTGCCACATGCTTGAACATCAAGCAGCTGGAATGGCGGCCTGGTTTGAGGTCGCTTAACGCGCGCAATTGCCTTGCTCTTGCCACGCAAATATCTTAAGCACGCACATCAAAACGTGCCAAGCAGCACAGATGGTGATGCACAGCAGGACCTGGAGACAAATCATTGAGCGATGAGTCGATTTTTCGCGAAGTAGACGACGAAGTCCGCGCGGAACAAGCCAAAAAAGTCTGGGAAAAATACGGAGCCTATATTATGGGGCTCTGCATCGGCGTCGTTGTCGCGGTTGCGGGTATAAAAGGCTATCAAGCATGGACGAAAAGCCAGAATGAAGCTGCTGGTGAGCAATATATTGAAGCAGTTGAGCTGGCGCGTGCGGGCAAGATCGATGAAGCGGAAAAGGCCTTTGCCTACATCTCGGAAAACGGACGCGGCGGATATGTTGCATTAGCCCGCTTTCAGCAGGCAGCTGCATTGGCTGAACGCAATCAGGCCGCCGAAGCGATAAAGGTTTATGACGAGATTGCCGCGTCTTCTGATGTTGATCAGGCAATGCGTGATTTGGCGCGAGTGCGCGCTGGGTTGTTGCTTGTGGACACTGCTTCTTATGCCGACTTAGAAAAGCGTATGGCCGATCTCAACAAACCTGACGGGGCGTGGCGCCACTCGGCACGTGAGATCTTGGCGCTCGTTGCATATCGCGCTGGTGATCTTGGCACGGCCCGGCAGTTATTCCAGGAAATTCTGGCTGATCCGGCGACTCCCGGTTCAATTCGTCAGCATGCTCAAATCGTGTTGGGCCTTATTTCGCCACAAGGCTCAGCTAGCAAAGATTCCGGGAACTAAAAAAATTATCATCTCGCTCATGACGCAATTTTTTATTGGTACGATTTTACGTTTAACACGCTTAAAGTTAGCGTTGTTGATTACCGCTATGTTGGCGCTCTCTGGATGTTCCGGAGGCGGTTTCGACCCTGGCAGTTTACTCTCCGAGAAAAAAGAACCCATTCGGGGGACACGCGAATCCGTTGTTTCCCGCACTGGGGCGTTGAAACCTGATCCACAATTGCTAACAGAGCCATTGATTGTTCCGGCATCGCAGAGCAATTCCAACTGGGTACAAGCAGGGGGCAACTCCGCGCATGCCATGGGCAATCTTGCGCTCTCTTCATCAATTAAACGCGTGTGGAGTGTTAAGGCGGGCGAAGGATCTGGCAGTGATGGTCAACTTACGGCACAACCCGTCACCGGGGGGGGTCGGATTTATATTTTCGACACCGCGGGTAGGGTTTCAGCTTTTTCAACACAGAATGGCGGCGCAGCGTGGTCGGTATCGCTGGTGCCGGAAGAAGAAGATGCGGAAGGCGTTGTTGGTGGGGGAGTTGCCTATCATGAAGGCCGTGTTTATGCCACGACACCATTTGGTGAGTTGGTGGCTCTAAGCGCCTCTAACGGCAGCGTGGTATGGCGCAAGAAACTTGAAGTGCCCGCGCAGTCCGCACCAACGATTAATGGTGGCCGCATTTTTATTATCGCCGTTACAAATGAAGTGAAAGCACTATCGTTGACAGATGGTGCTGAGGTCTGGTCGCACCAAGGCGTGGGTGAAAAGGCATCTCGCGCCTCTTCCACCAGTGCGGCAGCTTCAGGCGGCAGCGTTGTGGTGCCGTTTACCACTGGAGAGATTCTTGCATTCAATGCTGCGACGGGCCTGTCACAATGGGGTGATGCGCTGAGCGGGTCAAATACATTGGGTGCGTCTTCGGTGTTGTCGGATGTTTCTGCTAGGCCAGTCATTTCAGGCGGATTTGCCTACGCAATTGGCCACACCGGATCTATGGCGGCGTTTAGACTTGAAGATGGCGAATCTGAATGGTCGCTTGGCGTTTCCGGAACTGAAATGCCATGGCTTGCAGGTGAGTATCTCTACACAATCGTGCAACGCAACACATTGTCTGCGATCTCTAAACGCAAGGGCCGTGCGCGTTGGAATGCAAAATTATCAGACACATCCGCATGGGTTGGCCCGGTTATGGGCGGCGGTATTTTGATCGCTGCCTCAAGCAGTGGTCAATTAACGCTGGTGTCGCCGGAAAATGGTCAGGTTACACGCAAGATTGATCTAGGTGAGCCTGTGTATATTTCGCCGATTATTGCTGGCGGCACGCTTTATGTGTTGACCGATGAAGCAACTTTGATGGCATTTCGCTGAGTTTTAGGCTACATCGCCCTTTATGACCTTACGCGTTACCATTGTGGGGCGCCCAAATGTGGGCAAGTCGACCCTTTTCAACCGTCTTGCAGGGCGCCGACTGGCGCTTGTCAACGATGAGCCTGGCGTTACCCGTGATCGCCGCGAAGCTGATGCTAAGCTTGGTGATCTGCGGTTTTCCATCATTGATACGGCAGGCCTGGATGAAGGGTCTGCCAACTCACTTGAAGAGCGCATGCAAAACCAGACGGCCACCGCCATTGAGCTGGCCGATATCATTTTGTTTATGATTGATGCGCGCGCCGGTGTAACGCCCATGGATCAGCATTTCGCCGATATGGTGCGAAAATCTGGAAAACCGGTCATTTTGCTGGCGAACAAGGCCGAAAGCAGATCATTGCAAGACAATATCTATGAGGCCTATTCGCTTGCGCTGGGCGATCCGGTGATCACCTCGGCAGAGCATGGCGATGGCATGTCTGATCTCTATGGCGCCTTGTTGCCTCATGCAGAACGGGCAACTGAAGAGCCTGAACTGGATGGCGCATCCGGTGGGGGTGAGAGCGGAGAAAACGCGCTTGGACCAGACAGGCCTCTGCGGCTGGCAGTTATCGGACGACCAAATGCGGGGAAGTCGACCCTTATCAATCAACTTATTGGTGAAGAACGGCTGCTGACGGGGCCAGAAGCAGGCATTACCCGAGATTCCATTTCAGTTGACTGGATGTGGAAGGAAACGCCAGTCAAGCTGTTTGATACAGCAGGCATGCGGCGCAAGGCGAAAGTCACCGGCAAACTTGAGAAGCTCTCTGTGGCGGACGGTTTGCGGGCGGTACGTTTCGCCGAAGTGGTTGTCTTACTGCTTGATGCTGAAATTCCGTTTGAAAAACAAGATTTACAGATTGCCGACCTGGTCTCGCGCGAGGGGCGGTCGATCGTTATCGCGATCAACAAATGGGATATTGTAAAGAACAAGAACGCCGCCTTGAAAGAGATCCGTGCGCAGGCGGAGTTGCATTTGCCGCAATTACGGGGTGTTGAACTTGTTACGCTGTCTGCCAAGTCCGGCAAGGGTGTCGACAGGCTGATGCCAGCCGTGTTGCGGGCTTACAGTGTTTGGAACACGCGTGTTTCAACGGGGCAGTTGAACCGCTGGCTTGAAGAGATGGTGCAGCGCCATCCACCGCCTGCACCGCGCGGGCGCAGGCTTAAGCTGCGTTATGTGACGCAAGTGCGCAGCAGGCCACCTTCCTTCGCCTGCTTCTGCCAGCGTGCAGATGATGTGCCCGCGTCTTACACCCGTTATCTGGTGAATGCATTGCGGGAAGACTTCAATATGCCAGGAACGCCCGTAAGGTTTGCGATGCGCAAGGGCAAGAACCCCTACGTCAAAGATTAGATAAACACTGCTTTCACAGTGCCGAGGCGGCTAATGATGGCTTCGAATGTATCGCCTGGTGTGGCGGTAACAATTTCAGTTGTGAGGCCGGTTGAGACGATTTGGCCAGCATGCAAAGTACGCCCTTTTTGCGAAAACTCATCTGCAAGCCATTGCAGCGCCTTGTGTGCTCCGCCAAGTGCGTTGCCACCCAAGCCGTTTGAGACCGTAACGCCATTGATTTGCAGAGAAACCTCAAGATGTGGAAGGGCCTCCATCGGCAAATCTGTGATACCTGCACCCACAACGAGCGCATCATTCAATCCACCATCAACCACTGCCCAGTGTACACCACCTTCAGCGATATCGCCGGGCAGGCGGCGGTTTACAAGCTCAAAGGTGGGGCAAACGCTGGCGATTGCCGATTGAATCTCTTCAAGGCTGTAAGCTTCCTGTTTTGGTGGAAGATCTGAAGCGAGTACCAGCGCCACCTCCGCCTCAACAATTGCCAGATCGGTATCAACCAGCTTAAGTTCTGCGCCCGATTCAAACCGGCGGCTTTTGAGAACGGGTCCGAAAAACGGGCCAGCCGCGTTAAGCGCTTGTTGGGCGGCAGCGCTGGTGCACCCTATTTTCCAACCTGCGATCTCGTCGTTTAGCGCGGCGGTGACGGCGTTTTGCAAGGTATAGGCGTCTTCTGGCGATACCGGATAATCACACGGGTAAGCATGAAGTTTCTCGCCATTCAATCTGGCACTGGCGATTGTTTGGGCGACGTCATTCATGAGCGCGGCTCCAAGGCCCCATCAACAAAGTTCAACACGGAACCTGTTTCACTCCATTCAGGCAGAACAAGAGGAATGAGCGCAGGCGCAAATTCTGATGGCTTGGTCAGCGTGTCAGGGTTTTCGCCGGGCATTGCGCGTGCACGCATCGCGGTACGCAGGGGCCCCGGGTTCACCATCATGGAGCGCACGTCAGTGGTGATTGTTTCTGCGGCATAGGTTTTCACCAGTGCTTCGAGTGCAGCCTTTGAGGCTGAATACACGCCCCAATAGGCCTTGCACTTAACCGCTGCACCAGACGACATGAAAATGGCGCGCCCCGCCGGGGCTGCACGCAGCAGAGTATCAAGCGAACGGATTAGCCGCCAGTTGGCGGTGACGTTGATGGCAAAGGTATCTTCCCACATTTTCGGATCGATATGCCCAAGCGGAGAAAGCTTGCCCAATATGCCCGCATTGCCGATGAGAATGTCGAGATGGCCCCAGCGCTCACTTATGGCTGCACCCAGGCGGTCAATGGCGTCGAAATCAGTGAGATCAACTGGCACCAGCGTTGTGCTGCCGCCTTCCTTCTTAATCTCATCGTCCAAGTCTTCAAGGCCACCGACCGTGCGCGCCAATGCGATAACGTGGGCGCCTTCTGCAGCCAGGCATTTGGCTGTCGCGTAGCCGATGCCACGTGACGCCCCGGTAACGAGGGCGATGTTTCCGTTGAGACGTTTGCTCATAGACTTATTTCTTAATGTATTACGTGAATTTGCTAACCCACTTCCGCAAGCAATGAAAGTTGCTTTGGTGCGTGCTCTCCGACGATGTCAGTGAGTGGCGTTGGGTAGTCACCAGTGAAGCAATGATCAGTGAATTGCGGGCTGTCATTGTCGCGGCCTTCCGCATAACCCATTGCTCGGTAAAGCCCGTCAACGGAGATAAAGGCAAGGGATGTTACGCCAATGGTCTCGGCCATTTCCTCGATGTTCTGAATTGCCGCCAGTAAAGTTTTTTCATTTGGCGTATCGATGCCATAGAAATCGGGGTGTTTAATGGGAGGGCTTGCCACCCGCATGTGAACTTCGGTGGCACCAGCGTCATACATCATCTGTACAATCTTGGTGGAAGTTGTGCCACGAACGATGGAATCGTCCACGAGCACAATACGCTTGCCCTCGACGACGCCGCGGTTGGCATTATGTTTGAGTTTTACGCCCAGTGCGCGGATTTGCTGCGTTGGTTCAATGAATGTACGCCCAACATAGTGATTGCGGATGATGCCAAGCTCAAAGGGAATGCCACTTTCCTGCGCAAACCCGATTGCTGCTGGAACGCCCGAATCGGGTACAGGAATAACCACATCAACTTCAACGGGTGCCTCGCGCGCCAGCTCGTAACCGAAGCCCTTGCGGCAATCATACACTGACTTGCCATTTAGCACCGAGTCGGGCCGCGAGAAGTAGATATATTCAAAAATGCAGGGGCGCTTAGAGTGCGCGGGGAAGGGCCAGTGGCTTTCCACCCCATCTTCGGTGATCACCACCACTTCGCCGTTTTCAATCTCGCGCACGAATGAGGCGCCGATAATGTCGAGCGCACAGGTTTCTGATGCCAACACATATGCGCCATTCAGTTCGCCCAACACCAAGGGCCGAATGCCAAAGGGGTCGCGCACGCCGATGAGCTTCTTGTTGGTCATGGCAACCAGTGCATATGCACCTTCAATTGATCGCAACGCTTCCACTAGACGTTCCACAAAGCGTGGTTTACGGCTGCGTGCCACAAGTTGGGGAATGACTTCGGTGTCTGAGGTGGACTGAAAGATAGCGCCATCGGCAATCATTTCTTGCCTCAAAGTCAGTGCGTTGGTGAGATGGCCATTATGGCAGATCGAGAAACCACCGCTTGCCAATTCGGCGAACAGCGGTTGCACATTACGAATAATCGTTTCACCGCTGGTGGAATAACGCACATGGCCAATGGCAACCTTGCCAGGCAAGCGGTTAATCGTCTTTTCAGACGAGAAATGGTCGCCTACCAAGCCTAAACGCCGTTCAGCATTAAAGCGCTCACCGTCATAACTCACCAGGCCTGCGGCTTCTTGCCCACGATGTTGAAGGGCATGCATGCCAAGTGCTGTCAACGCTGCGGCGTCCTCGTGGCCGAATACGCCAAATACGCCGCATTCCTCGTTCAGGGTGTCGCCATCCCAATCAATGTTTGCCGTGTCCAAATCGTGTTGCTTAGGCATGGGAGACGTTACCTTTTTTGTGCCAGGCTGGCGTTGTTAGAAGCTACTGGTTTTCTTGTCCTTGCAGCGTCTGGTTCAGATCCTGCCGCTGAATGTTATTATAACCTTCTTGATTCTGAGAGTCAGTTATGTTCCCGCCGCCAATCGTGTTTTGTTGGGTAGCAGGCGCATTGCCATCTGTATTTTTGCGACGCTCACTAAGCGTTTTGCCAAACAAAACTTCAGCAACATCTGGCGGTAGAACCTGCATAACGACTTTCGCCGTTTCATCGATCACCGGCAGACTGCGCGCATTTTGCACCCAAGTCGGAGATTTTTCTGGCGGTACCCACCAAATGTAAAACATGTACGCAACTGCAACCAGCAGCAATCCACGGGCAAGCCCAAAGAGAAAGCCAAGTGTTCTGTCGATAGCACCAACACCTGAATCTAGCACCCAGTCTGCCAACCGCATTGTGAGAATGGAAAAAATTATCAACGCAATAAGAAAAGCGCCAACGCCGAGTGCAATCTGTGCGCCTAGTTCATGATTGATGAACTGGCGTGCAAACGCCTGAGCTTCTGGAATGAACGAAACAAATATACCAATGGCTGCAGCGCCGCCCCATGTGAGGAGGGCGAGCATTTCACGAGTGAAACCGCGCATCAGCGCCAAAAGGCCCGAAATCAGCATGATTACGGCCAAAGCAATATCGAAATAAGTAATTGGCATCAGCTTACAAAACCTTGTCTTTTCATCTTGGCTAAGGTCAGAACGCGGGCCGGACTATAGAGATAAAATCTCAAATTGTCACAAGTTTTGAGGGATATCGTTAACCATAAATTGCGTACTTATTCGCGTTCACTAATTTCAGAAAACCCCAACATCCTGGGTGTTTACCAGAACTTATAAATTAATCAATCGGTAGCACCAGCTACAAATGCCACTAAATCACTCAAGGCTTCCATTGGTCGGGCTTTTAAGGTGCTAATAGAAGCGTTCTTGACATCGGCGCCCGCAGCCAAAATTGCAAGCTTAAACCCCAGTTTTTCAGCCTCTTTAAGGCGTAAACTGGTGCGTGATGCCGGGCGCAGCGCGCCAGACAGGCTAATTTCGCCGAACAAAACTGTTTTTGGCGGCAAAGGTTTGGACGTGAGTGAGGACACGAGTGCTGCGGCAACCGCGAAATCTGCCGCAGGCTCGCGTATGCGCATTCCTCCTGCTACATTGAGATAAACATCGTGATTGGCCAGTGCCACACCACAATGGGCCTCAAGCACAGCCAGCACCATGGCAAGGCGGCTCGAATCCCACCCGACCACGGCGCGTCTTGGTGTGCCAAGCGCAGATGGTGTGACCAATGCCTGCACCTCAACCAGCAGAGGCCGCGTGCCCTCAATGCCAGCGAAAACGGCAGAACCGGGGGCTGGTTCTTCCAACTCTCCGGCAAATAGTGCAGATGGATTTTCCACCTCAACCAATCCGCCACCAGACATTTCAAAAACGCCGATTTCGTCGATTGCGCCAAACCGGTTTTTCACCGCACGCAAGATGCGGAATTGATGGCCCCGGTCACCTTCAAAATAGAGCACCGTGTCGACCATGTGCTCAATCACACGGGGTCCTGCAATCTGACCTTCCTTGGTGACATGGCCGACGAGAAACACCGTCACGTTATATTGCTTGGCAAACCGGATGAGCGCTTCTGATACAGCACGCACTTGTGAGACCGAACCTGGTGCGGATTCAATGTGCGGCGTCCACATGGTTTGGATGGAATCGATGACCACAGCGGAAGGGGGCGAACCGGAAGTGAGGGTGGAGAGAATATCTGACAGGTTAGTTTCTGCTGCCAGCATAACCGGGGCATCCGCAAGTCCCAAACGCTCTGCCCGCAGCCGCACTTGCTCTATAGCTTCCTCGCCCGAGATGTAGACAATCTGTTCGCCGGCTTTTGCCATGGCCGCCATGGCCTGCAGGAGAAGCGTAGATTTGCCGATGCCGGGGTCACCTCCCACCAGCAAGGCGGAACCGCGCACGAAACCGCCGCCTGCAACAAGGTCGAGTTCTCGAATACCGGTGAATAGGCGAGGTGGTGTTGTGCTTTCACCCTTTAAACCAACAAGCTGTAGCTTTTTACCTTGCGGAATTGCGGCGGCTTTACCTGGCACAACCTTAAGAAAACTCTCTTCTTGCAAGCTGTTCCATTCGCCGCAATCAGCGCACTTTCCCGCCCATTTGGCGGTAACCGCACCGCATGATTGACATGCATATTTTGTTGCTGATTTAGCCATAAAACTTGATTAGAACAAATAAAGAACATTGTAAACAACTAAACAGCGGGCTGTTGCTGAGTTGCGCAATGAATTCCACCGCCAACCTCGCCGATCGGGTCAACGTTCAGCATAACGATTTCACGGTTTGGATAGCGCTCCTCCAACAAGCGTTTGGCTTCTTGATCTGTGTCGTGATCGCCGAATTGTGCCGCAATCACTGCCCCATTGCACACATAGTAGTTGACGTAAGACGCAACAAAATCAGACGCAATTATGCGTGTATCATAGGGCTCTGGAATGATTGAAAATGTGAATGAGCGCCCTTGGGCATCTGTCGCATCCCTTAAAATCTCATAGGTCTCAAATGCCGCCACTGACCAGGGGTCTCGCGGGTCAGGCTTTTCTGGAAGCTGGATTACAATATGGCCAGGTGCAGAAAACCGCGCCAATGCGTCGATGTGATAGTCGGTTATATCTTCTCCGGCCACACCTGGCGCCCAGATGATCTTTTCCGCGCCAAGTGCCGCAAGCAACATTTTTTCAATCTCAGCTTTTGAACCCTTATTGCGATTAGCATTCACCCAGCTGCTTTCATGGGCAATCAGTGTGCCGGCCCCGTCGGATTCAACCCCGCCCGCCTCGCCGACGATGCCCACGTTTATTTCTCTCAAACCCATGCGTTTTGCCACCCGGGGCGCCACCGCACGATCACTGTTATGAGTTTGCTTGTTTCCCCAGCCGTTGAAATTGAGATTTGAAACAGCCAGTGTGCCAGCACCGTCAGTCACAATCACGGGCCCTGAATCCCTGCACCACAAATCATCAGTGGGTAGGTCCCAAATATCGACCTTACCAGAGAGTTTCTCGCGCGCGCTGCCTCGATAACCAACCGCCATTAGCATCACGACGGGCTCAAATTCTGAGATTGTGTTGGCCACATCCGCAATAGAACGCTGCAACATATCCAAGAACACTGGGTCGGGGTGAACTTCTTTGTTTACAGGCCACTGCATAAAGGTGCGGGTGTGGGGCTGTGCTTCGTCAGGCATTGAAAAGGTTGAATCTTGCGCAAAGGCATCATTATCGGGTGTGCTAAATGCCGTTACGCCCGCTCCTGCGGCCAGTTTCGAAAAATGTCGTCGGGTCAACATTGTTGCTCTCATAACTAAAAAATATTTTTCAATCTTAGTGCGCATTGTGCGTGTTTTCGACAGCATAGATGTTTGAAAAACAGAAAATAGGGAGAAATGCCATGTGTGATATCTGCGTTGTGAATGCGGTGAAAGAGAAAATGCTCTCCAGACGCGATGTGTTTAAGGCTGGTGCTGCAACGGCAATTGCCGCAACCGCTGCATCCACTATGGCACCAGCTGCCCTTGCTGATGGTCATGGGAAAGTTGAAGACATGACCCATGAACTGCACGAGGATTTTCCAACTTACTTTGGTAAACCGCAGTTTTCTCGCGAAGAAGTTTTTAACTATGACGAGCACAAGTTTAATCTTTTTAATTTGACAATGGGCGAACATGTCGGAACCCACATTGATGCGCCATTGCACTTTTCAAAAGATGGGAACTCAGTAGCCGAAATCCCGGTTTCTAATCTCGTTGCACCGCTCTGCGTGATCGATATTGCATCGCGTGCTGGCGACGATGCTGATGCGCAAGTGACCCCTGATGACGTGAAGGCCTGGATTTCTAAAAATGGTGAAATTCCGAAAAATGCTTGTGTCGCAATGCATTCGGGCTGGGGGGCACATGTGAATTCCGGCAAGTTCCGAAATGCAGATGCTGAGGGTAAACAGCATTTTCCAGGCTTTCATCTAGATGCTACGAAAATGCTGATGGAAGAAACAGGAGCCACCTCGCTTGCTGTGGATACGCTTTCTCTTGATCATGGCATTTCGGCTGATTTTGCGACCCACTATGCGTGGTTACCTACGGGCCGGTTTGGTATCGAGAATTTGGCGAATTTGGATAAGGTGCCAGCGAAGGGCGCGACGCTTGTTGTCGGCGCACCCAAGCACAAAGGAGGCACAGGCGGTCCGGCGCGCATTTTCGCAATGGTGTAACGGCGAGATTACCGCAACACGCGTATGACAAACACAAGTGTCGCCATTGTTGGCGCTGGGATAGTGGGCCATGCAACGGCCCATTATCTCTGTGCGTGCGGTTATGGCAAAAATCTTACAGTGATCGATCAAGGCGCGCCTATGGGGTTTACGTCCGCGCAGTCTGGTGAGAACTACCGCAACTGGTGGCCGCATCCAGTGATGCAGGGTCTTATGGATGCTTCGACAGTTCTTATGGAAGAGATTGTCCGCAAAACAGATAAC
>JBPCVX010000011.1:0-7376 GCA_051010095.1 Hyphomicrobiales bacterium
GCCGCATAACGGTGCTGCTCACGGCCATTCTCCTCAATCGTTCGCGTCAGCGCGATGTGCTGTGTGTGTTAGAGTGTATGAGGTTAAAATTTCCTCATTGCTCCACCTTTATCTTATCAAATCAGAAAATATAGAATGTGTTGACGACACTTTTTAGCTCGCCAGCGGCACCTGCAATTGAAGCCTAGTTGCGCTGCTTAACAATTGTTGCAACTCCAGGGTCAAGATCTAAGCGCGCGCGCGGAATGGGCTCTCCGGTGGAAATGCAATACCCATACTCCCCCTCCTCAATGCGCTTCAGGGCAGCCTCCATTTTCCGCAGCTCGTTGTGGCGCCGCCGCTCTGTTTCCTGGGCCATTGCTTGGCGTTGCATCGCATCCATACGTGAAAGGCGTCCGACAGAGGTTTGATCAAGCTCGACAGGGCCAGTTTCATCATCACCTTGCCCAATAAGCCGGAGCAACTCATCTTTCATCTGCTCTAGCCTAGAGCGATATTGCTCAATTTCGCGTGGCGTTAGTTCTTCCATGCATTCAGACTAGAATGACATCAGGCCTTAGGCAAAGCCAAATCGCTTGAGTTTCATTTCCAAGATGGCCTGATCAAACGGCTGCACAAGAATGTCGGCAGCTCCAGCCCAAATCGCGCTGCCTATATTTTCTTCATCAGCGCTTTCAGTGCACATTAATACAATCGGGTCATCACCCTTTCTGGAAGCCGTTGATTTGAGCCGCCGCAAAAAACGAGACGTATTTTCCGGCCCAGGCCCATCTGATAGCAAAATCATATCCGGCATATCAGCTTCACATATGGATAAAGCTTCGTCATTGCTTTTGGCCTGCGAAATATCGAACCCATACGGCTCCAACAAATCACCCACGCGCGCTCTGCTTTCGGTTTCGGTGTCTACAATAAGACATTGGGTCATATCCAACAGTCTCCTCAGCATGCCTACCCGCCCTTAGATATTGCGTTATTGGACTCCTATGGAGTCTGGCCTTAATG
Source organism: Hyphomicrobiales bacterium (assembly GCA_051010095.1). Taxonomy (GTDB): domain Bacteria; phylum Pseudomonadota; class Alphaproteobacteria; order Rhizobiales; family CAJQND01; genus CAJQND01. The sequence goes on from JBPCVX010000011.1 coordinate 1,006, forward strand.
AAGAGTTAACAGGATATCCACCAGAGAAATATGGTGATTAACTTATATAATTCAATTGATTAGTTAATTTATCGGACTCCTGTTGAAAACTTTACCAACACCTCTGTTAACAATAATCTGACTCCAATTGCGCGACTCACCCCCGATTCTCCCATCTGGCATCCCATAATTTTTTTCCTGTCGCAGTTGCACAATTTTGTTCACCCACTCGCAACTTGGTTTTGCTATGATTTGCCCAACCAAGAAGACCATGGAGGGGCGCATGCCTGGTTTGTATTTTGAAGAATTTGAAATCGGTAAGGTGCACGAGCACAGCTTACGTAGGACTGTCACGGAAATGGACAACATGCTGTTTTCGAATATGACGCTTAACCCGCAGCCGCTGCATATCGACCGACACTTTTGCGAGACCCAAACCGAATTCGGCCAACCCCTCATGAATTCGCTTTTCACATTGGGACTGCTGATCGGGATATCGGTCAATGATCTAACCGTTGGCACCACCATTGCCAATTTAGGCATGACGGATGTGCGCTTCCCCGCACCGCTTTTCCAGGGCGATACCGTGCATGCGGAAACTGAAGTCAAGAATAGGCGGGAAAGCAAGTCGCGTCCCGATGCGGGAATTGTAGAGTTCGAACATCGCGGCTTTAATCAAGATGACGTTCTCGTTGCCATTTGTACCCGTCAGGCATTTATGCGCAAACGTTCCTAAGGAGATCTAACATGCGTTCATTGCTTTTTGTTCCGGGCGATGATGAAAAGAAAATCGTTAAGGCATTAGCCACTGAATCCGACATCATAATCCTGGACTTGGAGGATTCTGTTGCGCCAACGCAAAAAATGAAGGCCGCCGCATTGGTGCGCGATGTGTTGGAGACCCTCTCTGCAGAAGAGCGTAAAAACTGCCCGCAAATTTATGTACGGATCAACCCACTGGGCGATGGCCAGGCCTATAAAGACATCGATATGGTTTTGCCGGGCAGGCCTAATGGTATTGTACTGCCCAAATGCCAATCGGGCAGTGATGCTGGCAAGGCCTCAGAAATGCTGGTACGCGCGGAAAGTGAAATCGGCGTCACCACAGGCACCGTCAAACTAATAGCGATTATGACAGAGACCGCCGGGTCACTGTTTGGCGCTGGTACTTATGAGAATGCCGCCACGCGGTTGATCGCTCTTGCATGGGGGGCGGAAGACCTGAGTGCCGATGTAGGCGCAACTGCAACACGCGGTGCAGATGGACACTTCCTCAGCCCTTACATGCTTGCCCGCAACTTGTGCCTCTTTGGAGCGGCCGCGGCGGGCCTGGAACCCATCGACACGGTTTATGTGGATTTCAAGAACCACAAAGGCCTCGAAGAAGAATGCGCTGCGGCACTGCGCGACGGATTCACCGGCAAAATGGCAATTCACCCCGGCCAGGTGCCGGTGATCAACGAAACTTTTACACCCCTCAAATCTAGCGTTGCCAAGGCGCGCGCAATAGTTGACGGGTTTGCGAGCGCTGGCAATGTAGGTGTAATCGCCATCGATGGTGAAATGGTGGATAAACCTCATCTTGTGCGCGCTCAAAAAATTATCGCGCGCGCTGAGCTGTATGGCGAAAAAGTTGACCCCAAACCGAAACGCAAATCCACCCGCAGAAAAACGACCGCCAAGCGCAAACCAGCAGCGAAACGCAAATCATCTGCCAAGAAATCTTAAGCGCGTTTACTCTGCAAACGTCTCAGCGGTCAGATCAGGTCTGGTCATAGAGAAGATTGTTTCAGGGGTCACGACCGCATATTCATGATAACCGCCGCGCGCAATCGGCATCGCCTTTGCGGTGTCAAACAGCCCATCTTTGGTGATGTAATCTTCGTTGATATGCACGCCCACCACCTTGCCAATAATGATTGCGTATTCATGAGGGCCCTCAACGCCATCCAGCGCAACAGTTTGGAAATGCGTACACTCAAATGCAGCGGGACTTTCGGCAACGCGCGGAGGCTTCACCATTTCACTCGCAGCAGGCGTAAGCCCCGCAAGTTTCATCTCATCAACTTCAGCGGCAACACTTTCGGAAGATTTGTTCATTGCGTCGCGCAAATCCCAGGTTGCGAGGTTGCAGACAAACTCCCCGGTTTCTTCGATATTGGTCATACTGTCTTTAACGCCAGCAGATCCAAAACACACATAGTTCGGGTTTGTCGCCATGCCGTTAAAGAAACTGTATGGCGCGAGATTGACCACACCATCTTTACTTACAGACGAGATCCAGCCAATTGGCCTTGGCGCAATCAACGCCTTGAATGGGTCATGCGGCAGGCCGTGTTCATTTTTTATGGCATCGTAAAACAAGGAAGGTGCTCCCGAAGGTAAGGTGAAAGAGACGTTCGCAAACTGATGCATCAATTAGGACAACGGCGTCAACGCCGCAGAAACCGGTTTCCGCCACAAACATGCAAATAGGCGTCTGCAGAACTTGAGACTAACACCATAGATTTTGATAAAATTTGCCAAGAACAGACTTGAACAAAGAGTAAGAAAATGCCTGTGAAATCTTATATTTTAGTTCTCCACATTGAGTTGATCTGATAAAAACAAAATAAACACATGAAAGAAAATGTTATGCATTCAAAATTCAAGAACAAACGCCTGCTGTTTACATTCATAGCAACTTTTTTCGGGCTATCGATGTTCGCTTCAAACGCCAACAGCGCAGAGTGGTTCTTGAAAATGAATAATGCTAACGGCTGTGTTGTTGTCAAAGCCGGTGACCCCACGCCAGGCAATGAATATTACCAAGAACGAGCAAGTTATCCCAACGTCGATCAGGCCTGTAAAGGGGCACATGATCTGACTGACCTAACCAGCTCCAGCGATCGTAGATGCCATCACTTCGACAATGCAACAGTTGCCCGCTGCAAAGATGTTGGGGTAACCGGCCTACCCGGCACATAAAGCGACAGGGAAAGCAGCGCGAAACGAACTAGCGCTGCAACACTTCATGCAGAGCACTCACATCGTCAATAACCACATCTGCCAGATGGTACAGGTCTTCACGCGAACTGTTTCCCGATAGCACACCAACGGCAAGTCCTGCCCTCGCGTCACGCGCACACATCATGTCATGTGAATTGTCGCCGACCATAGCTACGTTTTCAGGATTCAATCCCGTCTTACGGCAAAATGCATGCACCATATCGCCAGCCGGTTTTGGATTTTCAACACTGTCGAAACCCAGCACCACATCGACATGTTCTGCGACACCCAGATAATCCATTTGTTGAACGGCTGATGCTTCATTGTCATTAGTGGCAATGCCCAACTTAAACCCAGATGATTTTAACTGGGCAAAAAGCGGCTGAAGCGGTAGCAGTTCTTTCACATAGTCCATGCTTTTTTCACCGCAAAAATCATCAGCGGCCTGAATGCGCTCATTGCGTTCGACACCTTTGAGGTGCGGCCACCATGTATCGACCATCTGATCAGGCGTACCTGCAGCCAGCATTGAGCCTGCTTCGAAGTTGTGGGTTTCGGGGATGTAGCCGCCAGCGATCATTCGGCTTACGGCTTCTTCTTCACTATTTCCATCAAAACCACGCAACATATCGACATAAACGGGAAACCAGGTTTCCATAACATCGACCAGAGTTCCGTCTTTATCGAAGAGCACGGCTTTAATGGTGCTCATTTCTGTGTCCAATGTGTCGTGAGTTCTTGCACATTGGGTCTTGGCCGTTCTGAGGGCACAAAATCAGAGGTGGATACGTAAATGTATCCAGCAACACGCTCTTCGTCTTTCAGCCCAAGCGCCTTACCGATCTCTTCATCAAAAGCATACCACTCAGAAAGCCATTGCATCGCAAAACCCATGGCGGTTCCCGCGATCAACATATTCTGACACACCGCACCTGCTGAAAGTTCTTGCTCCCACACCGGTATCTTGATGCCTTGCACTGGTTTTGAGACCACACACACGACTGTTCCTGCGCGCTCGAAACGTGCCGCCTCAAACGTCGCCAAGTCTTCGCCTGAAGTCGGATTAAGTTCTTTATGACGCGCCATCAAAATGCGGCCAAACGCTGCGCGTTCAGCACCGCTAAACACAATAAACCGCCACGGTGCCAACTTGCCGTGGTCGGGCACACGCGCGGCTATCTCAAGCAATTCCTCCACCTGGCTAGCATCAGGCCCCTCACCAGACATCTCTTTTGCGACAATTGAGCGGCGGGTCTTTAACAAGCTTAAGGCGTTGGACGTATCGTTGAATGCGTGATCTGTCACTCTGGTTACTGAGCCTTCAACGCAGCATCTGTAAGCTTGTTCAGAGCGCCCGTCATCTTCATGAACACTTCATCGCGCCCCTCGATATTATGGCGCGTCTTCAAAGCATCTGGTTTGGTGTAGGCAAGCCACACGGTTCCATCAGCATCTTGCCAAGCAAGCGCCTTTAAAGGCAGGTCCAGGCCAATCTTTTGATCTGCGTTCATAAGAGGTGTTCCAAGCTTAGGATTGCCGAAAATAAGCAACTCTGTAGGCCGCAGCTCTGCTCCCACCTTCTTTGCACCGGCTGCATGGTCGACGCGGGCAAATATCGTGATGCCCTTACTTTCAAAAACTTTTGTAAGCTTATCCAATGTCATGGCAACCGAATGTGGGCTCTTCTTCACCACAAGATCATCATTGGCCAGCGCTGGGACAGCCATAAAGATGAGCACTAATAATCCCGATACTATGTTTCGCATCTTCCAATCTCCTTCAAAAAAACCGATGACAAAGTCGTAGCATTGCTGCGCGATAAGACAACACGTTTCGCTCTCAAAATACCGTGTTCTTTCGCGCATACCTAGCGCTGCCGCGTTTGGTTAACCAATTCTTAATGAAAACCTTGAAGGCGCGGCAACAATCCGGTTTCATCCAAGGGTGTTTGGGGGTGCCAGGGGGGCGCTGACCAACTAAAAGCTGGGACTTCAAAGTTGAAGAAACGTGCATTCACAGCACTGAACTGCGCTAAAGCCGCTGTGGGGTTATACCTCACAGCGGTTCTTTGCAGCACCAGCGCGCTTGCAGCTTTAAGCGAACTCAACGTTGCGCACCCAACCACCGGCCTACCGGTCATTAAACTTCCTGCAAATATTGGCCCTCAACCAGAGTTCACAATCGTAACACGCGCAGCAAAAGCGTCGTCAATTGAACTGGCAGCGCAGCTATCGGCAAACGGCGGCAAAGTTACCAAACCCGTCCAGTGGACAATTTATGTGGAAGCCTCAGAAAAACCAGGGTCGTGGCGTCAGTTCGCCCACACATTGAAGCCCTCTCCCACCATAGAATTGCCGGCTGGTCGTTACGTTGTTGAAATTCAGTACGGCCTCGTCCGCACGGCACGGCGCATCACTGTTAACGACAATCAACACATTGATTTTACGGTAAATCTGAACGCTGGCGGTTTGCGCGTTCTCTCAAAGCTAAATGGCCGCCCATCGCCAGTTCTCGAAGCCCACCATCTTATATACAAAGTTGGTGAACAGCGCCCATTGGGAAGCTTGCGCCAACAAGGCGGCGTTCTTAGAGTACCTGCGGGTAGCTACAAGATTGTTAGCTCCTATAAGTTTGGAAACGCACAAAGAACCGCAACCGCGCGCGTTACACCGGGCCATCTCGCGGCAATCGAGCTAGATCACCTTGCTGCTGAGGTTCAATTATCGCTTGCGCAACCAAAGCATATAACCTCTTTGGCATGGGTGATCACAGACACGCAGGGCAATGTTATTGCCGTCACACAGCAGCGCATGCCCGTTTTGGCGCTAAAACCAGGGGAATATCACGCCACCGCAACAGTAAATGGCGTTGGCATAGAAAAGCGGTTTTCTGCTCACGCTGGCGAAAAACTTCACATAAAGCTGAACCCCTGAGCGTTACTCGGGCAGCGGAATGAACTCTTCCTCATCACCGGGAACGGTATCAAAGCGCCCTTGACGCCACTCTTCCTTTGCCTGTTCGATGCGCTCTTTTGAGCTCGATACGAAGTTCCACCAAATGTGACGTGGACCATCCATGGGTTCACCCCCCATAAGCATAAGACGGGCCGTGGATCGCGCCGTAATGGTCACTGCGTCTTTGGGATGGAACACGAGCAAGCGCCCCGCCTCAAAAACTTCACCTGCAATCTCGATACTACCCTCAACAATATAAACGCCGCGCTCTTCGTGGCCCACGTCCAGAGGCAACTGCGCACCTGGTTGCAGCTGAGCATCGGCATAAAACATATCTGTATAAGTGTTCGCAGGCGCTGCCTCTCCATAAAGCTCACCCATAATCAGTCGTATCTGACTTCCATTTGCCTCAATCGTTGGAAGTTCACCAACACCGTGATGCCAGAAGCC
>JBPCVX010000012.1:0-7927 GCA_051010095.1 Hyphomicrobiales bacterium
CTTTTGCCCCGGCTCAAAACGCACCGCAGTACCAGCAGGAATGTCGAGGCGCATACCGCGTGCCTGTCGTCGTTCAAAGTCCAGCGCTTCGTTCACTTCAAAGAAATGATAGTGGCTGCCAACCTGCACCGGGCGGTCGCCTGTATTAGCAACCGTCAAAAACACAATAGTTGCGTCGGCGTTCAGTACGATGTCCCCATTCAGCGTCGTAATTTCTCCTGGAATCAAATCGTCCTCCTGCTATCTGACCGGCTGATGTACCGTGACAAGTTTAGTGCCATCGGGAAATGTCGCCTCGACCTGAACATCGTGAATCATCTCAGCAATACCTTCCATGACCTGTTCACGGGAAACCACATGCGCGCCCGCTTCCATCAGATCAGGCACACTGCGCCCGTCTCGCGCGCCTTCTTGAACAAAGTCAGATATCAGCGCGATTGTTTCGGGATAGTTTAATTTCACCCCGCGATCTAATCTTCGCCGGGCAACCAGCGCGGCCATGGCGATTAACAGTTTGTCTTTTTCCCTGGGTGTAAGCTTCATTTTTGTCTTATGTGCTCCATACTTTTGGAAGGTCACCGGATTGGCTAAACTGGGCGATCAGCGGCTTTATGAATTGCCGCAGTTGGTAGCTGTCACGCGCGACAATGCGCATGACAATTTTGTTTTTGAAGGCGCTCCCTGCAAACAAGCGATCATCGTGCCGCTGCAATACCGCCTCTAATCGAGTGCTCAGGGTGTCGTCATCTTCTGGGCCAACATAAAGGAGCGTTGCAAACGCGATCGCGCCTCCGAGAACAGCAGAATTGTTGATCAGAGCGCGGCAATCCCCAGAAAGCCTTAGTGCTTCAGCATGCACCAATGTTTCGCCTCGCCATATACGCCAATTATCTTGAAACTGGATCTCACTTAATTTTTCACCCATGTCTTCCCGACCCAAGATAACCGCTTCCAAAGCGAACAATCGAGCGGTCTCGCTCATTTCGACATGAAACTTCCGGCTGATTGACGCTTGTTCAAAAAGTATCGTCTCTTGGGGAAGCCAGTCGCAAACAGCATCATTGCCAATTTTGATAACCGTGCTAACGCTAGCCGGGTCACCGGATGAGCGATAGACCCTCTCGCATGCCTGAGTGCTGATGGTGCATCTGGTGTGATTACTGCACTCGACTGACCAATTTAAAATATCGCCGCCAACCAAACCGCCAGATGTGTTAATTAACACTGCTTCTGCATCTTCAGTATGTGTTTTTGGTAGGCGCACCTTTGCGCAATCGCTCTGATAAAGTTCCTTCAGGCTCGTTATTGAACCTTTTCTGCGCGGATCGTTTCTAGCCTCAAATTTGATATGCGCCTGTCCGCGTGCGCGCGGAACAACTATGTTACTTTCAGCATGGCCCAAATGATTTAGCATAAGTGATCTTCGGATTGAGGAGGGGCAAAGACATTTAACTTCGTTAGATTAGCCCTAAACTCAGATAGACGTAACTGTATTAGCGAAGTTTTTTGCACTGCGGAGAAACACGGGCGCTGCAATGCGTGAATGTGAGTCCGCACCAGATACCGGGTGCGCGCACAGGCGCAAAGGGGTTTATTTGTTTATGGTTTGACTTGTGTCAAGGCAAAATTATCGAGGTAATACAAAGTAAAACGACCTAAAACCTACGCGACTTAGATTATATTGTGCCATGAAGAACCCAAAAGAACCAAGTATAGCAAAGCCAAATCAAGCCAAGAACACGAACCGAGGTGAAGGTCCCGATTGGTGGTATGAAGTTGCACTTCATTGGCCCCGATATGTTGCTGGCATAATCATTGGCATTGCTCTTGCTGAATTTGCAATAATCGGCGACTGGATAAATTTCCAGTGGACCGATTGGTTCAACTAAATCCCAACGTTGATGGCATCAACGTCAAATTCGCAAAGTGAATGAATGAACCAGGCGATCTTTGCTTGGGGTGCGCTGTTCTTCGCGGAAGTTTCCCAGAATAATGATCTGACTTGGCTTAAAATATGCGCACGCGCGCTCCTGGAAGTCTAATTCCAGGCGAATCGAGTCAGCACAATAACCAAAACTATTTCGACTTGAGATAATCATTTGTAGAATTCTGAAAATCCTCCAAGCGCATAACTTGTTTCATCAAGTCAGGCGATGCGACGTTTTCAAGTTCCCAGCCCGCCGCGCCGTCGCGCAAAGCTTTCAGGGTATCGTGTATGGCGCGCACTGCCGCAGCGAACGGTTGGTGACCTTGAAGCGCCAATCTTACGCGACGGCTCGCAAGATAGTCCAAATCCATCATTCCGCGATCTATGCCGCCCACAATCAGCGGTAAGGTCGTCGCTTCAGAGATAACTTCGAGGCAGCTGCGTGATTGTACTCCGACAGCAAAGAGCGCGTCGACTCCACATTTTTCGTATGCCTTTAAGCGCCGCGCGGCGTCTTGTGAATCGGTAAATAATGCAGCGCTGGTTCTTCCAACTATTACAAGATCGCGATCCTGCTGTGCGGCCAATGCAGCGTTGATCTTACCAATGCCCTCTTCGAGAGGAATTAATTGAGGGCTCTCAGCGCCATCAAAAGTGGTGGGAAGTAGTGTATCTTCAATCGACAATCCTGCGACGCCTGCGTTTTCCAACTCTTCGATTGTTCGCATTACGTTCAGCGCATTGCCATAACCATGGTCAGCGTCGCACATCAGGGGGATCCGGCTCGCTCTGCATATTCGCCGAGCTTGGTCGACAAACTCGGATAAAGTCAACAATATCGCGTCTGGTTCGCCAAGCACCGCTAAGGACGCGATCGAACCTGCAAACATTCCCACTTCAAACTCTAAGTCTTCGGCGATTCTCGCCGATACAGGATCAAACACAGAGGCGGGGTGGATACACACGTCGCCATTTAAAACTTCCCGAAAATTTTTACGCGCTTTGCCTGCAACTGTCATTTGACACCTCAAATTCTAAACCTGAGCGGCGATACTACAGTAGTTTCGCTGATGGCGCGCATCGGCTGCTCGTATCGCGGCAAGCTTGCGTTCCACTCTCAATCTCCAAAAAAGACGAGACGAACAGCCATTCAGCGTTAATTCTACGCCAATACTTTTGCTGTGGCGTGTCTCTCGCTGGGACAAACCGGACTCAGCCAATTCTCAATGTCGACTGGCACAGAAATCCGATTGCGTTGTGATTTCAGGGGCGCTTCTTAACAAATTTGTCAAACCCTGTTTCTACTTCAGATCTACGCCCAGCAATTCCGACGCCTGAACAATGAACTTATCTTGCTCCCGCAAGACCCAGCTTCGAAACTTTCGCATCGGGTTGGTCAAATTTCGACCCGCAGCCCAAACCAGACGGTGACCGTAAGTGTATTGGGTGACAAATGACGGCCCAAGCGGAGCTACGAGTCGCCCCTCTTTCAAATCGTTGAAACTATCGGTCAGCGAGCATAAAACCAATCCTTCACCCGACAACGCGACCCGGTAGCCAGAAATTTTCTGAACCGGACCAGAATCTGATTTACGGATTGCATGCCTCTTCAACAACTCAGGCCAACCAACCCAGGCTGGATCGTTTGTAGTGTCATGGAACTGAAAAAGCGCCACACCGGTCAGATCATCTGTATCCGGAGATAGCCCATGTTCTGTGGCAAAGGCAGGCGTGCACAAAGGCATAAAACAACTATGATGTAAATCGTCGTAAGCGTATTCAGGAGTTGGTTCGGGGGAAAACCGGATGGCAAGGTCGACGTCGCTGTTCAGAAGGTCGACGAATTCCTCTGCAATGTGATAGCTAATCTCAATCCCGGGGTTGCGATTGTGAAAGTCTGGCATTCGCTGTGTCATCCACCCGTCCAGCATGAAACGCGACATTGTGATTTTGAGGCGCCCAGGATCACGACCTGATCCGAGTTCTATGAAAACGTCTTCAATTTGCGTAAACGCGACTGTTAGCCGTGAAGCAACCGCAAGTGCATCTTTCGTCGGTTTGGCGCCAGCTGGAAGCCGGTCAAACAGTGTGATCCCAAGGTAATCCTCCAGACCCCTGATCTGCTGGCCAACCGCTGCGACGGTAACTCCGAGTTCATCTGCCGCCGCCGTAAACGTTCCGTTTCTGAGCGTTGCTTCGAAGGCCCGCAAGCCGTTGAGATGAGAGAGTTTCATTGGGGCACTATAGCAAAACTTTACACCCCGAGGGAAAATCTGACGTGACGAAGGTCTTGCTCAATAGGATATTTCTTTTTGCAAATTAAAAGGAGGAATCAAATGACTATGAAACGCTACATGATCGAACGGAACATTGTTGGCGTAGGTGCTATGAATGATGAAGAACTTTCCGGAGCTTCAAAAACGTCGAACGATGCACTTGCACAACTCGCTCCAAAGGTTCAGTGGGAACATTCCTACGTCGCGGGTGACAAAACTTTCTGTGTCTATCTCGCAGAAGACGAAGATGCCATCCAGCGCCACGCCGAAATCAGCGGCTTTCCAGCCAATATAGTTACGGAAGTTCAGGAGATTATCGATCCGACAACGGCGCGTTGAGCCAAACATTGCGGCGGAAAATACCCGTGTCTTTCAAACCCGGAAGAGATCACCTCATGGAGTTCTCTCCCGGGCATTGTCTTTTGCTGCAACTTTTCTGGCAAACCAGCAAAAAGTTTCCGAAGGCGCACTCTCCAGGAGCAAAGTTGTCATTTGTGGTTGTAGCACGAAGGTCTGCAAAAGGCTCGACGTGGTCGTTGGACGTTTTCAGATCGGCCAAGGGCGAAGGTCATGAATGCGGACAAAACGACCATTCAAATCTCCTGTAGGACTCAAACGGTGGCACAGTTTTAATGGACCAAGACGAAGTAAGGATTGGTCTTACCGACGACCACTGCCTCCACAACAACCGCTACTACGTTTTCCTTTATTGGGGCTGTTGGGACTTATATACCTTCTTTTTTGAGGTTGCTTGGTCGACTTTTTCTTGCTCTTTTTCTGTTGCGCATTTGCACTCCGCATCAAGCTAAAGCCGCATGCACTGGTCGCGATTAATCCGACTAGCGCCGCTCGGCGATTAAGGATTGTGATTTTGGCCTCCTATTAGAAAACATACCTACTTTGCAAGTTTGAGATAACGGAGTTAGCGTAATCCAGCATTGACTTTGGTCAATAAAGTAGCGTGAGTTTTCCTGCTGGTCGGAATAAAAGAAAACTTTGCAATGAGCCTGAAATCCTGCGTTATGCAATCCGATAGCTCTGTTTCACGAATGGTGAAGGCGCGCGCCAGATACCGGGCGCGGGATAAGGGTTTAGTCACCCCTCGGGATTCCCGAACATTTTGTTCTTCGGTTCTTGAATGATAACGTAAAGCGAGAATGTGAAGTTAAATGGCGCAAGACCGTGGAGATGGGCCTCGTTCTTAAAGATTGATTTGGTCTAGACGAATTCAACGCCAATGAATTTTTCTGAACGCCAGGCTGTTCTGCATTTTACAGCGCTCTCTTCACCTGGCAATTTAATCAAGAGATAATTTGGTAATTCGAGCAAGGAACTCACCTCGACCAGCACACCGCCTATAGAAAGATCTCGCAAGATGCACTCGATGGGATGTCCTTCAGCAGGATCGATTATCCAGGCCATTTCATTAAGATGAACCCTTTTACCCAATCGCCTATTGTTCTTCTCCGCATTCAGCATTTTTCAGCGTCGCCACACTTTTACATTGGCCCAGAACTATGACCATAAATCGTTTTGTTTTGGTTAATGCAAACAATGGGTGTAAATGCACTGCAAGACTAGCTTGACGGATTTTCTGATGGTTCATAGTTTTGCCGAGAAACGTTACAACTAACGAGCGGAATGGCCGGGAGAGCGCTTCAGAAGCTAGGTCCGACAAAATTATAATGAGAAATTTCTGAGAAAAATGGGCCAGCTGGCGCCCATAATCATCCCCCGCACCAGATACCGGGTGTGCGAATAGGCGCAAAGAGGGGGGCTAATACACCCCACCCTGCCCCCACAAATCCAGGCAAGCAAAAGTCGCCATCAATGTCTGGTTATGGCAATACAATCAATTCAGGCCACACCATGCGCTAAACATGCGGCCACCAGCTCCAGAGGCCTTAGTAGAGAAAACTCAAATCAGCGGTAGCGAAATTGAGGGCTAGACATACAGCGTGCTTGCTAACTCACATTGCCAACATGGTGTGCACGCTCGCGCGAGCGTATCCACAAACCCGCTGACCGACCGGCAAATACATGAATTGCAACGATTGCTGCCGGAACTGCACCAAAAGTCATAATGGAGTAAATCATGTGGGCGGCAAACCAAGTCATTTGTCCGCCGTTGGCCCGCACATCGAAAAAGAGCAGAAGACAGACAAGCACAATCAGCCAAGCAGCGATTGTGAAGAGCAATGTAATCGCAGATAAAAAAGAAAAATCGAGTTTCCTCAATGGCCATACCCAAGCTGCAATGAACAGCGGTATCCAGTGAATGGCAATTAGAATTGAGGTAATCTTAATTTCCGATAAGGACATGTCTGGCATTTTTCGGCCCTTAATAAGCACAGCAAATTTATGCTGAGAATAAAATCAAACGATTTTCAAAGCATGAACGCTATGCTTGGATGCAATCACCGAACGTCAACAGCCCATGTCTGCTTTTGGCTGCCGATTAAATCGATCGATGCAACACATCACCTGAGATCATCCGCCCGGCTGCAACGCTGTGAAATAATGGACTGTGGGTGTGGTGCCGATTTTACAGACCGCGCGTGTGTGGCGCTTTAAGCGCGTCAGAAGACAGACCCGACAAAATCATAAATGAGAAATTTCTGAGAAAAATGAGCCATCTGGCACGTATAACTACCCTCCGCACCAGATACCGGGTGTGCGAATAGGCGCAGTCGATGTTCCCTAGTTGAGCCTTTTGATTAGAAATCAAAATACTCCTAAGGTCGCTCCGGTCGGCTGGTGATTTGGACACCGCAAACTCGTCTATCGTCCGGGCCTTTTCACTCACTTCACCTCCAACATGTTCGATTTCGGTTTTAGCATTTGTCGCGTCGACGGCTTCCAGATAATCATTGCCAACCCATGAGTCTGTGCCGCTGGAAGCCTAAGAACACTTTGTCGTTTCGTTCGATGTCATCATACGGGCGCCAATCCCGCAACCGCTCTATGCTACCGGGAGAAAGCTCATCGCAAGTCTCTAGCGCTTTCTTAGCCTCATCGACATGATCGAGCGACGCTAGACAGATAGCGCGCCGATACACCATATTAGGATCATCGGGGCGCACGCTTACAGCGCGATCGGCCCAATCCAAGGCGTCCAAAAATTCGCCGGCAACGAGGTTTATGCGAGCGATTGCCCAGAAGTAGAACGCGCGATCCGGCTCCCGCGGCGAAAGCGTCAGAGCCTTTCGAATTTCTTCGGCAGCTTCTAGTCCGATGGATGGGTCTGAAAGCTCTTGCCGATTATAGTAGGCGATCTTTGCGCGGGTAAAATAAGGGTTGAGTTGGATCGCGTGCTCAAGCTCTTTGAGGCTAAGATCCATTTCTCCACGCCAGACATAAGCAGTTGACATGCTATAATGAGTAAATGGAGATTTTCCAGCGAGTGCCACCCCTTTCTTTGCCGCCTCAAACCCCTTCTGCAGAGCGACATCGGGATTTTCAGACAGGCCGAAGCCATATTCCTTCAGGTATGCCCACGCGAGACTTGCCCAGGCTTCGCCATAGCTCGGTTCAATCTCAGTCGCTGCAAGAAATTCGTGCTGAGCCTTTTGCAGATCATCGTTGCTAGCGTTTCTGAGATAAGACATTCCGCGAAGATAACATTCCCATGCGCTTAGTTGCTCTGGGCGCTGTTTGCTCAAACGGCCAATTTCACCTTCGACCAATTCTGCATCCAATGCTGTGACAACGCGCAGCGTAATAT
>JBPCVX010000013.1:0-3958 GCA_051010095.1 Hyphomicrobiales bacterium
AGAAAGGGCCAGAAGAAAGAGGTATTTTGAATAAATAATTGTGAAACAGCGACCGCGATTGGTGCAATAATTCCCGCAAGCGATGAGTATCGCGAGATTAATGCGACGGCCAGCCACGCAATCGCAAAGATGATCGCCGCTGGCCAATATAATCCAGTAATCACACCGAGATAGGTTGCAACCCCTTTGCCGCCTTTGAACTTAAGCCAGACCGGAAAGATATGACCGAGAAATGCCGCAAGCCCGGCAACAACGCCAGCCCAAATGCTCCATTGCGAGAATATCAATGCAGGCAGCATGCCTTTGAGGAAATCGCACAAAAGTGTGGCAGCAGCCAGTTTCTTCGATCCGGTGCGCAGCACATTGGTGGCACCAATGTTACCGGACCCGATGTCACGAATATCGCCTTGGCCAGCAAGACGAGTGAGCACGATACCGAACGGTATGCTGCCTGAGAAATAGCCGCATATTGCAGCGAGCGCGTAAAGCATAATCATGTCCAGATTAGTCTAATGCAAAGACGGATGTTCCGCCAACCACTGTGTTAACAACGCGGCCTTGCATTACCCGTCCTTCAAAGGGGGTATTATTAGACTTAGATTTAATACCTGCTTCTTCAACATTCCACATAATATTCTGGTCAAACAGAGTGAAGTCAGCAGGATTGCCTGGCGCTAAAGAACCTGCCTGCAAACCACAGATTGCGGCCGGCGCTGTGCCGAGGGCAGCCACGATTCGGTCAATTGGAACGCCATCGTTCAAATGCAGACCCCAAGCTGCAGTTAGAAGGGTTTCAAGCCCGATGGCACCAGCTTCGGCCTCAGCAAAAGGCAGGCGCTTTGTATCGGGATTCTGCGGGTCATGACTTGAGACAATGACATCTATGCTGCCATCGACTAGCCCTGCCACGAGCTCTTGTCTGTCATGTTCAGATCGCAGTGGCGGGGAGAGCTTAAAGAACGTGCGGTACGGCACGATATCGTGTTCGTTGAGCGTGAGATGATTGATTGATACACCACAAGTGACAGGCAGGCCGCGTTTCTTCGCAGTGCGGATGACTTCAAGCGATTTGGCCGATGAAATCTGGGCGGCGTGGTATGCAGCGCCAGTCAATTCAACCAGGCGCATGTCGCGCTCCAGCATAATCACTTCAGCTTCTTCAGGAATTCCGGGCAAACCAAGTCGGGCTGACATCTCACCCTCATGCATCACGCCTTCGGCCGCAAGTGTCTCATCTTCAACATGCTGCACAATCAACATGCCGAAATCCTTTGCGTAAGACATGGCACGGCGAAGAACACGACTGTTTGCGATTGAGCGATCACCGTCGGTTACAGCAACAGCGCCTGCTTCTTTCAGCAGGCCAAATTCGGTCATTTCCGCGCCATTCAGCCCTTTGGTGAGAGCGGCCATGGGAACGACACGAACCAAGCCAGTATCGCGTGCCCGCCGTAAAATGAAATCTACCAATGCCACATCGTCAATCACCGGGTCTGTGTTGGGCATGGTGATCATAGTGGTGACGCCGCCAGCAGCCGCAGCTTCAGATGCGGTGGCCAGTGTCTCGCGGTACTCAAATCCAGGTTCGCCTGCGAACACCCGCATATCGACCAGGCCGGGCAACAACAATGCGCCGTTTGCATCTTGGGCATCAGGTGCAGAGACATTTTTTCCGATATCGGTGATTATCCCGTCGACAACGGAAATACCGCCGGTTTCATCCAAGCCAGTGGAAGGATCAAACAAATGCGCGTTTGTGAAGGTGCAATCGGTCATGCGTTATCTCCACCAGGTAGATTGCGCGATAGGGCATCAAGCACTGCCATACGCACCGCGACGCCCATTTCAACCTGTTCGCTGATCACGCTTTGCACGCCATCTGCCACCGAAGAGGCGATCTCAACTCCGCGGTTCATCGGGCCTGGGTGCATCACAAGCGCGTCAGGCTTGGCCAAATCAAGTTTTCTCTGGTTCAAACCGAAGAACTGATAATATTCACGGGTAGAAGGCACGAACGCACCGTTCATGCGTTCAAGCTGTAGACGCAGCATCATAACGATGTCGCAATCGGCGATCCCTTCTTCCAACCGGGTGAACACTTCAACGCCAAGCCGCTCAGCGGCAGGTGGAAGCAGCGTGGAAGGCGCAATGATGCGCACGCGCGCGCCCATGGTGTGAAGCAACAGAATGTTTGAGCGTGCGACGCGTGAATGAAGAATGTCGCCGCATATGGCGACCGTGAGCCCTTGCAACTTGCCTTTGCGGCGGCGAATGGTGAGGGCATCGAGAAGTGCCTGTGTCGGGTGTTCATGGCTGCCGTCGCCGGCGTTTAGCACCGCACAATTTACCTTTTGTGCAAGTAATTCGCACGCACCGGCAGACCCATGGCGGATCACCAACAAATCCGGGTGCATGGCGCTTAATGTGGTGGCTGTATCAATAAGCGTCTCACCCTTCTTAACCGATGACGAACCCACCGACATATTCATCACGTCCGCGCCCAACCGTTTACCGGCGAGTTCAAAAGATGATTGGGTTCGTGTTGAATTTTCAAAAAAAACGTTGATTTGCGTGCGTCCACGCAAGGTGTCTTGTTTTTTGTTGATCTGACGCGACAGCTCTACATAAGTATCTGCGAGATCAAGTAAATCGTTGATTTCAGTGGGTGAAAGTCCTTCAATGCCCAACAAATGATTGGACGAGAGGATAGATTTGGAAGAGGTGTTTTGTGCGCTCATTAAAGCCAGCTGTTTATAGGGGTTTTGCGTTTTGAGCAAGCATGCTTCACTTGTTTTCCGCATATCCTTCTGGTGACCGTTATGAGCAATGATTTCGACTTTGATACACATGAGGTTTTTAACCAACCGCCTACATATGAAAATGTGAACCTCTTTACCTCAGATGGCGCTTTGCAGGCTGCGGTAAAAAGAGAAGGCGGCGCGGCCTCTTCAGGAGATCTTGAGGCATTTGGCGCCCTTGCCGGAAGTGCAGAAATGTTGCGTACCGGAAGGTTGGCAAATGACAATCCTCCGACGCTGAAGAGTTTCAGCCCGCAAGGCCATAGATTGGATAAAGTTGAGTTTCATCCTTCTTATCATCAGCTCATGCAGGTTTCGTGCGAGGCGGGCATGCATTGTGGCGCGTGGGAGGATGTGCCCGGTGCCAATGTGGCGCGCGCCGCAATTGTTTATATGGGTTATCAAATGGAACCAGGGCATACATGCCCGCAGGTGATGACCAATGCCTGTCTCGCGGCACTCAAACACGCACCTGATCTCGAAAAAGACCTGCGCCCGCGTGTAATGCAAAGATCCTATGATGGTGCCGATAAGCCCATGAGCGAGAAATCCGCGATCACCATCGGCATGGGCATGACCGAAAAGCAGGGCGGCAGCGATGTGCGCACCAACACCACGCGCGCGCAACCCACCGGATTGCCCGGTGAATATCGCATCGTAGGCCACAAGTGGTTCTTTTCAGCACCCATGTGTGATGGTTTCTTGATATTGGCGCAGGCACCGACCGGCCTGTCATGTTTCTTTTTGCCGCGTTATCTGCCGGATGGTTCGAAGAACCCCATGCATTTGATGCGCCTTAAGGAGAAGTTGGGCAATCACGCGAACGCTTCAAGCGAAGTGGAATTCGCGGGCGCTCACGGCTGGCTTGTGGGTGAAGAGGGGCGCGGTATTAAAACGATACTCGAGATGGTGTCATATACGAGGGTGGATTGTGCTGTTGCCTCCGCAGGATTGATGCGCTGGGGGCTGGCGAATGCGCTACATCACACCAACCATCGCACCGCGTTTCAGAAAAAGCTGATTGATCAACCTTTAATGCGTACGGTTCTTGCCGATCTTACTTTGGATAGTGAGGCAGCGACCGCGCTCACCTTCCGTCTGGCGCGCTGCTTTGACACCCAAGATGATGCGTTCAGCCAGGCATTCTTGCGCGTCATGAC
>JBPCVX010000014.1:0-17049 GCA_051010095.1 Hyphomicrobiales bacterium
CCTGTGAGAAGTGTTTCGGTCAACCGCAAGTGAAAGTGACTTTGATTGCCCCATTCCATGCGAGATGTATGATTGATATTCAAGCGGGTAAATTTGTTGCAGCATTGCGTTATTCAATTGTTATGTAGACAATTGGACTCTATTTGGCCAAGTTTGGGTGGGGATAAGTTTTTTTGAAGTGACTTGTGAGATAATTAAAATATGTTTTTCAAAGCATTAAGGGTTTTTTTGGATAATCTTCTTATTGGGTGCTTTAGTTCCATTCGCAAACGCGGAAGAGTTCCTCCAACAGAAAGGTGATCAGACTTTGATCGTTAAGTTGGCGCCAGCCAAGGAAATATTCGACGGCGAAGACTATCAGACCTATCGCAGCTTGCTCAAGCAATTGAAATGCGATGAAGCGATTTCTTTATTAAATAAGGCGTTTGTCGCCCATTACCCTCAATACAACCACGCGGCGGAACCAGACGGTCGTACATATTCAGATTGGAAGGCGCTTGCGATGTCACACTACTATCCCGAAGCTAGCTTTTGCTCCAGTGTTGAGTATTTGGAAATCTTTGAAGATAGTGCAAAACGAGAAGGGAAACCGCTTGGACTTTTTGTCGAGTATGTGAAAAGGTGGAGCCCGCCGAGCAACTACAACGATGCTTGGTCCTCCCGCGATTCCATGATTGGCGGGATTGTCGATAGCGCCGATCATGGCCATCACCCGGCGCTCATCGAACTGGCGAAATTGCATCAACGCGGCGATGTGTTTGAAGCCGGGCCAGAAGCGGAATATTATCTGCTTAAGCCCGCCTGCCACTGCAATGTAAGGTGTGAAGAGATCATGCCACGCATTGCAGAACTTGAAGCAAAACTGCCGCCCGATCTTCAGCGTGAGGTGGCGGCCAAGGCTATGAAGGATGAGTTTGATCACAAAGCGATGGGACTGACCGCTGATGAATGATTTCTCACAAAGGCCTGGCGAGGTCTTGGCCGCACGCGATCCCGCCAACGAAGTGGGCGATGCGTACATTGTGTTTATCGGTTCGATCGAAACGCCTTGGCGCACCCGCAAAGAGTGTCCGAAGAATATCCGACAGGCGCGCGAACGTGAAAAACCAGCCCTTATAATTGTTGATGAACCCTGGCGGCCTGGCCTCAAAGACCTCGAACAGGGACAGCATATCATTCTGCTCTACTGGATGCATGAGGCGCCACGAAATCTGATCATTCAGGTGCCGCGCCATAAGCCAGAGCCGGTTGGTGTTTTTTCCCTGCGCAGCCCGGCACGCCCCAACCCAATCGCTATGGCAACTGTTAAAATCATGGCGATTGACCTGGAAACGGGCCGTATTAAAATAGATGCTATCGACTGCCTAAACGGCACACCACTTCTCGACATTAAGCCATGGATTGGACCTGTCGATACTGCCGGATAGGTCCTAATTATAAAATACCAATTTTGGGCGCGGATTTTCCTTGCGCTTGGAGAGGAATTCAGATTTCCTCCGCTTGGAAAGGTTTAATTAAAGGCGCAGAAAGCGTCTCATCGGGAGGTTAAGAAAAGTAATGCGATATGAGGCTCCTCAAAACATCGTCGACGCAGTGGCGTTGCTCGCTGCGGAGAAGGGTGATGCCCGAGTGCTGGCTGGCGGAACGGATTTGCTTGTGCAATTGCGCGCAGGCTTTGCTGAACCTGATTTAATTGTAGATATTAAGCGCATCGACGCTATGCATTCCATTACGGAAGAAAATGGAGGTTACCGCATTGGCGCCGCAGTTCCTGGTGCTGTGCTCGGAGAACATGAAGGCGTTGTCGGCGCTTGGCCTGGCGTGGTGGAAGCTGTTGAACTCATTGGTTCGACGCAGGTTCAAGGGCGAGCCACGATGGTGGGCAATCTTTGTAATGCGTCGCCCGCTGCCGACAGCGTTCCAGCCATGGTGGCGGCAGATGCAACAGTGCGCGTTTTCGGTCCTGGTGGCGAGCGTGAAGTACCCGTGGATGAGATTTGTACGGCTCCTGGCAAAACATCGCTGGCCAAGGATGAGTTGATTGAATCGGTCTATTTGCCAGCGCGCCCCGACAATTCTGGTGATTGCTACTTGCGCTTTATTCCGCGCACGGAGATGGATATCGCTGTGGTTGGCGCCGCAGTGAGCCTTACACTAGACAGTGAAGGCACTTGCACGCACGCACGCGTTTCTCTTGGCGCGGTCGCGGCAACAGTCTTGCTGGTTGATGATGCCGCCAAGGCGTTAATTGGCACCAAGCTTGATGATGCAGCTTTAGAAGCGCTAGCTGTTGCTGCATCTGCTGCCTGCAAGCCGATTGATGATAAGCGCGGCACGATAGAATTTAGAGTTAAAGTAGCCGGGGTGTTGGCGCGGCGTGCGGCGCTGAAAGCGCTCGAACGGGCGAAAGGGTAAGGCCATGGATCAAGTTCATGTTTCAACGAAAATAAATGGCGACGATGTCGAGTATCTTTGCGAAACCGATGAGACGTTGCTCGATGTGTTGCGTGACAAGCTTGGATTGACAGGTGCAAAAGAAGGCTGTGGTTCGGGCGATTGTGGTGCATGTTCGGTCATTTTGGATGGCCGGCTCGTGTGTTCTTGCCTCGTGCTAGGTGCGGAGGCGCAAGGGCGTGAGGTTGAGACTATCGAAGGTATGGCTGATGGCGAAAACTTGCATCCATTGCAGCAGAAGTTTCTTGATCACGCAGCTTTGCAGTGTGGGGTGTGCACACCTGGTGTTTTGATTGCGGCAAAGGACCTGCTTGAGCGCAACCCAGACCCGACCGAAACAGAAGTTCGTTATTGGCTGGCAGGTAATCTGTGCCGCTGCACGGGATATGACAAGATTGTCCGCGCGGTGATGGATACCGCAGCTGAAATGAGGGGAGTATAAAAAATGTTAGACAAACCAAGCAGCTCAGACTCTCAAGACTTCAAAGTTATAGGCTCCAGGCCGCAACGCCCTGATGGTATCGACAAAGTCACAGGGCGCGCGCGTTTCGGCGCCGATATGGTGGCACCCGGTATGCTTGTTGGTAAAGTATTACGCAGTCCGCATGCTCATGCCCGCATTAAGTCAATTGATACGTCGAAGGCCGAAGCGCTTCCGGGCGTGAAGGCAGTTGTGACAAAAGATGATTTCAATGCAGATGCCGGCGATCAACACGTTTTGACTAACGTAATGGCGCGCGAGAAAGCACTCTATGATGGTCATGCCGTTGCTGCAGTGGCGGCGATCAGTCAATCGGTCGCCCGCAATGCGCTTAAGCTGATCGAGGTTGATTATGAAGTTCTGCCTTGCGTCACTGATGTTGATGAAGCAATGAAACCCGAAGCGCCAGTATTACATGATGACATGTTCACCAAGGGTGTTGAACCGAAGCCGACAAAATCTTCAAATATTGCAAGGCGTTATGAGTTTGGTCATGGCGATGCAGACAAAGGTTTTGCAGAGGCCGACGAAATTGTCGAGCGTACTTTTAAAACAGCCGCAACCCACCAAGGCTATATCGAGCCACACGCCTGCCTTGCGAATATGAGCACAGATGGCTCAGGCGAGCTGTGGTGCTGCACGCAAGGTCACTACATGGTGCGCGACACCTGTGCTGATCTGGTTGGCATTGATGTCTCGCGTCTGCGGGTCACCGCGTCAGAAATTGGTGGTGGATTTGGCGGAAAAACGACAGTGTTCATCGAGCCTGTGGCGGTCGCCTTGTCGAAAAAAGCGGGCCGGCCCGTGAAGGTTGTGATGAGCAGAAACGAGGTTTTCCGCGCCTCAGGCCCTACATCGTCGACGTCGAGCCGTATAAAAATTGGTGCCAAGAAGGATGGCACCATTACTGCCGCTGAAGCTGAATTTAACTACCAAGGTGGCGCCTTCCCAGGCGCTCCAGCAAGCTTGGGGTGCATGTGCTCGTTTGCGTGCTATGCGCTTGAAAACGTGCGAACAATTGGCTTCGACGTGGTGACCAACCGACCTAAACAGGCGGCATACAGAGCACCTGGCGCGCCTATGGCGGCGTTTGCTGCTGAAAGCGTTGTAGAGGAATTAGCCAAGAAAATCGGCATGGATGTGATCGATTTCCGCCTGAAAAACGCGGCAAAAGAGGGTGAAAAGTCGTCGTTCGGTCCGACTTTCCGCCGCATTGGCCTGGAAGAAACGCTGGAGGCTGCAAAAGCCCATCCGCACTATTCTGCACCGCTTGATGAAAACCAGGGCCGTGGTGTTTCTTGTGGTTTCTGGTTCAACTTTGGCGGCCAGACCTCGACTTCACTTAACATCAATATTGATGGCACTGTGGTGCTTGCCGTGGGCACACCCGACATCGGTGGATCACGTGCATCTATGTGTCAGATGGCAGCTGAAGAGCTTGGCATTGGTTATGATCAGGTGCGCGCGATTATTGCCGACACCTCGTCGCTCGGTTTTAACGACGTGACCGATGGCAGCCGCGTAACATTTGCCAGCGGCCTGGCAACGATCCAGGCAGCGCGCGATGCGATCGGTAAACTGTGTCAGCGCGCAGCCAAGATATGGGACATACCGGAAGACGCAGTCGTGTGGGAAGATGGCCATGCCAAACCTGCCGGTTCCAATGCGGGCGAGTTTGACCCGCTGTCGCTGGCAGATATTGCAGCGCAAGCAGAAAGCACCGGAGGACCAATTGCCGGCCATCACGAGGTAAACGCCTCAGGTGCTGGCATGAGCTTTGCCACGCATATCGTAGATTCAGAAGTTGATCCAGAAACTGGTCGCGTTGAAGTTATTCGCTATACGGTTGTTCAAGATGCCGGTAAGGCCATCCACCCTGCGTATGTAGAAGGTCAGTTCCAGGGTGGCGCGGCGCAAGGCATTGGCTGGGCGATCAATGAGGAATACATCTATGGTGAAGATGGCGTTTTACAAAACCCAGGTTTCCTGGATTACCGCATTCCCGTCGCTTCCGATTTGCCGATGATCGATACGGTAATCATAGAGGTGCCAAATGATGGCCACCCTTATGGTGTACGCGGTGTTGGAGAAACCTCGATTGTTCCGCCGTTAGCGGCCATCGCGAATTCGGTTTCTCACGCGGCTGGTGTGCGGCTAACGGAACTTCCCATGTCGCCACCACGTGTATTGAAGGCCATCGAAGAAAACGCGTAGCAACCGTTTAAGGATAGCGAGGGTTCCACATGGTTAAGGTGATGCTCTGGGGGTCGTTAAAAGCGGCAGCTGGCGGCAACACTGAAGTTCATGTGGAAGCCTCAAACATCCGCCAGATGTTGAATGCGGTGGCTGAGGCCCACCCGGGTCTAGAACAGGTAATAGAACAAGGTATTTCTGTATCAATAGACGGGCAGATGCACCGTGAAGGTGGTTTTGAGCCGGTTACCGAGGAAAGTGAAATTTATTTGTTCCCCAAACTTGAAGGGGGATAGTTTCGCCGGATAGGCGTTGCTAAGACTGCGAAAGGGCTGGGGTCATGAGGCGGTTTGGATTAGCGGTATGTGTGCTGATGGCAGCGCACGGGGTAAGCCATGCACAAAGCAATGATTTTTCTGCTTATCGCTATGACCCAAAATTTGATTCCCAAAAATACGAGAAATTTACGAACTCAACGGGCAAGTCGAATTTCCGTGCGGATCCGCAGCAATTTGGCGGTGGCCAGATTGGCAAGGGTTACATAACGCGCAAAGGCACGCGCAGACCCGGCGATGTGACCCGGCAATCAAACGACGACGACACGTTCCTAAATTTCAAGCTGAAGCTTTAGCGTACAGTTCACGGCAACGTCCCGGTGATGTGAGTGATGTTGATTTTACCAGTTTCATAAAGAAGCGCAGGCTTAAAAAAGTTTCATCAGACGCAATCAGGGGAACAGAGCGATGATGAGAAGCTTAAGTTTTCTCTTCGGTTTGATTTTTGTGTTCACACTCGATTCGGCGCAATCGCAAAATGCGACGGAAGAACATTTCATGGCGCCTAATCCGGCTCAATTAGAAGGACAGGCGGCTGAAGATGTCTATCTCAAATTGCTAGACGCAATGACTGAAGGATATCGGTTGTCGAGACGATCCACTGCCGAGGATTATCTAGATTGGAAACGCTACAACACAGCGCCTTATCGCAGTGCGACACATGGCAGGCGGTTTGTGAACAACTATGCCAACATGATCTCCAAGGATTACGCAAAGTATGAAAAGGCGGGCGAAATGCCGGAGGGCGCGGTAATTGCGAAAGACAGTTTCACCGTAACGGAGGAAGGAAATGTCAGCCCGGGCCCACTTTTCATCATGAGAAAAATGCAGGCCGGGTTCAACGCTGCAAGTGGCGATTGGCGCTATAGCATGATTATGCCCGATGGCAGCTTTTTCGGCGAAACCAATGGCGAGGGTGCGCAGCAAGTGAAATTCTGTATTGGATGCCATGCTGCTGTTAAAAAGAACGACCATTTGTTCTTCGTTCCCGATAAATACCGTAAATAAGCACAATCGTTCTCGACATATGTGTGCCTGGGCGTTATGGGACTTAAAAATTCCAGTAACGGTTCGAGCATACCAATGACCAATCCTATTCTTGTAGAAGTTACGCGTGGCGGCATCGTTGAAAGCGTGCATCACGGCGCCTATTGCGTTGTTGACGCCAAGGATGATGTGCAGCTGAGTGCTGGAAAAATTGATGTGCCCGTATTCCCTCGTTCGGCCATTAAGGCATTTCAGGCACTGCCTGCGGTGGCAAGCGGCGTGGTGGATGTGTTCGGGTTTTCTGATGAGGAGATCGCTCTCATGTGTTCTTCCCATAGTGGCGAGGAGCGCCATGTTGCAGGCTCGTCGTCAATGTTGAAGAAGGCGGATTTTGCGGAATGTGACTATGAATGTGGGGCCCATTGGCCCTATTACCAGCGCCGCACAAATCAAATGATCGCAGCAGGCGAAAAGCCGAGCCAGCTCCATAATAACTGCTCTGGTAAACATGCCGGCATGTTGGCTTTTGCCCGGCAACTGGACGCGGAGACTGCGGGGTACATTAATCCAGATCACGCAGTGCAGCGCGAGATTGCCAAGACAATCGGGGAACTGTGCGACTATGATTTGGGAAACGCAGCACGTGGTGTTGATGGTTGTTCTGTTCCCACATGGGCGGTGCCTTTAGAGAATTTGGCGCTCGGCTTTGCGCGGTTTGGAACCGGCGAAGGTTTGAACGAAGCCAAGGCGAAAGCGGCCAAGCGCATTATTGCCGCTGTGCGCGCGCACCCGTTCATGGTGGCGGGCACGGGCAGATTTTGTACCGAGATTATGGAGGCGATTCCGCGTCTGTTTATTAAGACAGGTGCGGAAGGTGTGTTTTGCGGGTGCATTCCCCATGCGGGACTTGGTTTTGCGCTTAAGTGCGAAGACGGCGCGACCCGCGCTTCTGAAATTGCCGCCGCTAATATGTTGTTGAAGCTTGATGTGTGGACGGTGGAAGAAAAAGCGGCGTTCAAAAATTTTATGTCCCGCGCGATCAGAAACCGGCGGGACATTGAAACTGGTGTAATCCGCGGCGCAGATAGCGCCTTTGGTTAAATAGGGGAACTACTCCCTATTCCTCATCTTCAAGCAAAGCCTTGTAGATAGAACCGCCAAGTGCGCCGCCGATGAGCGGTGCAACCCAGAACAGCCACAATTGGGCGATGGCCCAACCACCGGCAAACAATGCTGGTCCTGTTGACCTGGCAGGGTTTACTGATGCGTTAGTTACTGGAATGAGCACAAGGTGAATAAGCGTAAGGCCAAGACCTATCGCTATTGGTGCGAACCCAGCTGGAGCGCGTTTGTCTGTTGCGCCCATTATGATCAGTAAGAAGAAGCAAGTGAGCACCACTTCCGCGACCAATGCGGCAATGAGCGTATACCCTTGCGGAGAATGCTCACCATATCCATTGGAGGCGAAGCCGCCCGCAAGATCAAAACCCTCTTTCCCAGATGCGATAACATACAAAACGACGCACGCAGCGATAGCTGCAACGACTTGTGTAGCCCAATAGGGAAGAATTTGCGCTTTGTCGAAACGCCCACCGATTGCCAAACCCAAAGTGACGGCGGGGTTAAAGTGGCCACCTGAAATGTGACCCACAGCATAAGCCATAGTCAGCACGGTGAGGCCGAAAGCGAGAGAAACGCCAGCAAATCCGATTCCAAGATCAGGAATGCCAGCAGCTAATAAAGCACTTCCGCAGCCAGCAAAGACCAGCCAAAACGTGCCAATGAATTCAGCAGCGAGTTTGCGCATGAGAACCCCTCATATAATTTTATCTAAAAGTGAATTAATTTATCAAATGACGCAAGTCTTTGCGTTTTTCATTTCCAACAAGATGAGCCATATGAACTGATTCTGCAGAAAAATCATAGTGTTAATCTGTTCACAGATGTTTGCGCGATTACGTATCTTAGGTTTAAAAGGTTTGCGCACTTTTTGGCGATTTGCTTTTTTGTCGACAAAAACGCAACAGCATCCCGTCACCTTGCATTGGTGGTGGACTCCAAGATCCAGTTGCGAACAGCCTGCACGGGCTTTCGGCGCACGGTTTCCTTATTGTAGGCGAGGAAGTAGCTACCGTCATAGAGCGTGATGTTTGATAATTGAACCAGCCGGCCATCTTGCAAGGCATCATTGATGAAACCTGGTGAGAGCAGCGCAATGCCCTGGCCCGCAAGTGCGGCTTCAATCACCATCAAAGTTGATTGAGGAGGGCTTAATCTAGTTCTTGGGTGGTCAGAAAATCCAGCAACTTCGGCCCATCGCTGCCAAAGCTGGTCAATTTCTTCAAGCAACAGGTAGTCAAATACCTCCTCAAGGGATTGCAGTTTGCTGACCAGAGAGGGGGCGGCAACGGGGAAAACATTTTCATCGCAAATGCGGTCCGCGGGCACATTCTCCAGCTCACCTCTATGGAATCGGATGGCGAGATCGCATTCATAATTTCCAACATCAGCCAACTTAAAAGATGGGTCGATCTTAATCTCAACGTCGGGATTTTGTTCGTAAAACTCTCCCATGCGAGGCACCAACCACTTAAGTGCAAAGGTTGGTTCGCAGCTTATTGTCACCAGACCTGAGTTTTGTGTGGTGAGTGCATCAGTGGCTTCAGCAATCTTATCCAGGGCCATGGAAACTTCAGGTAAATATTTCTTGCCTTTTTCCGTCAGTTCCACACCGCGCGCAACATTCTGAAAGAGTTGCACCTGGAGGCGCTTTTCCAATCCACGTACATGGCGGCTTATGGCGGCATGAGACACGTTCAGCTCTGCAGCAGCGCGGGTGAAGCTGGAATGACGCCCCGCTGCCTCAAACGCGCGTAACGCATTCAATGGTGGCAGGTTTCTGGAAATGCTTGTGATTGGTTGGGTCGGTAGGGGCATGATATCATGTGACTTTTTTTGACATATAGTGTCAAGTCTTGTCGATTGTAGAACCTGTCTCGCTGACCGATATTGAAGCCAGTTGATAAATTTATTTTTTGAAAGGTCAGTGCAATGAGTGCATTCGGACTTAGGGATTATGCCCGGTTAAAAACGAGCGTCGATCTCTTTTCTGGTTCCCAATATCGGGGCGTTATAGAATCAATTATACAAAGAATAATTCATTTATTTCAATGTGTTGATACTTCTTCGAATAACATTTCGAAAAATGAACATTTGCAGCGCGACAGCGGGTTTAAGGGACGTGATGTCTATCTTCTGGGTGACGACATGCCATCTCGATCACGCGAATGGACGAAGCTCTAGAAGGTGATGAAAAATCATATTTAACGTAACAAAAAGTCACATATTGAACCCGGCAGTTTCAAGAATTTTCCGCACCGCCAGTACGGGTGTGAGGTCGCCCCTGGCGACACTTTCTTCAATCGAGGAAAGGTGCTTTGCCACGTCGGCGTTGGATTTAACCGTGCCAATAAGGCGTTCTTCAAGCATTGCCCACATCCAACCCACCAGTTGCGCTTGGCGTTTTGCGGAAAGCTCGCCGCTTTTGGTGAGAATGTCGCGGTGTCGTTGAATATCCGCCCAGAGCTGATTAAGGCCTTCGTTTTTTAAGCCCGACACCATGTGCACAGGCGGCGCCCAGTTAGGGCTCTGCGGCGTTAGGATGTGAAACGCTGCCTTATATTCTGCGGCTGCCGCGCTCGCCTTGGCTTTGTTTCCTCCATCGGCCTTGTTCACCGCGATCATGTCGGCGATCTCGAGAACACCCTTCTTGATGCCCTGCAATTCATCTCCAGCACCAGGAAGCATGAGCACCAAAAAGAAATCGACCATGTCGGCAACAGCGGTTTCAGACTGGCCGATGCCAACTGTCTCGACAATGATCACGTCATATCCAGCTGCTTCACATAACAGCATGGTTTCACGCGTGCGCCGCGCAACACCGCCCAACGTATTGCCTGCCGGTGATGGGCGGATAAATGCGCTGTCGCTGACGGCAAGACCGGACATGCGTGTCTTGTCGCCAAGGATGGACCCGCCGGTGCGCTGGCTTGTGGGATCGACCGCCAATACAGCAACCCGGTGGCCGTCCGAAATCAAGTTTTGCCCGAAGACATCAATGAGTGTGGACTTCCCAACGCCCGGCACCCCTGTAATGCCGATACGTTGTGCAGAACCGGTATCATCTGAAAGTGCTGTAAGAAGATCCTGCGCCTGGTCTTCATGATCGGGGCGTTTCGATTCCACTATCGTGATTGCGCGGCCTAGAGCTGCGCGGTCATTGGCGCGGATCTTATCGGCAAGTGTTTGAATATCCATTGCGGCAGCCATTGGCGATCAACACGGCATTGCCGCTAGGCGGCTTTGCAAATCACCCACATGAAGTTCGAGCTTGTGACCCTCCAGATCGAGGAAATAGAAACTCATCCCCTCGGAGCGATTGTCTTTCCATTGTCTGCCGCCCGCGCGCTTAATGCGCGAAGTAAGCGCATCAAACTCTTCAATCGATGTATCGAATGCCAGATGCGTATAATCGGCGCGATGTGCTTCATCAGCTTCGTCATCTTGCGACAGGCACAACCACAAATCGCCTGCAGAAAGATAGGCCCCACCGCGCCATTGTTTGTGGAGTTTGAGGCCCAAGGCGTCCACATAGAACTTCACAGAGGCGGAAACATCGCGCACCGCAAGCGTTATGTGATTGAGCCCGCGCACGGATGTCATTGAGCAGCCTCGGAATAGCCGCGCGCCTTGGAAAGTTTGCGGATAAGCTCTTGAGCGGCCTCGGAAATAACGGTTCCAGGCGGGAATATGGCTGCAGCGCCGGCATTTAAAAGTTCGTCGAAATCATCGGGTGGAATAACCCCGCCGACCACAATCATAATGTCCTCGCGGTCGAGCTCTGCCAATGCTGCGCGCAGCTCAGGCACCAGGGTTAAATGACCCGCGGCAAGTGAAGACACACCGATAATGTGCACATCGTTCTCAGCCGCTTGGCGGGCAACCTCATCGGGTGTGGAAAAGAGCGGGCCGATATCAACATCAAAACCGATATCGGCAAACGCGGTGGCAATAACCTTTTGGCCACGGTCATGACCGTCCTGGCCCATCTTTGCCACCAGAATGCGCGGCCTGCGGCCATCGGCTTCAGCGAAGCCATCAACCAGCTCGCGTGCTTGTTCAACGGTTTCCGACACCTCGCCAACCTCCTTGCGGTAAACCCCTTGAATGGCGCGAATCTCTGCAACATGCCTATCAAACACTTTCTCAAGCGCAAGTGAAATTTCACCCACTGTCGCTTTCGCTCGTGCTGCGTTCACCGCCGCTGCCAGCAGATTACCGTCAGATTTTGCCGCATCGCTCAGGGCCGTTAGCATGGATTGTGTCTCGCCTTCATCACGCTCGGCTTTCAGCTTGGCAAGTTTATCGAGCTGTTCCTTGCGCACCTTGGCGTTCTCGACCTTAAGCACTTCAATATTGTCGCGCTCGCCGGTCTGATACTTGTTCACGCCAACCACGGTTTGGGTGCCAGAATCAATGCGCGCCTGGGTGCGTGCTGCTGCTTCTTCAATGCGCAGTTTGGGAATGCCAGCTTCAATGGCCTTGGCCATTCCGCCAAGCTCTTCTACTTCCTCAATGTGCGCCCACGCTTTGGCAGCCAACTCGTAGGTGAGACGCTCAACATAATGGCTGCCACCCCAAGGGTCGATCACCCGGCAGGTGCCGGCCTCTTGCTGCAGAAACAATTGCGTGTTGCGGGCAATGCGCGCTGAGAAATCTGTTGGCAAGGCCAGTGCTTCATCTAGTGCATTAGTGTGCAGCGACTGGGTATGGCCCTGCGTTGCAGCCATTGCCTCAATGCAGGTGCGGGTCACATTGTTGAACACATCCTGCGCTGTCAACGACCAACCCGACGTTTGGCTATGGGTGCGTAGCGATAAGGAGCGCGCATTCTGCGGATCAAATTCTTTGATGATTTTCGCCCACAGCAAGCGCGCTGCGCGCATCTTTGCCACTTCCATGAAAAAGTTCATGCCAATCGCCCAGAAAAACGAAAGACGTGGGGCAAACTTATCAATATCCAGCCCGGCGGCAACACCCGCACGGGCATATTCAAGACCATCCGCCAGGGTGTAGGCGAGCTCCAGATCAGCCGTCGCACCGGCCTCTTGCATGTGATAGCCGGAGATAGAGATGGAGTTAAATTTTGGCATATTTTGCGATGTGAACGCAAAAATATCTGAAATAATCCGCATGCTGGGCGCGGGCGGATATATATATGTGTTACGCACCATAAACTCTTTCAGAATATCGTTCTGAATGGTTCCTGCGAGCTTTTCAGGCGCAACTCCTTGCTCTTCTGCGGCCACAATATAAAGCGCCATAACGGGCAAAACCGCACCGTTCATAGTCATAGAGACGCTCATTTGATCCAGTGGAATGCCCGAGAAAAGCGTGCGCATATCATAGATGGAATCAATGGCCACACCCGCCATGCCGACATCGCCCGCAACGCGGGGGTGGTCTGAATCATACCCGCGGTGCGTGGCCAGATCGAAAGCGATCGACAGACCTTTTTGGCCAGCGTTCAGGTTGCGCCGGTAAAAGGCGTTTGACTGTTCTGCTGTCGAGAAGCCAGCATATTGGCGAATGGTCCACGGCCTGGTTGTATACATGGTGGGGTAGGGCCCGCGCAGATAAGGCGCGATGCCAGGATACGTGTTCAGGAAATCGAGGCCGTCTAAATCATCTTCGGCGTAGTGGCTCTTTAATTCAATGCCTTCAGGCGTGGGCCAAGTTTCAGTTGCAGGTTTGTTCGAAATATTACCAAGCTCAAAGGGGATGGATGTGAAGTCTGGTATCTGTGTCATTTTTCAATCCCCAACAACGCGTGTGCTTGTGTCAGCAAGCTGAGTATATCACAGCCCATATGCACATAGGTGTCCACGCCTTCATCATTCCGCTTACCCGCCAGATAAATCTGCTTTGCCCCGGCATTCTTAAGTGCCGCGGCAGTGGACACCGATATGTCGTCATAAAGCGCATCTGAGGAGCAGATTATTGCGATATTTGCGCCGCTTTCTGAGAATGCATTGGCAGCGTCTTCGGGTGTTTCAAATCCCTCATTGCGCAAGGCTTCGATGCCACCAGCTTCAAAAACATTGGCAGCCCAGGTTGCGCGTGCGGTGAAGTCCGCCACTCGACCCATGTTGGCCATAAAGATGCTTGGACGCACCCCTGTGTCGGCCAAAATTTTGTCTGATGCATCCCGCAATGCTTCATAGCCTTCAGCCAGTCGCATTTGGTGCAAAGGTTTACACATTTCACCTGGATCATCGGGAAGTTTTGGTGTGTTTTGCCTGTCGCTCAAAACCTCAACAGGTAGTTCGCCCAGATTAGGGAACTCGGATATGCCTGTTATCGGTTCGCGGCGTGTTGCCAAGTTTCGCTGACGCTTGTCGCGCACTGGTGCGATAAGCTTTGCCACATGTTCGTTGGTAAGCGCGCTGAGCATGCCGCCCTGGCGTTCAATGTCCTGAAATATTTCCCAGGCCTTCACAGCCAGATCAAGCGCTGTCTGATCCATGAAGCCTGATCCGGCACCTGGGTCTTGCACAAGGCCCAAGTGAGATTCTTCATTGAGAATGTTCTGCACATTACGTGCCATGCGCCTGGCAAAAGCATCGGGCAGGCCAAGTGCTGAGGTAAACGGATGTACCGTGAGGCTATCCACACCGGCAATCGCAGCAGCAAAAGTGGCCGCTGTTGCGCGCAGCATGTTTACGTGCGCGTCCTTGCGGGTCAACATGCGCCAGCTTGTCTCGCCGTGAAGCACAAGTGGTGTGGCAGCAACGCCCATAGCTTCCTGCAAGCGTTGCCAAACCAAGCGGGCTGCCCGCAGTTTAGCAGTCGACATGAACATATCAGCATCAACGTTAAGCACCATGCCGGTAGCACGGCAGGCGACATCAAGCGCGATGCCTTCTGCTTCCATCCAGCGTATATAGTTAAGTGCGGTCGCGAGCGCGAAGGCGAGTTCTTGTGCTTCCGAGGCGCCCGCATTGTGATAAACGCGTCCATCACCCACAAATGCGGTGCCGGCAAAATTTCTTGCAAGCAGGGTGCTCATCATTGCGCCGGTTGCTGCTTGCACATCACCATGGGTGCGCATTTGTCCGGTAAATGCCAATGCTCCAAGCGGGTCGAGCCCTAAACACAGATCAGCCTCCGCCAGATCAACGCCGCGTTGAGCGTAAACCTCAATGAGAGAAAGGGCCGCATTGCGCCCCGCCCAGCCTGCATCCAGCCG
This sequence comes from Hyphomicrobiales bacterium, assembly GCA_051010095.1. Classification (GTDB taxonomy): domain Bacteria; phylum Pseudomonadota; class Alphaproteobacteria; order Rhizobiales; family CAJQND01; genus CAJQND01. Next base: position 14,759 of record JBPCVX010000014.1, read on the forward strand.
AACAGGGATCATTTCAAGGTAAATGTTTTCAAGCAAGCTTGCCATGTCATCCACGGTAGGGGCATTTACGCCAAAACCGTTCGCCGATGGGCTGTCGGGCATCATTAATGCCAAACCTGCGGTGCCGCCATTTAGGTCTTCCAGCGCCTGCGCATTAGCGGCCGCTACATTTGGCATATCGACCCTTTGAAGACTTTTCCATCCAGCGGTGCTGCTTGCAGGGATGGGTGCTGAAACCGGTTCATCATAGAGTGGCTGTATGGCAAGATCATCGTGGCTCTTCCACACAAGCTTTTTCTCGAAATCAGCACCTTTCAACAACGCGTCGACCAGCATGCGCCAGTTTTCGCGCGAGGCTTCGTCAAATTCACTTGCCAGTTTTAAGCCAGACATTTAGACGCCTTATTCAATTTGTTGCAGTGCATCATAAGATATAGCGGATAGTTGTGTAAAAGCGAAATAGGCCTTTTGATGCAGATGAATTTACCTATTTGCGTCTGCGGCAGATTTATAGCAGATTGCGGCCAGATTTTTGTTCGCTTGTCGTTGGGAATTAGAGATGACACCAGAAAATACCGTCTTTCTTGGTACAGCCAAGGAAAAGCAATTTTTAGATTTGAAATTTGCCAACCGTCATGGGTTGATTACGGGTGCTACGGGCACCGGTAAAACCGTTACGTTGCAAATCTTGGCAGAAGGTTTTTCTTCCCAAGGCGTGCCGGTATTTGCAGCCGATGTGAAAGGTGACCTGTCTGGCATCTCGACCGCAGGCGAACCAAAGGACTTCCTGCTGGAACGGGCGGAAAAGATCGGCTTTGACGATTATGGTTTTGAGGCCTTTCCAACAGTTTTTTGGGATTTGTACGGCGAGCAAGGCCATCCTGTGCGCACCACGATTTCAGAAATGGGACCGCTCTTGCTGTCGCGTTTGATGGACCTAACAGAGGCGCAGGAAGGCGCCATGAACATTGCCTTCCGCATTGCAGATGAGGAAGGATTGGCACTTTTAGATCTGAAGGATCTGCGTGCCCTGATGATCAATCTCGCTGATCGCACCAAGGAGATTCGCGTCAAATACGGCATGGTTTCAAAGCAGTCCATCGGTGCAATCCAGCGCCGCTTGCTGGTGCTCGAGCAACAGGGTGCGGAATTTCTGTTCGGTGAGCCAGCGCTCGACATCAAAGACCTAATGCGCACCACCCGCAATGGGCGCGGCATCGTGAACATTCTCGCTGCTGACAGACTGATGAATTCCCCACAGCTCTATGCGACCTTCCTTCTTTGGTTGATGTCTGAGCTATTTGAAGAACTGCCCGAGGTGGGCAATCCGGATAAACCGAAAATGGTTTTCTTCTTTGATGAGGCGCATCTGCTGTTTGATGAAGCACCGAAAATCCTTATCGATAAAGTTGAACAGGTTGTGCGTCTTATCCGTTCCAAGGGTGTGGGCGTATTCTTTGTGACGCAGAATCCGCTTGATGTGCCCGACAGTGTGTTGAACCAGCTCGGCAACCGTATTCAGCATGCGCTGCGCGCTTATAGTCCGCGCGAACAAAAGGCGGTGCGCGCGGCCGCCACCACGTTCCGGCAAAATCCAGACTTTGACACGGAAGATGTGATCACCCAGCTTGGTGTTGGCGAGGCATTGATCTCGACCTTGGAGAAAAAGGGCGTGCCTTCCGTCGTTCAGCGCACATTGATCCGCCCGCCATCCTCACGCATGGGCCCATTAAGCGCTAAGGAGCGAAAGAATGCTGTGCTCAACAGCCCCGTTTATGGGTTGTATGATGAAGAGGTTGATCGTGAATCCGCCTTTGAAATTCTTGCCGAACGCGCTGAGAAAAAGGCGAAGGCGGCTGAAAAAGCCGCGGCAGACTTGGCGGCGGCGAAAAAGGCTAAAACAAAGAAACGTTCCTCCAGCCGTCGTATGAGCAAGTCTGATCGGTTCTTTGGCAATCTTGTTTCAACAGTTGGCCGCGAGCTGGGGCGCCAACTTATTCGTGGTATATTGGGAAGCCTTAAGCGTTAAGCAACGTAAGCGGCATCAAAATTAGGCCAAGCCCGCAAGCGCCGGCAAGAATGCGCGCTAATGGGCCGCGCTCGCTAGAGACAATGCCTTGGGCCAACAGCCAAAGCCCGGCGCCAACCTTTGCAAACGCCATTGCCGCCAATGTGGTATTTGCTTCTGGCATAACAAGCGCGGGCGTCACCACAAAGGCGATGGGCACCAGATAGAGCCCAAGCCCAAGTGCCATCGCCTTGCCCGCCACGGGCACCCAGGGCGTATTCGC
>JBPCVX010000015.1:0-5374 GCA_051010095.1 Hyphomicrobiales bacterium
TGCCTTTTGCAAGTGCATACTAAGAGACTATTTCACCGGGTGGCCAACATTAATTTGGCTATACAGAAGTTAAATGATGTTTTGGGAGGATCTAGCGTTGCAAAACCTCTCGCGCCCGCGAAACCACATTATCAGTGAAGGTTCCAGCAAGCCCTGTATATCCTGCTGGATCGAGCAATTGTTCAACCGCTGATCGGTTAAGGTGAGACGAAACGCGTTCATCTGCCATCAAGCAATCAGCAAAACTCTTATGCGTTTCAGCGACCGTATGGCACGCCTCTTCAACCACATCATGCGCCACTTGGCGGCCAAGTTTATGGCCCAGCGCCATCATCACCGCCTCAGCCATAATCAACCCATCGCTCGCAGCAAGATTGGTCGCCATTCGTTCTGGATCCACCTCAAGCCCTTCAACGATAGAGCGGGTTTGCGCCAATGCCCCAGCCCCCAGCAGGAACACTTGCGGTAGAGCAGTCCACTCTGCATGCCAGGGCCCGGTGCCGCGTTCGTGGTCACCTGTTCCAGCAGCCATGAGAACTGGTATAAGCGCGTGCACATTTCGCACGGACGCTAATACATATTCACTCGCCATAGGATTGCGTTTTTGCGGCATCGTGGACGATCCGCCCCGCCCCGGCGCTGAGGGTTCAAAGGCTTCACCCACTTCCGTTTGCATAAGCAGCACAATATCGGTGGCAATCTTGGCCACAGCGCCTGAGAGTATCCCAATCACTGATGCCGCCTCCGCAATACCATCGCGCGCGGTATGCCACCCGATGGGCGGAACGCTTAAGCGAAGCTCTGCACCCAATGCATTACGCGTTGCAGCACCTTTATCACCAAGTGATGCGAGTGTGCCCACTGCACCGGCAAATTGTAGTTGGATGACCCGCGGGCGCGCTTGCTCCAGTCTCTCTAAGCAACTCACGAGCGGGTTCATCCAGTTTGCGCACTTAAATCCGAACGTCACCGGAAGTGCATGTTGCAAATGGGTGCGCCCAGCCATGACAGCGTCACGGTGCTCTTCAGCTAAGTTGACGAGAGCCATAATCAAAGCCCGCAAATCCTCCTCAAGCAGATTAAAACCTTCTTGCATTTGCAAAACGAGTGCGGTGTCCATGATGTCTTGTGTGGTTGCGCCCCAATGCACATACCCACCTGCCCCACCACTGGCGGCAGCAATCTGGCGCACCAGGGGCATCACCGGGTATCCCATTTTTTCAATGGCAGGTTTAAGAGCTGCAAAATCAGGCTCAAAACTGCTGCAAACCGCATCAATCTGCAATGCTGCTTCTGCAGGTATTATTCCCTCTGCCGCTTGGGCGCGCGCAAGGGCTGCTTCAACCTCAACCATACGCGCAAACCAAGCTTCCTCGCTAAAACATGTCCGCATTGACGCGGTTGAAAACAAGTCTCCGAAAACGCCAAATCCTGGAGGTGTCGCCATGGTCTCGCCTATTCACATTTGTTACGCATGTGGAGAATATACATTGCGGTCATCAAGTCGAGATGCGCACCACCACCATTTTTGAACAAGGTAATATCTTGGTCAGATTGGCGACCCTCTGCCGCGCCACCACACAGCGCATAGAGGTCTGGAATGTCACTTGGCTCTAAAATACCAGCCTTTATTGGTTCCTTTAGATCACCCGTTTCAAGCGCATGAATACCTGCATCCATGAAAACACGCGCCCCACGCACCGTGTCATCATCACTTTCGCGCATTTCCGGCGTAAAGCTTCCCACTAGATCAACATGCACACCAGGCTTAAGCCAGGCACCCTTTAGGAAAGGGCGTGTCGCCGCTGTGGCCGCACACACGATATCGGCGTTACGCACCGCATCCTCAATGTTTTCACTAACCTCTGCATTAATCCCACCCATCGTGAGTTTCGCCGCAACAGCGCTGGCCTTTTGAATTGTTCTGTTCCAGACAATCACCTGTTCAGTGCCAGGGTGTATCGCCACATGCGCGCGCACCAGCCAGGGCGCTAAATCTCCCGCCCCCAGCATCGCTATTTGCTTCACGGTCTTGCGCGCAAGTAATTTGGAGCCAAGAGCGCTATCAGCAGCCGTTTTCCAATAGGTGAGTTGAGTGCCATCAATGATCGCCAGAGGCTCACCCGTTTCGCCGCTAAAGATGGGATAAATAGCATGGACTGCCGGAACACCTTCATGGACTGCAGGATTATTGGGAAACACGGTTGCAAGCTTTGCCCCCAACGCCTTTCCCGGCGCCCAAGCGGGAAGAGACAAAAAACTATTGGCAGTCTTGGTGCGGGATCCAAGCTCTAAAATGAGGCTGTCAGAAATCAGAGCTTGCTCTTTATGAGCGGATTGTAAAGCATCAACCAATCCCGGAAAATCCAGCACGGCGTCTACTTCATCTGCAGAGATGAATGGCAAAACCGAACTTTGCGCTGGCATGTTAGGTAATCCCCGGACCGATTATCTCTCGCAGAAGTTTACGATATATCGCCTGTTGAAAATTGTCATAGTTTTTCGCAACGATCACGAAGCTCCCAACACCGCCGATGATCTCGCGTTGGAAATAGTGATTGAGTGTTGGCACCTCATTTAGGATGGCTAGCCCATTCACGGTGATGCCTTCGTTTACAAGCGCATCACGAAGCGGGCGCATGTTGCCGCCTGTATTGTTGCGGCCGTCCGCTGCGATATCTAAGGTGAGCCGCAATGGGGCAAACGGCGCTTCCAACAGCATGCTACGGCCATAATGCATCATACCGGCAATAGACGTGCTGCCTTGCGCAAGGAAGCGCGGCATATACGCTATTTCCTGTGCCAATGCATCTGCATCAGCATCGCTCGCGACAACGCGCCAGGGCACTGCAACATGCTGCTTATCCGCACCCGCCCACTGCACCACGGCAACGGCAATTCGCTTATAGGGGCCACGCTGTATTGCATCTTTAACTTCCGGCTGCGTAAAGGCCCAGGCGGTGCCTTTGGCTTGCAAATCAAATTCCATCTTATCGACTGAATATGAGCAGTCGATGGATAAAACGAGCAACAAATCCACGGGCAGCCTCGATTGTGCGCGCGCGGTTCGCTCGCCTTGGTCAAGCAGTGCAATCAACAATATGAGTGCGCTTGCGCAAAGCGCGAACCAGGGCCGAATGGTTGGCCGCTTTTGCATCGCTCTATGCCGGTGTAACGCCGCGCAATCGTTCCGATCTACGGCGTAGCAGTTCCACCGTCGACAAAAGGGCAATCGAAATCAATACCAAAATTGTGGCAACGGCAAGTATGGTTGGGCTGATTTGTTCGCGAATTCCAGACCACATTTGACGCGGAATGGTGCGGGTGTCGTAATCAGCAAGGAAAATAACAGCCACCACTTCATCAAATGAAGTGATGAAGGCGAACAATGCGCCGGAAATAATGCCAGGCAATATGAGCGGCATTACTATCTTGAAAAAAACCGTTTGCGGCGGGGCACCCATATTTTGACCAGCTCGAATTAGACTTTGATCGAAACCGACGAGAGTTGCTGTTACCGTGATAACAACAAATGGCGTTCCCAAAACCGCGTGAGCTAGAATAATTGCTAAATATCCGTGGAAACTGGAAGTAGCGCTTGTAAGCCCAATGGATGAAAAGAAAAAGAACAAGCCAGCAGCAGTAATAATGATTGGAACAATCATTGGCGAAATCAGCAGGCTCATCATGAGATTTCGCGCAGGCATGTGCGATTGAGATAGGCCAAGAGCAGCAAGCGTGCCAAGCGTGGCCGACAACAATGTGGCAAAGAATGCAATGATAAAACTATTCTTTATCGAGTGCATCCATTGGGCATTTGACCAGCTATCGGCCAGATATGACCATCCAAATTCCTGTTTCGGATCAGCCATGCCATTTTGGAAAATATCGGCATACCAACGCATCGAATATGCCGCTGGATCAAAAGACAACATTCCAGATGTAAATGTGAAGTAAGGCTCAACATTAAACGATAGCGGGATAATGATCAAAATTGGTAAGATCAAAAATAGGAATACAAGCCCGCAAAAAATACGGAATCCGTAGTACCAGATTTTCTCCCAGGTATCGGCATATGGTGGTAAACCCATTTTATCTGTCCTCACCCAAGCTTCATATTGTCGACGCCGACAACGCGATTATACACCCAATAGAGCGCGAGCACGCTGGCCAGCAACAACGCCGCCAAGGCCGCCGCAAGACCCCAATTCAGAGATTTTTGCATGTGATAGGCGATCATGTTGGAAATCAGCGTTCCAGATTCACCGCCAACCAATGCTGGGGTGATGTAATAACCAATGGCAACGATAAATACCAAGATGCAACCTGCGCCAACACCAGGCAATGTCTGGGGCATATAGATCCGCGTAAACGCAGTGAACTGATTTGCCCCCAAAGACCGGGCGGCGCGCATGTAACTTGGTGGAATTGTTTTCATCACCGAATAGAGCGGTAAAATCATAAACGGCAGCAATATATGGGTCATCGCAATGACGGTACCCGTAGAATTAAAGATCAACTGCGCTCGGTTATCATCGGATAAGATGCCCGTGAACACCGCAATATCGTTTATCACACCTTGTGTTTGCAACAGGGCAATCCATGCAGTCGTTCGCACCAGCAACGAAGTCCAGAAGGGTAACAAAACCAAAATCATCAACAAATTTGACGTTCGCAAGGGCAATACCGAAAGCAAATAGGCAACAGGATAGGCCAACAGCAGACAGGACAACGTCACAGTCAAGCTCATCCACATTGTTCGAATAAACAACGGAATGTATATTTGTTGTTGCTCAGGCCGCATGACAATGCTGCCATCTTCGTCATATTGTCGGTCCACGGCACTCACGTAAAAGCGGGCCGTAGTCGGCGGGGCAAGTTGCTTCATCAATGCCCAAACTTTTGGGTCATCCCATTTTTTTTCGATCTTTATCAGCGCATCCTTATAGGGTGCTGCTGTGATGGATTTTGCTTTGCGCGCAGATTTAATGAACAAGCTACGAGCGGCCGGCAATTCATAGTTTACCGCCGTGGCCGCTTTACCAATGGTTTGGTTAGCACGCGCTTCGGTGAGATCCTCCACCAACGCCTTCCAGGCGGCTTCTTCGGGAACACCTTTACCGTCCCATTGCGAGAGAACTCCAGCAGTACGGTGCATGATTTGCCCAAACTCTGGTGCGCTTACAGAGCGCATCAACATCAAAGCAATAGGAACAAGAAAGCTAATAAGAACGAAAAGGAAAAGTGGCGCAACAAGCGCGAGTGCACGCATTTTTTGTCGCCGCGTTGCACGCGCAAGCTTTGTCTTTAGCGGGATGCCCTCATCATCTGTAAGCAATGTGTTTTGTAGCGTCGCCTCTGACATGTTGCCTCG
>JBPCVX010000016.1:0-2894 GCA_051010095.1 Hyphomicrobiales bacterium
TGAGGAACATTGGAAATGCTGCTTTGGAAATGAAGCTCATTTCATGACGTGTCATGCCTTGAAGCACGAACAGGTTGAAGCCAATGGGCGGTGTGATTTGCGCCATCTCGACGACAACCACGATAAAAATGCCGAACCAGATAATATCAATGCCAGCTTGACGGATCATGGGTTCGACCACGGCCATGGTGAGAACCACAGATGATATCCCGTCAAGAAAACAGCCCAGAATGATATAAAACACAAGCAATGCCATGAGCAGCTCAAAGCGGCTGAGCTCAAGACTGGCGATAAGATCGGCCAGGCCGCGTGGCAAGCCTGTGAAGCCCATGGAGAGCGAGAGGAAGGCGGCACCTGCCAATATGAGCGCGATCATGGCCGACGTGCGTGTCGCCCCCATAAGACTTTCAATAAAGGTGCTCCAGTTAAGGGAGCCTTGGCTTGCCGCTAGAACCAACGAACCAACAACGCCAAATGCGGCGGCCTCTGTTGCTGTGGCTACGCCTAAATACATGGAGCCGATAACCACCATAATGAGGATCATCACGGGGATGAGGAAACGGGAGTTTTTGAGTTTTTCCGCAAATGACATGTGCGGCTCAGGTGTGGGATTGAAATCTTTGCCGAGGAAAGAATAGATCGCCACATAACCCATAAACAGTCCGGCTAAAATGATACCTGGTAACATTCCAGCCAAGAAAAGCTTGGAAATGGACTCGTTCACGGTTACGCCATAGACGATGAGAGTGAGAGAAGGCGGTATCATCAACCCCAATGTCGCCGCGCCTGCCAAAGTGCCAATGACCAGGTGTTCTGGATAATCGCGCTTACGCAGCTCAGGGATGGACATTTTGCCCACCGTGGTAAGGGTTGCCGCCGATGAACCTGACACCGCAGCAAATACGGTGCAGCCAACAATATTAGTGTGCACCAAACCACCAGGTAAGCGCGCCATCCAGGGGCTTAAGCCCTTGAACATATCTTCAGACAACCTCGTTCTAAACAGAATCTCCCCCATCCAAATGAACAAGGGCAGCGCGGTTAGTGTCCAAGATGAAGATGCCGACCAAATAGTTGTGATCATGGCATCGCCAGCGGGGCGTGATGTGAAGAGCTCTACCCCAACAAAGGCGACGCCGAGCAACGCCAAGCCAACCCAGACCCCTGTCCCCAGCAGTAAAAAAAGAACAAAAAGAAAAATACCGATAAGTTGAATTTCAGCCATGATGTGTTCTCCTAATGCTCAACCACATCTGCTTCGATCCGGTGCTTCCGGGTGAACAGTAGGCTTACAAGATTGTCGGTTAGCGCTATCGCGAACAAAACTGCTCCAAGTACCATTGCCGTTTGGGGTATCCAAAGTGGTGTCGCGTCTTGGCCCTGGCTAACATCATGAAATTTCCACGACCAATAGGTGGTTTTTGTCGCGTAGTAGACAAAATACCAGGCTAGTGCTGTGCCGATTGTGAAGCACCACACTTCTAGAAAAAAGCGCATGCCGGGGCCCACTGCATTGAGCAAAATGGATACGCGAATGTGGGCGCCGCGATTAAGCGCATGGGCGAAGGCAAAGAACGATGCCGCAGCCATGCTATATCCTGCATAATCAGGTGCTCCGGGAAATATCTCAGCTGTCCATCGGGCCACCATCTGGATCAGAATGAGTGCTAAAATGGCGATAAGAAACAAAGCGGCGATAACACCACCAGCCGTATAAAGCCCATCAAGAAATTTTCTTAGTGCAGACACAAAAAGCCCCCCATAGTGTATAGAAACTATGCCCGGGGACGGCGTGAACCAGTCCCGGGCATAAAATTTGTATTTATTTCATGGAGTTATATGAATCCACGATAGCCTGGCCATCAACACCAGATTTTTCGAGCCACTCTTTTTTCATCACTTCGCCGATGTCTTTCAGCTCTTTAGTCAGGCCTTCGTTTGCTGGACCAACTTCCATACCCCCGGCGCGCAGGCCATTAAGGGTGAACTGCGTATATTCGACAGCACGCCATGTGCCAGCATACTCAGCAAGTTCTGCACATGCCTGTACAACAGCTTTATTCTTGTCGCTGACACCGCTCCATACGTCTTTGTTGACCATGATGTAATTGCGCGGAAGCCAGCTATCGACTTCATAGAAGTGGGTGAGGCTTTCCCAGACTTTGCGGTCATAACCAGTTGCACCCGAAGACACCATAGAATCGGCTACGCCAGTGGCGAACGCTTGAGAAATTTCAGCAGCTTCGATTGATACTGGCAGCATGCCCGTTAACTCAGCCAGACGAGCAGTTGCATTATTATAAGAACGGAACTTAACTCCCTTCATGTCAGCAACAGAGTTCACTTCTTTCTTGAAGTAGAGCCCTTGTGGGGGCCATGGCACGGAATAAAGAAGAACCAGATTTTGCTCATCGAGAAGCTTTGTCATTGTAGGCTTTGCCGCCTTCCAAAGCTTAGCTGCTTCATCAAATGATGATGCGAGGAACGGCAAAGAATCCACGCCAAACACAGCGTTTTCGTTCTGGTGACCAGATAGCAATCTCTCGCCAATTGGAGCTTGCCCCGTTTGGACCGCGCGTTTGATGTCTGCACCCTTGAACAATGCGCCGGACGGGTGGGTAACGATCTCAATTTCTTTAGCTGTGCCCGTGGTCACGCACTTTGCAAATTCAGCCCCAGTTGCTGAATGAAAATTGGTTGCGGAATATGCCATGGGCATATCCCACTTTTCCGCAGCGGCTGCAGTTGTGAACGCTGCAGTAAGTGCAGTTGCTGTAAGTAATTTTGATATTGTCTTCAATTTATCCTCCCAATTCAGGTTTAAACATAATCTAAGGTTTTATGACATGAAACTGGATTGCGGCGTAGCGGGCAAGCACATTGTAACCGCCACA
>JBPCVX010000017.1:0-15831 GCA_051010095.1 Hyphomicrobiales bacterium
ATTCCACCAGCCCGGCGGTTTCTGCCAGCAAAGCCTCATCCTCGATCACTTCCAGCCCTTGGGCGAAGGCGAGGTTTTTGGCTTCCGCACGGATGGTCTCTATGCGGTGATCTGCCTGCACAACAACCTTTCGTTCGTATAGCTCTTGGGCGTAGGTTTCAAAATCAGTCGCGGTGATGGGTTTGCCATCGCTCAGGAACCGGTGACCCAGTGTGGTGTTGCCCGCAGCAATACCATCAACATCAAAGGGCACAACTTCGCCTTCAAACGCGCAGAGTATTGAATGCAATGGCCGCACCCAGCGCAATGATCCTGTGCCCCAGCGCATGGACTTGGGCCACGGGAACTTGCGAATAACATCGGGAACAATTTCTCCGATCACATCGGCTGTTGGGCGGCCTTTGCGCTCGATAATGGCCACATAAAACGTGCCCTTTTTATCTTCGCGCTGCTCGCATTCATCCAGACTCACGCCTGCGGCTTTCATAAAGCCGTTAATCGCCTGTTCGGGCGCATCGACGCGCGGGCCTTTGCGCTCTTCTTTCACATCGGGCTGGCTTGCAGGCAAACCAAGCACAGAAAGAACCAGCCGGCGCGGTGTGGCGTGCACTTGCGCACCTTCATAGGTGCAGCCGGCATCAACCAGCGCATCGGTGACGAGCTTTTTTAGATCCGCTGCGGCACGCGCCTGCATGCGAGCTGGAATTTCTTCAGAAAAAATCTCAAGCAGAAGTTCAGACATCGGCGCCACCTCCTGCCGTCTTCAGCCAGGCTTCCGCGCAGCCCTTGGAAAGATCACGCACCCTCAAGATATAGCTTTGCCGCTCGGTCACCGAGATGACCCCGCGCGCATCGAGCAAATTAAAAATGTGGCTTGCCTTGATGCATTGATCATAGGCGGGAAGCGCCATCACCTGATCGGTGTCGGCCTCCAGCAGGGATTTGCATTCCGCTTCAGCATCTTCAAAGTGCCGCGCCAGGCGCTCAACATCCGCATGATCGAAATTATGGTGAGAATATTCCTGCTCGGCCTGCAAAAACACATCGCCATAGGAAACGCGGGCATCGCCCTCGCCGCCATTGAAATTCAGATCATAAACATTGTCGACGCCCTGCACGTACATGGCCAACCGCTCCAACCCATAGGTAAGCTCGCCAGATACAGGCGCACAATCAAACCCGCCCACTTGCTGGAAATAGGTGAACTGGCTCACTTCCATGCCATCGCACCAAACCTCCCAGCCAAGGCCCCAGGCGCCAAGGGTCGGGCTTTCCCAATCATCCTCAACAAAGCGAATGTCGTGGTTTTGTGCATCCACGCCAATGGCCTCAAGTGAGCCCAGATAAAGCTGCTGCAGATCGGGCGGTGATGGCTTCAAGATCACCTGATACTGATAATAATGCTGCAAACGGTTGGGGTTTTCCCCGTAGCGGCCATCAGTAGGGCGGCGTGAAGGCTGCACGTAGGCGGCACTCCACGGCTTGGGGCCGATGGCGCGCAGGGTGGTTGCCGGATGAAACGTGCCCGCCCCTACTTCCATATCGTAGGGCTGCAGGATCACAGCTCCATATCCCGCCCAGTAGTTTTGCAGAGCTAAAATAAGCCCTTGAAACGAGCGCGTTGGATCAAGCGCTGATTTGTTGGATGACGCCATGGCCTAAACCTAAAAAACAAAGCGCGAAAACCGCACTTTTACCTGTTTGCGCGCAACCTATGTGCAGCGCACAATCTGGTCAAGGGAAAGTGTCGTGAAGATATGTGTAATGCGGCAGATAGCGCGCGGTGAACAGAGCGTTAGCTATCGGAAGAGAGTTCCCGTGCCATGGCCTCCAGCCGCTCAGCCGCCGCTTCAATGCGATTGGCCATGGCATCTTCGACACCACGCATCCGCTCAACTTCAGAACTTTGATCAGTCGCTGCACTGGATTGCGCATTCTCCAAATCTTCAATGCGAATGAGCGCGCCGGCCAACTTGTCTGCCACAACAAGCCCCGCCATCAAAAGAAGCCGGGTATCGCCAACTTGACCAAAACTGCGTTTCAGTTTGGAAACCTCAGTATCGATAAGCTGAGCGAGATCAGCAAGGTGCTCTTCCTCACCAGGATCGCATTGCATGGTGTAAGGGCGATCATTCACCTTCACCACGACTTGAGAAACATTGTCCTCAGAAGACGTCTCGTTCATAAACCCGAACCCACCAACTTATTTCTCTAGAACCGATTTTACAGTTTGCATTGCCGAGGCAATGCGCGTCTCAGCCTCAATCACCGAGATATTCATATCCGACAACTGCGCCTTAGTGCGATCAAGCTCGGCAGCCAGACGCGATCTGTCTTCCAACAAAGCCGATGCCTCTGCTTGCGCATTACCTTCGGTTGCATTTTTTTGCCGCGCCTGCACCAACGCTCCTTCGAACGTTCGCATGGCGGCTTCAAATTTGCCTAATGCGGCATCTATGCGCGATTGGTCAGACATGATCCATCGATAGCCTTATGTATGTCGTGCGGAATATTAACGATTCCCCGCCCTGATGAGTTAAAGACTAGGCAACCACAGCGGGTCGCGTCAACAAAAAGTACTGTTTTTTCACTGCTTTCGACCAAGTTTATCAACCTTTCTGGCAAAACATCAAGTACGCTTCCTTTTGCCCGCTCGTGCAAAGTGTTGAGACAATTATGCAAATCTTATCCGCAATGATGTCAATTTAACGGCGATTAGCATTGACTCAAAGCCCGCAAATGTTATGTGTGGCGCCATTCCAAGGGGCGTTCAGGACACACTGGTTTAACACCTGTGTGCAGGAAATATGAACACAGCCATTCCGGCAGAAAAAAGCGGGCAAAGCGACGACATGCGCGAGGCCAGCGAAAACACACAAAGCAAACACACTGTTATGGCCAATGCCATTCGCACACTTGCGATGGATGCGGTACAAGCAGCAAATTCTGGCCATCCGGGTTTGCCTATGGGCGCGGCCGATATTGCCACGGTGTTGTTTACAAAATTTATGAAATTCGACGCGACCGATCCAAGTTGGCCTGATCGCGATAGATTTATTCTGTCAGCCGGACATGGTTCGATGCTGCTCTATGCGGTCTTGCATCTGCTCGGCTATGAAGATTTCACGCTGGATGAGTTGAAAAACTTCCGCCAGCTTGGTGCAAAAACCGCCGGTCACCCCGAATTTGGTCACGGTGCGGGCATTGAAACCACCACCGGGCCACTGGGCCAAGGCGTTGCCAACGGGTTGGGTATGGCATTGGCAGAAGCAATTCTGGAAGACCGCTTCGGCAGCGATATCGTTGACCACTACACCTATGTGCTGGCGGGGGATGGATGCCTGATGGAAGGCGTGAGCCAGGAAGCTCTCAGCCTGGCCGGACACCTGAAGTTGAAAAAGCTGATCGTTTTGTTCGACGATAATGGTATCTCGATTGACGGACCGCTGAGCCTTACCGACAGCACAGACCAACCGGCACGCTTTGCAGCATCGGGCTGGCACGTGCAATCGGTTGATGGCCACGACCCTCAAGCAATTGCGGAGGCTATTGAGGCGGCGAAATCAGCGAATGCCCCTTCGATGATTGCTTGCAAAACAACCATCGGCTTTGGTTCACCTAATAAGCAGGGCAAATCGGCAGCACACGGTGCGCCTCTTGGCGATGACGAGATTACTCTAACGCGCAAGACGCTTGAATGGGAGCATGCCCCATTTGAAATTCCTACCGAAGTGCGCGACATGTGGCGGCTTGCGGGCATTCGCGGCTGTAAGCAGCACAAAGCTTGGACCAAGCGGTTGGAAGAAGCTGATGCCGAAATGCGCGGCGAATTCACCCGCAGGATGTCTGGCGAGCTTCCAGAAGCCCTGTCAGAAGCTATAACTGCATATAAGAAAACGCTGGCAGAAGAAAAACCCGTTCTGGCAACACGTGCCTCATCGCAAAACGCGCTTGATGTCATTAATGCCGTGGTACCTGAGACAATTGCTGGCTCGGCTGATCTCACCGGATCAAACAACACCCGCACCAGCGAAATGACCGTTATAGCGCCAGATGATTTCTCTGGCCGGTTTGTCCATTGGGGCATTCGCGAGCACGCCATGGGCGCTGCCATGAATGGCATGGCCTTACACGGTGGAATGATCCCATATTCAGGCACGTTTTTGGTGTTTGCAGATTATTGCAGACCGGCAATTCGTCTTTCAGCGCTGATGAGCCAACGTGTTATCTATGTGATGACCCATGATTCAATTGGCCTTGGGGAAGATGGTCCAACCCATCAACCTGTTGAACATCTTGCAAGCTTGCGGGCCATTCCAAATCTCGATGTTTATCGCCCGGCAGATGCTATGGAAGTCGCTGAATGCTGGCAGCTCGCGCTAACCTCAGCAGACACGCCGAGTGTTATTGCGCTGACCCGGCAAAAAGTGCCAGCTGTGCGCGAAAACTATTACAAGGAAATTTGCAGTGCGCGCGGCGCTTATGAACTTGCGCCTGCGGATGGCGATGCAGAAGTTGTTCTCTTTGCCAGCGGCTCTGAAATCGGCATCGCTTTGGATGCAAAGAAGGCGCTCGATGAAGCGGGCCACGCGGCACGCGTCGTTTCTGTTCCTTGCATGGAGTTGTTTGCAGCTCAAGACGAAGACTATCAACAGCGTGTTCTGGGAACGGAAAAAGTGCGCGTCGCCATTGAGGCCGCAATCGAGATGGGCTGGTCACGTTTTATCGGATCAGAGGGCATCTTTATTGGCAAATCAGGCTTCGGCGCGAGTGCACCGGCTGAACATCTTTATGAACATTTCGGCATAACAGCAGAAGCGGCCACGACTGCCGCGCTAGAAAAACTGGGCTAATCCTTAGGAGCACACAAAAATGAGCGTACGCGTTGCAATCAATGGTATGGGCCGTATCGGCAGGCTCACGTTGCGGGCGGCCACGGAATCCAAACGCAACGATCTTGAAGTCGTCGCCGTGAACAACCGCTCTGGCATTACAACTGCTGCGCATTTGCTCAAATATGATTCAGTGCATGGTCCCTTCCCTGGCGATGTGAGCGTAAATGGCGACAAGTTCGATGTTGGCGCGGGTCCAATCAGGGTATTTGAAGAAAGTGCGCCGGAAGATATCGATTGGGCCGCTGAAGGTGTTGACGTGGTGCTGGAATGCACCGGCCAATTCAAGGATTCTGAAAGCTGCCAGGCGCACATTGATGCAGGCGCCTCGAAAGTGCTGATCTCCGCACCCGGCAAGAACGTCGACCGCACGGTTGTGTATGGCGTCAATCATGAAGAGTTGGCAGCCAATGACAATGTTGTTTCCAACGCATCTTGCACTACAAACTGTCTGGCACCAGTCGCAAAAGTGCTGCACGATTTCTGCGGCATTGAGCAAGGGTTCATGACGACCATTCATGCCTACACATCTGACCAGCGGATTTTGGATAACAGCCACAAGGATTTGCGCCGCGCACGTGCTGCAAATCTGTCGCTCATTCCAACATCAACCGGCGCTGCCCGCGCCTTGGGCGAAGTGCTACCTGAACTGGCAGGCAAGCTTGATGGCACAGCCATTCGCGTGCCGACACCAAACGTTTCGCTGGTCGATCTGGTGATCACGCCGTCACGCGCAGTTTCTGCGGACGATGTGAACGCGGCGATGAAAGCAGCTGCGGAAGGACCAATGAATGGTGTCTTGGAATTTTGTGACTTGCCATTGGTATCCAGCGATTTCAATCACCATCCAGCATCTGCCATTCTTGATGCCAGCCAAACAGCGGTTGTTGATGGCGGTTTGGTGCGGGTTGCTGCCTGGTACGACAATGAATGGGGATATTCGTGCCGCATGAATGATACCGCCGTGTTCATGGGCAATCTGAAGGGTTAGCCGTTTATGTCGGGCCCGAAAACGAAAGAGGCATATGCCAAAATTGATGCCGTTGATGTAGACGGCAAGCGGGTTATCGTGCGGGCAGATTTAAACGTGCCGCTGGAAGGCGGCATCGTTCGCGATGCAACACGCATTCGCCGTATCGTGCCGACTTTGCGCGAACTTTCCGAAAAACAAGCCGTTGTTATTGTTCTTTCGCATCTTGGGCGTCCTAAAGGCGCCGTTGTGCCATCAATGTCGTTAGCCCCAGTTGCTGGCCCTTTGTCTGTGGCGCTGGATCACCCGGTCAAATTTGTCGAAACAACGTGGTGCGATGGCGAAGCCCAACGCGCCGTCACCAAGGCAAAACCCGGTGATATTTTGTTGCTGGAGAATACGCGATTTCATCCCGGTGAAGAGAAGAACCAACCTGCATTTGTTAAAATGCTTATGGAGTTGGGCGATATTTATGTGAATGACGCGTTTTCAGCAGCCCACCGAGCACACGCATCAACCGAAGGGTTGGCATGGTTCCTACCCTCTTATGCGGGCCGTGCAATGGAGGCTGAAATGGCAGCTCTTCACGCCGCCCTTGATGCGCCAGAGCGCCCCGTTACCGCAGTGATCGGCGGTGCCAAGATATCGACTAAGCTTGATATGATTGGCCATTTAAGCTGCAAGGTGAATACTTTGGTGATCGGCGGCGGCATGGCCAACACATTCTTGGCCGCCCAAGGATTTGCTATCGGCAGATCACTCGCTGAGCACGATATGGTGGATACCGCCCAGGAAATACTTCAACGTGCCGAAGATGAAGGGTGCAAGATCGTGCTGCCGGTAGATGCGGTCGTGGCAGAAGATTTCAAACCGCATGCTCATGCTCGAACGGTTGGGATTGCAGAGGTCTCTGACAAAGAGATGATCCTGGACGTCGGCCCAGATACGGTTTCGTTGATTTCTGATATTCTGGAAAGTTCGAAAACACTCGTGTGGAACGGACCCTTAGGTGCTTTTGAATTGCCGCCTTTCGATGCGGGAACGGTTGAAGCCGCCAAAAAAGCAGCGGCGCTCTCACGTGCCGGTAAGTTGCGCTCTGTCGCTGGCGGCGGTGACACCGTGGCAGCGCTTAATCAGGCGGACGTGGCAGAAGATTTTACCTATGTATCCACAGCAGGTGGCGCATTCTTGGAATGGCTGGAAGGCAAAGACCTTCCTGGTGTAAAAGTATTGGAAAAGCGCGGAGGCTGAACGCCTCACTAAGCGATGGGGAGAATTTGATATGTCTGAGAGCTTAAATGATATTGCAAAAGCCATGGTCGCCACAGGCAAAGGCATATTAGCCGCCGATGAAAGCACCGGCACAATTGCCAAACGGCTTGCTTCCATTGGAACGGAGTCCACTGAGAGCGCCAGGCGCGATTACCGCGAAATGTTGTTCAGTGCGCAAGAGGCCATGAGCAACTACGTCTCCGGCGTCATCCTCTACGACGAAACATTGCGCCAAAATGGCGCCAGCGGCACACCTTTGCGCGAAATCATTAAAGGCTGTGGCGCGATCCCGGGTATCAAAGTTGATACGGGCGCGAAGGACCTTGCGGGCCATCCTGGTGAGAAGGTAACCGAGGGCCTCGATGGGTTGCGTGATCGTTTGCAGAACTATTACGAACTGGGTGCGCGCTTTGCGAAATGGCGCGGCGTAATCACCATCGGCGATGACATGCCGTCCGCAGCTTGCATAACTGCTAACGCCCATGCACTGGCGCGCTATGCAGCACTGTGCCAGGAACAAGGCATTGTGCCGATCGTTGAACCCGAAGTGCTTATGGACAATCCGGGCTCAACTCACGACATTAACAGGTGCGCAGAAGTGACCGAAAACGCGCTGAACGCCGTGTTCGCGCAGCTTGCAGAGCAAGGCGTTGCGCTTGACGGCATCGTGCTGAAACCCAACATGGTGATTGCTGGCAAAGAATGTACAACACAAGCCGGCCCGCAAGAGGTTGCTGAGCGTACTGTTGAAGTTCTTCGCAAATGTGTTCCCTCAGAAGTTCCAGGCATTGCGTTCCTGTCAGGCGGGCAAAGCGATCTAGAAGCAACACATCATCTTTCTCTCATCAATCAACTAGGTGAATTGCCGTGGGCAGTAACTTATTCATATGGTCGTGCGCTGCAGGCAGCAGCCCTTCAGACGTGGGGCGGCAAGCCAGAAAATGTCGCAGCAGCGCAGGCCGCCTTTGCCCACCGCGCACAAATGAACTCATTGGCCGCCCGCGGCGAATGGAACGAGGCGCGCGAAGCGGCGTAACCTCAATGCTCAAGAGGGGCATAACGTGACCCCGATATTTTCAAGGCTTTATCTTGTCACCCCTGATGAAGGTGATGATGACGCATTGCTCGCGTGCTTGGTGGCGGCGGCCACCGCAGGTGACGTTGCCGCTTTGCTGATACGCGGGCCAAACGAAAATGTTCTCGCCAGTCGCGCAAAGGCTTTGACAAAGCCAGCACAAGATCATGATATTGCGGTGTTAATTCATGGAAATGGCATGATCGCTACTGATGTAGGTGCTGATGGCATGCATGTCGCATTAGAAGATGCCGCACATCCCAGCGCTATTGAAAACGCCCACAAGGCCCTAGCCAACGATAGCATTGTTGGCGTCGCCTCACCCAATAGCCGTCATCAGGCTATGCAACTTGCAGAGCAAGAACCCGATTATATTGCTTTTGACGACCATGAGATGGCTATGTGGTGGGCTCCATTATTCCAAGTCCCGTGTGTTGCATTAGCACCTGCAAGCCTTGAAACCGCCGCAAAACTTGCTCAAGCAGGGGTTGAATTTGTTTGCCCTTCGTTAGAAATTTGGGCAAACCAATCTGATGCTTCCCGGCTGGCACAGCTCTATACAGAAGCCATGGCTGATGAAAGTAGTGTTGCTTGAGACTTAGACTGAAACATACATTGTGCATCATGAGCATTTTGCTGCTGGTGGGTCATTTGCCCGCGCGGGCAGACTATGCTGGTGCGCTTGAGGCATATAACCAGCAAAACTGGCCACAAGCCTTCGCGCAGGCCAGCGAGTTGGCCAATGCGGGCGATGCGCGCGGCCAAGCAATGCTTGCAGCACTTTATGCTCAAGGCCTGGGCACCGACATTGACTTTGAGCAATCAACGCGCTGGTACACAGCCGCTGCAAATCAAGGACATTTGGGAGCGCGCTTCGCTCTAGGGCTCATGTATATTGATGGGCGTGCAGGCAAGGTTGATTTGGCGGAGGCAAAACGCAACTTCACTCAAGCTGCTGAAAAGGGCCATGCTGGCGCGCAGCACAAACTTGGTTTGATGCATACTGGTGCAGACGGCGAAACGCCCGAATGGGAAAAAGTGCTGGAATGGTATACCAAAGCGGCCGAACAGAATCTTGCCGAAGCACAATATGATCTGGGCATTTTGCTCGCCACCGGCGGTGAAGTTGAAAAGAACGCCGTTGTTGCAAGCCAATGGTTGTCGCGTGCGGCCTTGCAAGGCCTTCCAGAAGCTGCCCGCGATTATGGCATTATGGTATTCAATGGCGAAGGTGTTCAAAAAGACGAAAAAATCGGCGCCAAATGGCTATTGGCCGCCGCCCTAAAGGGCGATGTGGTTGCTCAGAACCGCTGTGCACGGCTTTATATGGTTGGCCGCGGGTTTGACAAAAGCTCAATCGAAGCCGCCCGCTGGCACATGCTTGCCAGTGAATCTGGTATGCGCGATGAGAAACTTGAGTCGTTTGTTGGTGCACTCGACATTGAAACACTCCAGAAAGCTCAAAAACTTGCACTGGACTGGCGCCAAAAAACCGGTATATCAGCCAACAAGAGCAATGGCGCGAGTGTAGAGAAGCAATCTAACTGAACCGCGTCCTCCCTAAAGCATAAACCCAAGCCTAGGTGCATCATGAAAATCAACGGCAACCAGATTGGCCCTGGTAATGTAATCGAACACAATGACAGCTTGTGGGTGGCCGTTAAGGCCTCTCACGTGAAACCAGGCAAAGGCGGCGCCTTTGCACAAGTTGAGCTGAAAAATGTCTATAATGGTTCAAAGCTGAATGAACGTTTCCGCGCGACCGAAAAAGTTGAACGTGTACGTCTTGAGCAAAATGACTATCAATACCTGTATTCAGATGGTGGCATGCTGACGTTCATGGACATGGAATCTTATGAACAGATTGAGCTGGAAGCAGAATTTGTCGGTGAACGCGCTGCATTTTTGCAAGAAGGCATGTCTGTGAATGTTGAAAGTTATGAGGGTAAAAATATTTCGGTATCATTGCCTGAACACGTAACGCTCGAAATAACAGAAACCGAACCCACCATTAAAGGACAGACTGCATCGTCCTCCTATAAGCCAGCGGTGTGTGATAATGGCATACGGGTAATGGTGCCGCCTTTTGTTACGGTTGGCGAAAAAATAATCGTGGCCACGGAAGATTCCACTTATGTAAGGCGCACAGAATAGATGTCACGTTCAGCTCTTCTCAATGTCATGGTGAGTGCCGTTAACAAGGCGGCACGCATTGTGCAGCGTGATTTCGGCGAAGTTGAAAACCTGCAGGTTGCTATAAAGGGCCCTGCAGATTTCGTCACCGCAGCCGACCGAAAAGTAGAAGAAATCTTGCGTGAAGAGCTGGAAAGGGTGCGCCCCGGCTATAGCTTCCTTCTGGAAGAAGGCGGCGAAATCAAGGGAACCGACGCAACACACCGCTGGATCATCGATCCTATTGATGGCACCACAAACTTTATTCATGGCATTCCACAGGTCTGCATTTCAGTTGCGCTAGAACGCAGTGGAACTCTTGTTGCAGGCGTGGTCTACAACCCTATCACAAACGAACTGTTTGTGGCCGAGCGCGGGGCAGGTGCCTATATGAACAATCGCCGCTTGCGCGTCGCACCACGACATAAACTTGAAGATGCAGTGATCACTTGCGGCATCCCGCATCGCAATCGCGGAGATCATGTACAGTTTGCCAGGGAGCTCATGCGCATACAGACGCGTGCTGCCGGAATCCGCCGCACAGGATCTGCAGCCCTTGACCTAGCCTATGTGGCCGCAGGGCGTTTTGACGGCTACTGGGAGCGCGGTTTAAGCGTTTGGGATATCGCTGCTGGCATATTGCTTGTGCGTGAAGCTGGCGGCTTTGTGGGCGACTTAGACAACAAGGCAGACGTGCTCAAAACCGGCAATGTGGTCGCTGGCAATGACGACATTTGCGGGGTGCTTAAAAAAGAGATCAAGGCCGCGCAAGAATAATCACTTGAACCACGGGCAAGTGATTGCCCGAATTCCCCAGAAATATGCTAAAAAGTTCAGCGAATCGCTTTGATTCTGCCGCAATTGTTGCCGCATTA
The DNA here is from genome assembly GCA_051010095.1 of Hyphomicrobiales bacterium. Classification (GTDB taxonomy): domain Bacteria; phylum Pseudomonadota; class Alphaproteobacteria; order Rhizobiales; family CAJQND01; genus CAJQND01. The sequence goes on from JBPCVX010000017.1 coordinate 11,257, forward strand.
TGCAGACAGGCGGGAACCTGGCGATGGAAATAGCTGCGTTTGGCGAAAAGGGGCCCATACCATGGCGATGGCTGATACTTATGGAAGACTAAGCAAACCGCGGGTCTATCTCATCCGCATGCTGGTGTTCCTGATCCTCACAGGGTTCGTTGCAGCCATTCTTTACCCTCAGGTTAAGACTGCGTTTCTTGCCAATCCTGGCCTCAATGGGCTCATACTCTTCACCCTACTCGTGGGCACAGCATATGCGTTTCGCGCGGTGTGGCGGCTATTCCGCGAGATTAACTGGGTCAACAATTTTCGCATCGCTGAGCCCGATGCTGAAATCCCCTACACGCCAGTATTACTGGCGCCCATGGAAGCCCTGCTGCAAGGCAAGCAAGGTCGTATGGTGCTTTCACCACTCTCATTGCGCTCCATGCTTGATTCGCTAGCTGCACGCCTTGATGAGGCGCGCGACCTCACCCGCTATCTTATTGGACTGCTTATCTTCTTAGGCCTGCTTGGCACATTTTGGGGCTTGCTAGATACAGTGAGTTCGGTGGCAACCACCATTCGCTCTCTCGATGTGGCGGCCAATGAATCAAGCACTATCTTTGAAGATCTGAAGGCAGGCTTGGAAGCTCCGTTGCAAGGCATGGGCACGGCCTTTTCATCTTCTCTGTTTGGCCTCAGTGGGTCGCTTGTGCTGGGCTTTCTCGAGCTGCAAGCAGGACAGGCGCAAAACCGTTTCTACAACGATCTTGAAAACTGGTTGTCCTCCATGACCGATATTGAAGCCGGTGAAGCCGGTGGCGCGATGCCCGGTTATATGCGTCTTGATTTGCGGGAAATCCAAGAGTCTATCGACACCATGAATGATACGCTGGAAAGCGCGCTTGAGCCCATCGACGAGACGGATGAAGGATACGCGCCCTCGCAAGCGGCGCAACCACAGCAGCCACAATCGGTTGATGCGCTGGCAAGTGCCGTCCAAGGCCTTGTGACTCAAATGCGCGAAGAGCAAAAAGTTGTGCGCGATTGGGCGCAAGCGCAAGCTGATCAGCAAGGCGAAATCAAAGACGTGTTGTCCAAGCTAGCCGATGCGCCATCGCCACAGCCCAGCACCGAGCCGAAGCGTACAAACCCCAAGCAACCTGCAAAGAAAGCCTAAAACATGGCGCTTTCAGCACGCAGAAACCGAACTGAAACAACCTATTACTGGCCGGGCTTTGTGGATGCCATGGCCACGCTTTTGCTGGTCATCATCTTTCTTTTATCAATCTTTATGCTGGCGCAATTCATGCTGGCCCGCGAGATTACAGGCCAAGATTCCGTTTTGTCGCAACTGCGTTCGCAAATATCTGAACTCACCGAATTGCTGGCACTCGAGAAATCTGCCCGCGCCAATGCCGATGTAACGCTGGCAGCACTCACCGATAAACTCAAACTTGCCCAAACCAATAATGAGCAGTTGATTGAGATGCTGCAGGTAGAAACCGATAATAAATCCACCAACGATTCCGCGCTATCTGCCTTGCAAGCCAAGCTGCAAAACGAAAAGCAACTTTCTTCTGAAGCGCTTGCCCGGGTTGAGTTGCTCAATCAGCAAATCTCAGCATTACGCCGGCAAATTGCATCACTTAACGAAGCCCTGGAAGCCTCAGAAGCCCGCGACAAGGACAGCCGGGCACAAATTGTCGATCTGGGCCGTCGGCTTAACGCTGCCCTTGCTCAACGGGTGCAGGAGCTTGCCAGGTTCCGTTCTGAGTTCTTCGGGCGTTTGCGGCGCATTATGAGCCAGCGCTCAGACATAAGAGTGGTGGGTGACCGCTTTGTATTCCAATCTGAGGTTCTCTTCTCCAAAGGTGCCGCTGAGATTAATCCGCTTGGCGAAGTGGAGCTTGAAAAGCTCGCAAATGCCATTAAAGAGCTTGAAGGCCAAATTCCCGAAGACCTTGATTGGGTATTGCGGGTAGACGGCCATACAGACAACGATCCAATCAACACACCGCAATTCAAATCCAACTGGGAATTATCAGCGGCCCGCTCGATTGCTGTTGTCAAGCTACTTATTGAAAAAGGCATACCGCCCAAGAGACTGGTTGCTGCAGGTTTTGGGGAATACCAACCCATTGATCAAGCAGATACAGACGAGGCAAAGAGCCGCAATCGCCGTATCGAGTTAAAGCTTACCCAAAGCTAAAGCGCACAACGGCTTATTCAGCCGCCTCTGCTCCATCCATAAATTGCAGGCTGGCAAGGCGCGCATAGAGACCGCCTTTCTTTTTGACCAAATCATCATGAGTGCCCATTTCGGCAATACGGCCCTCCTCCATTACCAAAATGCGATCCGCATTGCGCACTGTCGAAAGCCGGTGCGCAATCACCAACGTGGTGCGTCCTTGCATGAGATGTTCAAGAGCTGCTTGCACCTGAATTTCGCTTTGCGCGTCAAGGGCGCTGGTGGCTTCGTCCAGCAGCAAAATCGGCGCATCACGCAATATGGCACGCGCAATCGCAATGCGCTGGCGTTGCCCGCCCGAGAGCGTCATACCGCGCTCACCCACTTTGGTGTCATACCCCTCAGACATGGCTGAAATGAATTCGTCGGCCTGGGCAAGACGGGCAGCTTCATGCATTTCAGCCGCGCTCGCTGAAGGACAACCATAGAGAATGTTTTCCCCGACCGAGCTGGAAAACACCACAGTATCCTGTGGCACCAGTGCGATGTGGCGGCGCATATCACTTGGGTCAGTTTCAGCCAGATCTATATTATCGATTAGTATCTTGCCTTGTTCGGGGTCATAGAACCGCAAAAGCAAATTAAACAGCGTCGTTTTACCCGCACCCGAAGGGCCAACAATGGCAACTTTCTCGCCCGGATTCACTTGGAAAGAAAAATTATGTAGCGCGCGCGCATCGGGCCTGGTGGGATACGTAAAGCTCACATTGTGAAACTCTATGGCGCCATCCAGTTTTTCGGGCACGCGCACAGGGCTTTCTGGCACCTCGATTTCTGGTTCTGTCTCCAACAGTTCTGCCAACCGCTCAGCCGCACCAGCCGCCAGTTGAACCTCACCCCAAACTTGCGAAAGTGCGCTCATGGCGCCAGCTGCAAACATGGCATAAAGCACAAACTGGGTGAGCGTGCCGCCTGTCATTTGCCCAGACAATACCGATTGCGCGCCATACCACAAAACGCCAACAACCGAGCCCGAGGCCACAAAGATGATTGCGGCTGTGAGAATGGCACGCGCCAAGGTGCGACTGCGGGCTGCAACAAAAGACGCTTCGGCTGCATCATCGAACTCGCGATTGGCCTGATGCTCATTGGTAAAGGCTTGTACAGTGGACATGGCATTGATATTTTCAGATGCCATTGCCGCACTATCGGCCAAAGTATCCTGTGCGGTGCGCGATAAGCGACGCACCCAGCGCCCAAACAAGACCAGCGGCAGCACAATCGCTGGAATTGCCAACAACACCAAACCTGAAAGTTTTACGCTGGTGAGAAACATCATAATGACCGCCCCCAACAACAAGAACAAATTGCGCAACGCAATGGAGGCGGAAACCCCAAATGTCGATTTGATCTGAGTCGTGTCCGCGGTGAGCCGCGACAGCACCTCGCCGGTGCGCACTGTCTCGTAGAATGACAAAGAAAGCTGGGTAAGTTTTTCAAATACCGCCGTGCGCAAATCAACCACAACCCGCTCACCAATCCAGGTGACCAGATAAAATCGCAGCGAACTGGCAATAGCGAGTGCCGCCACAACCAATATCATCACGGCGAAATAGAGATTGATCATTTTTAGGTTTTCGCCAGAAAAACCAAAATCAATGACGCGGCGCAAGGCAATGGGCACCGCAAGGGTTACGGCGGCAGCAACGGAAAGTGCAACAAAGGCTGCAACAACCCGTGCTTTATAGCGCGCGACAAAGGGAACCAGCCGTAAGAGGGGTTTCACCGAGCGACCTTTTGCGCGCTCATCCTGCCTTAAGGATTGTTTCCCGCTGGTATTATTGTTCGTTTCTGCCACTCAAAACATCCTGATAAGTCTTGCCACCCTGTGCTAGCTGATGTATAGGCTTGCGCCAATCAGACACCTGGCCGCAACTGCGATATGCGTAAAGTGGCCTTATGCACGAGATGATGCCATGAAAAAAGACATTCACCCGGATTATCACACGATTACCGTGGCGCTAACAGATGGAAGCACATTCCAGACCCGCTCTACTTATGGCGCGGAAGGCGACACGCTGACACTCGACATCGATCCCTCCACGCATCCCGCATGGACAGGCGGTGGCGCACAGCTCGTCGACCGCGGCGGACGTGTTTCCAAGTTCAACGAGAAATTCGGTTTCCTCGGCAAAAAATAAGAGATCTATATCTCAACAAAAAACCCGGCTCATGAGCGGGGTTTTTTTGTGGGTGACCAGCTTTAAGACATCAAGAATTATCACCACCAAATGCAGCCTTCAGGCGTCCTAACTGATCATCAAGAGGATTGCTGGCACGCGGCGTTCGTTGTTCCTGATTTTCGTTCATCATGGCATCAAGCTTCAAGATGCGCTCGTATAGCCTACTGG
>JBPCVX010000018.1:0-5436 GCA_051010095.1 Hyphomicrobiales bacterium
ATTCTGGGCAAGGTCAAAGATGGGCTGCTTGGTGCATCCGGTGATGCAACCTATGTGCGCTTACCAGACAATCCACAAACATGGCTGGCTTCAGGCAAAGCACAAGCTGAAGCCATCGTTGCCGATTGGGTGGATGAAAACATCTATAAGCTCGATCCTCAAAAGATCACCAAAATCACTGTGACACCCAAGGGGGGGTCTCCGCTTACACTTGTAAAAGAAGGTGAGGATTACACAGTCCTTGAAGCGGCTGACCCGAGTAAGCTTAAAGACACGCAGCAGCTCAAACTCGAAGTCTCGCCTTATGCAGGCATTGTGTTGCTCGATATTCGGAAAGCAAAGGAAAACGCTGAACCTGATATGGTGAGCGTTGTTGAGGCGGACGGCACTGAGATCACACTGAAGCTCTCAAAAGAGGGCAAAGATAATTGGCTCACGGTGAAAGCGTCCGGTGACACAGATTTTGCCAAAGAAGTCTCTGCCAAGACGGCTGGTTGGGAATATAAAATCCCTGCGCACGTGGCCGATGGCTTGTCAAAGACCATGAAAAACTATCTCAAAGGCGAGTAATCCCTAAGCGGGTGCGTGCGCGGTAAATGAGGAAGCCTTCACCTCGCGGATGGGCAGATGCACGATTGCCGCGAACACACCCAAGACAACGCCAGCCCACCACATGGCATCATAACTGCCATAGGCGTCATAGAGCCTGCCGCCTAGCCACACGCCGATAAATGAACCGACCTGGTGTGAAAAGAATACAATGCCGTACAGCAATCCCATGTAGCGAGTGCCAAACATCACGGTGACCAATCCGGCAGTGAGCGGAATTGTTGATAACCACAATAGTCCTATGACCGCTGAAAAGATCAGCGCGCTCATGGTCGTAATTGGCGTTAAAATGAAGATGGCAATAACCACCGCGCGCGAGAAGTATAGGGCGCTTAACAGCAGACGTTTGGAATGTTGGCCACCCAGATACCCTGCGGTGAATGATCCCACAATGTTGAACAGACCCACAAGCGCAATCGACCAGGCTGCAATGGATGGGCTAAGGCCTGCATCGACCAGAAATGGCGGCATGTGAACCGAGATGAAAGCCACGTGGAAACCGCAAACAAAGAAGCCAAAAATCAGCAAAATATAACTTGAATGACCAAAGGCTTTGGTGAGCGCTTCGCCCATAGGAAGCGTGGTTTCCACCTCGCCGAAGGAAGATTTACCATCATTTCTGCCGCGAAGCGGATAAGACAACGGAATAACCACGATCAGGAACGCCGCAAGCATGAGCAATGCGGTTTGCCAGCCGTATGCGGATATGAAGGCTTGGCCAAGTGGAGCGAAAATAAATTGGCCCATTGAGCTTGCTGCGGTTGCGATACCGAAACAAAAACTTCGCTTTTCTGGCGGCACGACACGAGAAAACGAGGCCATGACGATGGCAAATGATGCAGACGCGATACCTACACCACACAACAATCCGCCGGACAAATAGAGCAGGCCAGGGGTGTCGGAGAACGCCATTAGCACGGTGCCAATTAGGTAAATGATTGCACCGCCACTCAGTAAACGTGCGGTGCCATATCGATCAGCCAATCCACCAGCAATCGGTTGCGCTGCTCCCCAGAGCAGGTTTTGCAGTGCCATTGCAAAACCGAATATTTCACGACCCCAGCCAAATTCTTCCGTTATCGGTCCAGTGAACAGGCCAAAGGTTGAACGCACACCAAAGGTTATGATCGCGATCAACGATCCGGCAATAATGATTGTTTCAAGCTTTACGCGCGGGGCGGGCGGGGGAATTCTCCGCGGGGAAGACGTCATTGAGGGAACCCTAATTCATTGTGCTGCTGCGTCGCGCTATCACGCCCGCAGCGTCGGGGCCTCACTCTTAGTAGTTTTTGCACACGGCTCCCCATCCGTGTGGAAGTTACGCCGGAGCGGCGGTCACCTCAACGCCATTGTCGTTCATGTGCGTGTGCAGAGAACCGTCCTGGAACATTTCTGTAAGAATGTCGCAGCCGCCAACGAATTCGCCTTTTACGTAGAGCTGGGGAATGGTTGGCCAATCTGAAAAGGTTTTGATGCCATTGCGCAGGTCATCAGATTCAAGAACGTTGACGCCAGCGTAAGGAACACCGAGATAGTCGAGGATTTGCACAACGCGTCCCGAAAATCCACATTGAGGAAACTGAGGCGTACCCTTCATAAAGAGCACAACGTCATTTGCCTTCACCTGTTCTTCAATCCAGTTATTGATGTCGGTCATTGGGGACTTCCTTAAATTCTAAGTTGGTGCTGTTTTAGCGAATAGATGTGGGGCTGTCATTCGCATTTTGCAAGCGGAGTCATTCGGCCAATGCGCAAAATCATTCCGGTGCCGAGGTTTGCAGGGCAAGCGCATGCAGTTCGCCGCCCATCTTGCCCTTCAGAGCCTTGTAAACAAGCTGATGCTGTTGCACACGCGATTTGCCCTTAAAGGCTTCAGAAACAATGTTGGCTGCGTAATGATCGCCGTCGCCTGCCAAATCCCTGATTTCCACGTGAGCGTCTGGAAATGCATCTTTCAACATGGACTCAAGGTCATGAGAGTTCATTGGCATGTTCTAAGTCTCCATAAAGGCCGGCAGCCATTTTTCGTGCGCCGATTTAAGGCTTTCTACTGATATGGCAGCGCCGTCGTTGAAAATCAAATCATGACCGCCCGTTTAGCCAAGTTGCGCGCAATGGATGCCTGCCGCATTTGCCATTTCAGTTACATTATCCACGTTATGTGCCGCGCATGTCACGACATAAAGCGACTGATCTTCTCCAAACAATGCTGCATGGTGCGGAATTTCGCTGTCCGGAATGCTTATCGTTGCGCCTATGCCGCCAGACATTGCCATTTCTGCGAGCGCAATGGCCAGGCCACCATCAGAAACATCATGCACAGCACTCAACGCCTGCTTTTCGATGAGTGCGCGCGCGCAATCGCCAGCCTTGCGCTCCATATTCAGATCAACAGGGGGCGGAGGTCCATCCTCGCGGCCCAGAACCTCGCGCAGATAGATTGATTGGCCCAAATGACCAGCAGGCTTAGCGCCAATCAGCAAAATGACGTCGCCTTCGGACTTGAACGCGATCGTTGTCATCTTTGAGAGGTCTTTCAGAAGTCCAACGCCACCAATTGCTGGAGTTGGCAAAATAGCCTCGCCATTGGTCTCGTTGTAGAGCGAAACATTGCCAGAGACGACAGGAAAATTAAGGGTGTTGCAGGCCTCGCCAATACCTTCAATGGCTTTTACGAAGGTGCCCATGATTTCCGGACGTTCGGGATTTCCGAAGTTCAAATTGTCCGTAATGGCGATCGGGTCGGCGCCTGTGCAGGTAAGGTTGCGCCACACTTCAGCAACCGCCTGCTTGCCACCTTCAAAGGCATCCGCCTCAACATAGCGCGGGGTTACATCAACACAGGCCGCAAGGCCCTTATGTGGCGCACCCTCGACACGCACGACTGCGGCATCGCCGCCGGGTATTTGTGCAGTGTTGGATTGAATGAGATGATCATACTGTTCCCACACCCACCGCCTAGAACACATATCGGGCGATCCAACGATTTTTAGCAATGCTTCCGCAATATCATTAGGGGCAGGCACATCTTCGGCCGCAAGCGGTGCAGGGGGGGTAGGTGCCACCCACGGGCGGTCATATTCAGGGGCCTCATCGCCAAGTTCTTTAATCGGTAGATTGGCCATTTCTTCGTCATGGTGGAAAATGCGGAACCGCATAGTTTCAGTTGTTTCACCCACAACAGCGAAATCAAGTCCCCATTTTTTGAAGATACCGGCGGCCTCATCTTCTTTGACCGGGTCTAGCACGACAAGCATGCGCTCCTGGCTTTCTGAGAGCATCATCTCATATGCGCTCATGCCATCTTCGCGACATGGCACTTTGTCGAGATCCAGATCAATTCCCAGATTACCCTTCGCACCCATTTCCACTGCAGAACACGTAAGACCGGCGGCGCCCATATCCTGAATGGCGATTACCGCACCTGACGCCATGAGTTCAAGGCAGGCTTCCAACAGGCATTTTTCGGTAAAAGGGTCACCAACTTGCACAGTAGGGCGCTTTTCTTCTGAGTCATCAGCAAATTCCTGGCTGGCCATAGAGGCGCCGTGAATGCCGTCGCGTCCTGTTTTTGCGCCGACGTAGACAACAGGCAAGCCCACGCCCTTGGCTTCCGACAAAAAGATGCCATCTGCGTCCGCAAGGCCCATGGCAAATGCGTTGACCAGAATATTACCATTGTAACGGCGGTGGAAGTTTACTTCGCCCCCCACCGTTGGAACGCCAAACGAGTTGCCATACCCGCCAATGCCTGCAACCACACCTGATACTAAATGCTTGGTTTTGGGGTGGTCTGGTTCACCGAAACGAAGCGCATTCAAAGCCGCAACGGGCCTTGCGCCCATGGTGAAAACGTCGCGAAGAATTCCACCAACACCTGTTGCCGCACCCTGGTAAGGTTCGATATAAGAAGGGTGGTTGTGACTCTCCATTTTGAAGACAGCCACTTGGCCGTCGCCAATATCGATGACGCCGGCATTTTCGCCGGGCCCAATCACCACGCGATCTCCTGTGGTGGGAAGGGTGCGTAACCATTTTTTCGAAGATTTGTAAGAACAGTGTTCGTTCCACATGGCTGAGAAAATGCCAAGCTCAGTTAATGTGGGCGGACGACCGATCAATGTGAGGATGCGATCATATTCGTCTGGCTTCAAACCATGTTCGGCGATAAGCTCAGATGTAATTTCGATGTGATTGGCGTTGGTCATAAGCGAGGCGAGCTTTCAACGGGCAGTGTTGACTGACTTTTACGGGTGATGACACATTAGAAGGGCGGGAACAATGAGAAAAATGCGCTCAATTAGCGGATTGGTTATAGCTTTGATTTTTACAGCATTTGCAGCACTCTTAAGTGTGCCAGCAAACGCACAAGAAGCCACCAGCACTGCGGAAGCATTGCAACCATTCCTTGATAAAGCGCGCGATTCGGGAGCAACGGTTATCGTTGTTGAACCGGGAAGAGATAAGCCGGCACCCCAGACTGGCAATTTGAAGGCGGTCGAGGTGACGTCTGAAAAATTGCGTGCGAACGCGAAGCGCATTTTGCTGGGTGCTGGAAATTTCTTTGAGCACATGGATGCCGCTTTTGAAAAAGCAGCACCCGGGCAGGGGCGATCATGGGTTTTCATGGGAATTTTGCTTGGTGCGATAGCGCTCGCGATAGGTTATTTCGTGGGGCGTATGGCTGACAATTGGGGGCGAAAATCTTTTGCGCATGTGTACAAACCAATCCCTATAAGGCGGTCAGAGAAAATAGGTTATCTGCTTTTCCGTGCCTTTATGCTGATAATCATGATGCTTGTCGCCAGTGGCGTAGCAGCCATTGTT
>JBPCVX010000019.1:0-55705 GCA_051010095.1 Hyphomicrobiales bacterium
TCACACGGCTTGCTGGAAACCGCTCACGCGCCCAGTCAATCGCCGTGGCGGAAAGATCAAACGCAGTCACATCATACCCAAGCTGTGCCAAGGCTTCAGCATTGTCGCCAAGCCCACACCCAACATCAAGTGCCTTGCCCTCATAGAGATTGCCGCTGCGGCCAATCCATTCTGAAAGACCTGGATGCGGTTCAAGATCAGCCCAAGGAACCGCCGCTGCATCGCCTTTTGCGTCATCATAAATCGCGTTGAAAAAGTTATCGTGATCACCGCCATGCGCAAAATCCTGCGCTAAAGCCCGAACCCTGCCGCGCGCGTCATCGCGGCGGTCAGAAAAACTTTTCCCGCTCATGCCTTCTTCTCCCAACCACCTGCTTCATTTTGCTGCCAGTAAGTGGCTTCAAGCCCTGCCGACTTAATGGCTTTCCAGCGTGCCCGCGCTAGGTCCAACGCTTGCTCGTCATGCCCGTCGAACATAAATACAGCACGCTCATAGCCCTCAAAATCCTCACCATCAGCGCCATCCACAAAAAAACGAATATGCGCCTTGTTTGGATTTACCTCCTCTTGCGTCAAATAGATCGGTTGCTTGTCTTCATGGCCATCATCTGCCGTGCCATGGGGCAAGAATCCGTGATCTGTATAGGTCCACAAGTGGGCGTTCAGCGCTTCAGCGCGCTCGCGTGATCCGGTTTGCACTACGGCACGCCAGCCGCGTTGTAACGTTTTCTCTAAAAGTAGCGGTAACACCCGTTCCAGGGGCTGGCGTTCCAGATGATAGAATAAGATTTCCGTCATGAGCTCTTTTCAGCTTCAAATTCCGGGTCGACAGGAAGTTGCAAGGCCTGCGCCAATTGATTGGTTTTTGCAGCCAGGGAAATCACCCGCAACAGGTCTGCATATTGCGCATCATCCATGCCCTTTGCACGCGCAGATGCTGTGTGGGAGTGCACGCAATACTCGCAACCATTCACCACTGATACAGCAACATAGATGAGTTCTTTTGTCAGCGGGTCAAGCGCGGAGGGTTTCGCCATAACCTCCTTCACATCACGCCAGGTTTGTTCCAGCAATTCGGGATCAAACGCAAGATAACGCCATATATTATTGATGAAGTCGCTGCCACGTGTATTCCGGATATCATCAAATACCGCTTTGACACGTGGATTGGTCTCTGGATTTTGCGGCGGCACAAGCGTTGACATAACAGCGACACCTTCTCAATTGGATTTAGAAAACTATGGCCGAAGCGCGTGAGAGGCTCAAGGCAATTTGACGGAAATATATATTGCATCGGCACAATTTTCTTTTCATGCCCTAAAAACTATGTCACCGCTGAGGGATGAGCACCGAGGCACAAAAACAAGCAACAACTGACCGTATCGGCCTTGGCCTTGCGGCCATGTTTGTCTCGGTCGCGGTATTTGCCTTTATGGATATGACGGCTAAATGGCTCACCATGGCGGGATATAACCCACTGCAAGTTGTGTTCATGCGCTATGTGATTGCGCTGTTGCCTCTTGGGATTTTGGTTTTGTTTATTGAGCGCGCGAAATTTACAACCTCGCGCCTAAAGCTCATTGCATTGCGCGGAGCATTAATGGCGTTTACGCTCACGCTCTTCTTTTGGGGACTTCGCGATCTTCCTTTAGCTGAGGCCATCGCGGTTGTGTTCACAGCGCCGCTCTTTGTCACTGCACTGTCTGGTCCCGTTTTAGGCGAAAAGGTTGGGCCACAACGTTGGGCAGGTGTTGCATTGGGCTTCATTGGCATGCTCATTATCGTGCGGCCCGGTTCGGCCGCATTCCAGCTGCCCTCACTTATTATTCTGTGCTCGGCGTTCACGTTTGCCTTTACCGTGTTTCTTACGCGCGCACTCACGCGCACCGAGAGCAATCTGGTTATCTACACCTACACCACCTTGTCAGCGACTATTGCCACTGCAATCTTGCAGCCTTTGATATGGAAAACGCCTGAGCTTGAGCACCTGCCTTGGTTTGTAATGATGGGTCTGGTGGGTGGATTATCTTCCTATCTCATCATTGTTGCGTATCGAAATGCACCGGTGGCTGTTGTGGCCCCGCTCGATTATATCGCGCTGTTGTGGGGTGCACTTTATGGTTGGCTGATCTGGCGCGAAAAGCCCGATAGCATGGTGTGGCTGGGGGCTGCGATTATTGTTGTTTCTGGTCTCTTCATCACGTGGCGTGAAACGCGCAAAATTAAGCCGCCGCCAATGCAAAAATCGCCTGCTGGTTAAAGTGACTTAACCACGCCGGCGTCTGCGGCGGCGTCCACCACCTTCACCATCATCATCGTGCACAAAGCTTACTTCTTTTAGCGCCGGCAGGGTAACCACCTTGGCGAGATTCGGAAACGGTGCGGTTTTGTGCGGAAAGGCCATCGCTTCAACAAAATGCTCTTGGAACTTTGGTTCCACAGCCGTTTCTACCTTTTCGATGGCGCGCACAAGCTCTTCGATTTCATCACGGGCACCAGAATTGAGCAAAGCAATACGCGCGCCTGTTCCAGCTGCATTGCCGGCAGACTGAACCTTATCCAACACACAATCGGGAATGAGCCCCAAAACCATAGCGTATTTCACATCGATATGGCTGCCAAACGCACCCGCCAGACGAATACGCTCAACTTCATCAATACCCATATTATCCATCAAAAGCCTGATGCCTGCATAAAGAGCGGCCTTGGCAAGCTGTATGGCGCGCACGTCGTTTTGCGTAACTGTAATCACTGGCTCACCATCATGCAAAAGATAGGAGAAGGTGCGGCCATCTTGAATGATGCGGGATGATTTTGCCGCCAATGCGCCGTCAACGACACCGTCTTGATTGACGATCCCGGTCAAATACATCTCAGCCAGCACTTCAATAATTCCAGAGCCACATATGCCCGTAACACCAGAGCCCTGGGTGGCTTCCGCGAAACCTGGCTCGTCAGACCACAAATCACTGCCGATTACCTGGAACTTCGGTTCCAATGTTTCTGGATCAATCCGCACCCGCTCGATCGCACCGGGGGCCGCCCTCTGACCCGATGATATTTGTGCCCCTTCGAAAGCTGGTCCCGTAGGCGAGGAGCATGCGAGCATCTTGGATTTGTTGCCAAGGATAATTTCTGCGTTGGTTCCCACATCGACGATCAACGTCATTTCATCAGAAAGGTGTGCACCTTCCGAAAGCGCAACTGCTGCTGCATCAGCACCCACATGGCCCGCTATGCACGGCAACACATAGACATGCGCGCCGCCATGCAGCTTGAGATCAAGCTCGCGCGCAGGCCGTGTTATGGCCATACCTGTTGCAAGCGCAAATGGCGCGCCGCCAAGTTCTGTAGGATCAATACCCAGCACCAGATGATGCATCACCGGGTTGCCAACAAGTACTGCCTCCAGAATGTTATCTGGATTGATACCAGCTTCAACCGCAACTTGATTGGCAAGTACATTGATGGCATCGCGCACCGCAGACGTCATCTCTGCATCGCCGCCCGGGTTCATCATTACATACGAAACGCGGCTCATCAGGTCTTCACCAAAACGGATCTGCGGATTCATTAATCCTGATGAAGCCAATACTTCGCCGTCGGAGAGATTGCACAAATGGGCTGCAATGGTCGTGGAACCAATATCAATCGCCAAGCCATATGCGCGATCGTGGAAGCCAGGCCAAATTCCGGTTATTTGCGATGCTCCACCGGGCAGCCTGTTATGCACGGCAACGGTTATCTTCCAGTCACCATCGCGCAATACGCCTTGCAGTTCTGATAGAATGCGCATGTCACACGTGACATTCTCGATATGCCATTGGCTGGTCAGAGCTTCGTAAACCCTTTCCAAGTCAGATGAGGGTTTGTGCATATCCGGCTCTTCAACGTCCAGATAGTAAAGCCTGGTCACCGGATCAAGTTCTATGGCGCGGGTCTCTGCGCGCTTGCGGACAACTTGTTTATGAACCTGACTTTCCGGAGGCACGTCGATAACGACATCGCCTTCAAGTTTTGCCTGGCAGGATAAACGCCGACCATTTGCAAGACCGCGTTTTTCGTCATACCGGATTTCGACTTTTGAGAGCTCGGTCAGAGATTTTGCAGAAGACGTAATGCCATGTTTGGCGAATTCGCCGGTACCAACATTTATCTGGCATCGCCCACATATGGCACGTCCACCGCAGACTGAATCAATATCCACACCGAGCGCGCGGGCCGCCGATAGCAGCGGCGTACCCAAAGGAAATCGGCCCCGCTTACCAGAAGGTGTAAAAACAACGAGCGCTTCTTTGCCATCAGACCCCATTGCGCTTCCTAGGACGCCCTGCGACGGCGGCGTCCTTCGCGACGCCCACGGGCGCCAGGCTGCGCTTCCCCTTCAGGTGCAGGTTCGCGGAATTTGCGCACCCAAACCCGGCAATCAGGATCAAGACCATTCAAGGTGTTTGCGGCATAGATCGCATGCATATCTTCGTCATGCAGCGGGTTCATAATGGCCGAAGTCATGCCATGGCCAGCGGCCATTGCCAGGAAGTGGCCTGTGAGCGCACGGCGGTTCGGCATGCCAAAAGCAATGTTCGATGCGCCACATGTTGTGTTCACTTTCAGCTCTTTGGTAAGCCTGTGCAAAAGCGAAAACACCTGACGGCCAGCGGTGTTCATAGCGCCAATAGGCATCACCAACGGATCAACCACCACGTCTTCGGCCTTAATGCCGTAATCAGCAGCACGTTCAACGATCTTTTTAGCCACTTCAAAGCGCACGTCCGGGTCTTCGGAAATTCCCGTCTCATCGTTTGAGATTGCGACGACGGCACAATCGTATTTTTTCACCAATGGAAGCACCCGATCCAGGCTTTCATCTTCACCGGTGACGGAATTCACCAACGGACGCCCTTTGACGACGGACAGGCCTTTTTCCAAAGCATCGATGATCGAAGAATCAATACAAATCGGTGCATCCACGAGGCTTTGAACCAACTCAATGCTGTCGGCCAGGATCTGCGGCTCATCGGCCAGTGGAATGCCCGCATTCACATCAAGCACCGTCGCACCAGCCGCCACTTGGGCGAGGGCATCAGCGCGCACACGCTCATAGTTGCCCTCTTTCATTTCAGCCGCGAGTAACTTGCGGCCCGTGGGGTTGATGCGCTCGCCAATCACGCAGAAGGGT
Source organism: Hyphomicrobiales bacterium (assembly GCA_051010095.1). Classification (GTDB taxonomy): domain Bacteria; phylum Pseudomonadota; class Alphaproteobacteria; order Rhizobiales; family CAJQND01; genus CAJQND01. The sequence continues at coordinate 5,180 of JBPCVX010000019.1, forward strand.
TGATCATATCCGATAACCACTTCTTTGGTGGCCGAAGCCAATACGGTTCTTGTCATAGACGTGCTCTTTCCTAAGAAGCGGCGTGGCCGCCATTGTTAATCAGGTCCTTGACCCGCTCTTGTGTGAATTCTTCTTCCAGGCGTTTGGCCGTTTCATCAGCGATTTGGGCAAGATCGCCCTCAACAGATGACACATCGCGGCGCCACTCTTCAAGATAGGCATCCGTCTCCGACGCGCCTGAACGCATGGCCGCCATATCGATGGCCTGTTCGAAGCGCTCATCAAGCTTTCGCGATTCCTTTGTGCGGCCTATCTTAACAATGACCTGGGCTGGAATATCACGCCAATATACGACGGTTAGCTGTGCCATAGAAAACCTCACTTCTTCCTGAAGTGTTTATGGCCAGTCTGAAGGGGTGCCGATCAATTGCCAGCGACACAGACGTGCCCGTTTACGACGCTGCATAAGCGGCTTAGGCCGCGCTTTTTGCTTCAAGTGAAGGCGACAGCCCCAAACTGCGGCAAACTGTGGTCGCAAGTGCTGACTTGTTAAGAGTGAAGAAGTGGAAATCTTCAATACCTTCTGCAGCCAGTTCCAACACCTGTTCAACGGCCACACTTACAGCCATCAACCGGTGTGCATCAGGATCATTCTCAAGCCCTTCAAAACGCGCATGCAGCCATTCAGGCAAGGTTGCACCACACATTGCGGCAAATTTCTTGACTTTCTCAAAGTCATGAATAAGCAAAATGCCTGGCACGATCGGCGCCTCAATGCCTGCAGCTTGAGTATCATCCAACAGCGTAAAATAATCTTCATTATCAAAGAAGAACTGCGTGATAGCACGATTGGCGCCTGCGTCTATCTTGGCCTTAAGGTTATATATATCGGCCGCGCGCGAGGGAGCATCTGGGTGGGTTTCGGGATATGCGGCAACCGAAATGTCAAAGTCAGCGATTGAGGAGATACCTGCCACCAGGTCCGCTGCATTTAAATATCCGCCTGGATGCGGGGCGTAGGGTTGATCCCCGGGAGCGTCGCCCCGCAGTGCCACAATGTGACGAATACCAGCCGCCGCATATTCCCGAATTTTTTGATCTGTTTGTCGTTTCGTCGCGCCAGCGCATGTCAAATGGGCCGCAACGTTAATATCTCCCGCTTCGCGCAATGTGCGGATGGCCTCGAATGAACGGTCGTTTCCCGTTCCACCTGCGCCGTAGGTCACAGAAACAAACTCTGGCTCAAATGAAACCAATTCATTTGCGGTTTTCAACAAAGACGCCACAGCCTTGTCGCTGGTAGGTGGGAAGAATTCAAAGCTCACTTTAATTCCCGAAGCCCGTTGTCCGTTTTGCCAGACGCGATCAGAAAGAATTGTCATTACCTTGCTCCATAAAGTAATATAAATTTTTGTTTATATAAATATTTCTTTATGTCGTTGTCAATTATAAAAATGTCGTTTTTTGACTCGTTTGTTATCGAGACGAAGAAAAATTCCGCATTTAGGTCGCATCTGGCAGAAAATAGGCGTTTCAAAACGCTCGCACCGCTCACCATGGGTGAATAAAGACGCCAGTGAGTTGGAACCTCTGGGGAGGAAAATAGATATGGCTGAAGCAGAAGCACGTGAAAAACGCCGTTCGCGACGCGGTGGCGGAGGTGGCGCAGAAGCCCGCCGGGCAATGCGCACATCAGGTGCAGTAAAACAATTGAGCTATATCAAGCGCACCTTGCCTGAGTACGAAGTTATTGGTGAAGAGGGCTTGAGCCTCATCGAGGCAAATGCCGATAAGATACTTGAAGAAATTGGTATCGAATTTCGCGACGACGCAGAAGCGCTTACCATGTGGAAAGACGCAGGCGCCGATGTGAAAGGCGAGCGCGTCCATTTCCCTAAAGGCCTGGTGCGGGATTTACTGAAAACGGCACCTAAGCAGTTTACCCAGCATGCCCGCAATCGGGAACGCTCAGTGGAGATTGGCGGCAAGAACACGGTTTTCGCACCCGTATATGGCCCTCCCTTTGTGCACGATCTCGACAAGGGCCGCCGTTATGCAACGATCGAAGATTTCCAAAACTTTGTGAAACTGGCCTACATGTCGCCCTCCATGCACCATTCGGGCGGCACCGTGTGTGAGCCAGTGGATATTCCCGTGAATAAGCGCCATTTCGATATGGTCTACTCACACATGAAATATTCAGACAAACCGTTCATGGGTTCAGTGACCGCACCAGAGCGTGCGCAGGACACCGTTGATATGGCGAAGATCCTGTTCGGTGATGAATTCGTTGATCAAAACTGCTGCATCATCAACCTCATTAACGCGAATTCACCAATGGTGTTTGACGACACGATGGTGGGTGCGCTGAAGGTTTATGCGCGCAACAATCAGGCTTGCGTGGTCTCGCCATTCATTCTTGCCGGTGCCATGAGCCCGGTCACGGTTACCGGCACGCTGACACAAATTCTGGCGGAAGCCTCAGTTGGCATGGCGTTTGCCCAGCTCTGTCGCCCCGGTGCACCCGTTGTGTTCGGCACATTTGCCTCATCCATGTCCATGCAATCCGGCGCCCCGACGTTTGGCACACCAGAACCTGCACTCGTTCTCTATGGTGCTGCTCAACTCGCCAGGCGCCTGGGCGTACCTTTCCGCTCTGGCGGTTCTTTATGCGGCTCCAAACTTCCCGATGCGCAAGCAGCCCATGAAAGCTCAAATACGATCATGCCAACATTGATGGCAGGTGTGAACTTCTGCCTGCACGCTGCGGGATGGTTGGAGGGCGGGCTTGCAAGTTCTTATGAGAAATTCATCATCGATGCAGACCAACTCTCCATGTTGCAAAAGTTTGCTGAAGGTGTCGATCTGTCGGAAAATGGCCAGGCGCTCGATGCCATCGAGGAAGTGGGGCCAGGCAGCCACTATCTGGGATCGGCCCACACCCAGCGCAATTTCGAAACCGCGTTCTGGCGTTCCGAGGTTGCAGACAACAATTCCTTCGAGCAATGGCAGGTTGATGGCGGGCTAGACACTGCCCAGCGCGCCAATGGGCTATGGAAGGCAAAGCTTGCAGCTTACGAAGCCCCTGTCCTTGATGAAGGCATTGATGACGCCCTCACTGCATTCGTTGCTGAACGCAAGGGCTCCATGGAAGACGCCTTTTCATAAACCGGTTGCCCCGCTAGAGTGCGCATCCAACAACAAGATTTAGGGATGCGCACGACATGAGCAGTTCAGACAAAATCGCACTCATAACCGGAGCCGGGTCGGGCATTGGCCGGGCGGCGGCTATTACGTTTCTACAGAACGGTTATAAAACCGTGCTCGTGGGGCGCCGGCTTGAAGCTCTGGAAGAAACAATTGAGCAATCAGGCGATAGAACAAACGCCTTAGCGCTTTCTTGCGATGTGAGCGATGATAAGGCGGTTGATGATCTATTCGCACAGATCAAATCAGCCCATGGCCGGCTTGATGTTGTGTTCAATAATGCGGGCATCAATAATCGCGGCAAAACCATTGATGAGCTTACGCCTCAGGAATGGCGCGATGTGATTGATGTCAATCTCACCGGTTCCTTCCTCACTGCGCGTGGTGCCTTTGCCATGATGCGCCATCAAAACCCGCAGGGTGGGCGCATTATCAACAATGGTTCCGTCTCCGCCCATGCGCCACGGCCTGGGTCTGCGCCCTATACATCGTCAAAGCATGCAATCACCGGACTCACCAAAACCATCTCTCTTGATGGGCGGCCTTTTAACATTGCCTGCGGGCAGGTTGATGTGGGCAACGCGCTTACCGAAATGGCGCACGCAATGACCGTGGGCGTTCCGCAAGCAGATGGCTCTGTGAAGGCGGAAGCCACGATGGATGTTCAACATGTGGCCGACACTTTGCTTTACATGGCGAGCCTGCCTTTAAATGCAAATGTGCAGTTCGTCACCGTGATGGCCACCAACATGCCTTATGTTGGGCGGGGATGATCCATGCTGCAGGCATGTTTGAATGGCGGGCGGACAAAGTCAGAAAACACCGCTGTTCCCGTAACGCCTGAGGAACTCGCGGCTAATGCACTTGCTGCAAAATCAGCGGGCGCGGACGAGCTTCATATTCATCCGCGCGATGAAGCAGGCGCGGAAAGTCTGGCACCAGACGACGTGGCCGCGGCGCTTAACGCTGTGCGAGACGCAGTACCAGGCATGCCGGTGGGCGTGGGCAGCGGGGAATGGATTGCGCCCGGCAAATATGCACGCCTGGAACTTATGCTAGAGTGGGAGGTATTGCCAGACTATGCTTCGGTGAACCTCAACGAAGAAACCGCGCTCGACACAATGGAACTTTTGGCGGCACAAGACATTGGCATTGAAGCAGGCATTTGGGTTGAAGACGATGCGGAGCTATTTGTTAAATCTCCCTTTAAAAATAAATGCTTACGTGTTCTTTTGGAAATGCCATCAGGGGATGCGGAGATGGATTTGGCAACCTACCCAAGAACCATCAAAATTTTGCAGGATGCGGGTGTAGTTGGGCCTTTTCTGCTACACGGGCTCGATGGCAGCAAATGGACCATGGTGCGGCAAGCCTTTGCCGATGGGCTTGACACACGGGTTGGTTTTGAAGACAGCGTGTTTATGCCCAGCGGCATGCCCGCAGAAAGTAACGCTGAAATTATTGAAGCTGCACGCGCCTTAAAGGATACACTCTATGCCAACAAGTGACGAAAGCCGCCCGTTTGTTCCTGTAAACATTGCCGTGCTCACGGTGTCTGACACGCGCACTTTGGAAGACGATAAATCCGGGCAAATCCTCGTCGACCGCTTACAGGCGGCAGGTCACACGCTTGCTGCACGGGCAATCGTGAAGGATGATGTCGCCGCCATTCAGGCTCAATTGCGCTCCTGGGCGGAAGATGCCGGCATTGATGCAATCATCTCCACCGGCGGCACCGGGCTCACTGGCCGCGACGTAACACCAGAGGCGGCTGAACCCCTTTTTGAGAAGAAAATGGACGGATTTTCGTATGCTTTTCACCGGATTTCATACGACAAAATAGGGACATCGACCGTACAATCGCGGGTGACTGCAGGGGTCGTGAACGCAACTTATGTGTTCTGTCTGCCGGGCTCACCTGGTGCGTGTAAAGATGGCTGGGATGGTATTCTTGAAGGCCAACTCGACTACCGCCACATGCCGTGTAACTTCGTGGAAATCATGCCACGGCTAGATGAACACATGCAGCGCACCAAAGGGTGACTTACGAAAATTTAATTATCAATTTCGCGCGAGCGTCATCCAATTACCTCTTAAGCGCGTATACTGGCGCAATTCAATGACCGGGAGAAAAGACCTCATGAAAAATTCCACCTTCAATATTTCACGGCGCGGGTTGCTCGCTGCATCTGGTGCCGCTGCAACCCTTGCTGCAACCGGCATCGCTCCAAGTCCAGCGCGTGCTGCCGCACCAATGATGGGCGCTTCGAAGCCCAATCATTTCCGCTTTAAACTTGGCGATTTTGAAATCACCACCATTGCTGATGGCGCGGTACCGGTACCAACCGTTGCCAAGATTTTTGGCCAGGACCAAAAAGAAGAAGATGTGGCAGCGTTAATGGCGGCCAACAATCTTCCCGGCGATAAGATGGAAATTGGGTTCACTCCAGTGATCATCAACACCGGCAAGGAAATCGTGCTTTTTGACACCGGTAATGGTCCGGGCCGTCGACCAAACGCTGGCAATCTTTTGACAGCCCTTGAATCAGCAGGCTTTAAAGCTGATCAGGTGGATGTTGTTGTCCTCACCCACTTCCATGGCGACCATATCGGCGGCATGATGGATGATGGAAAGCCAAGATTCCCCAATGCACGCTATGTAACCGGCGAAACGGAATTCAATTTCTGGACGGATAAGAAGCTGCTTGATGGCCCAATGGCAAAGCGCGCCGAAATGGTGCAAAAACTTGTCGTGCCGTTTGCTGAAAAAATGACTTTTGTTAAGCCTGAGGGTGAAGCTGCAGGCGGTATTCGTGCCGTAAACGCCTTCGGCCACACACCAGGCCACATGGCATGGCACATTGAAAGCAACGGCAAGCGCTTCATGTTGTTTGCAGATGCCTGCAACCACTACGTTGCCTCGATGCAACGCCCTGATTGGCATGTCAAATTCGACATGGACAAGGAAGCCGCGGCTGCAACGCGCAAGAAAATCCTCGATATGGCCGCAGCAGATAAAATTCCAGTTGCGGGCTATCACATGCCTTTCCCTGCAGTTGGATTTGTTGAGAAGGACGGCATGGCCTACCGTTGGTCACCCGTGACCTACCAGCTCAATCTCTAATCTTTAGAGCACCCCTCTCAGCCAGGCGCGGTATTCGCTCTCCGTATCGAGATCGCGCCTGGTGTTCAGATATCCAATTTTGCGCCCTTCAAGGTTTGCAACACTATCTTGCAAGGTGTGCTCGCTAGACCAGCGGACATTTTCAAAAACATCAAGAATGCGCGGAAACCGCTTCTGCCCCACCAGCCAGTAACCGCCATCATGTGCCGGCCCAAAAACTGCATCATGGGCCCCTAAACACTTAAATCCATCGGCAATTTCATGAGCTGAGATATTTGGAACATCAGATCCGATAATCAACACTTTGCCGCGCGGCAACACATCAAACATGCGCTGCATTCGATCACCGAGATCGCCCGCGCCTTGAGCAACCAGTAAAACATGTGATGGCCACACCGGCGATGAGATATGGGTATCAGGTGCCACAGCGACCCAAGTGTGCCAGCGCGGATCGCGGCCAAGGTTTCGCAAAGCCTGACCAAGCATTGTGCGGTAAACCCGGGTTGCTTCAGCCACACCAATCTGTCGTGCCAGGCGGGTTTTCACGCGCCCCGCCTCGGGCGCTTTTGCCATGATTACAAGATGTTTCATTGATAGAGACGCACAATTCGTTCCGGGCTCACCCCGCAATACCATAAGCTTAAACACGTAGCATTACGCATCATGCGTTTTACATATCCCTCGCGCTGATAACGCGCAGCACTCGTGATTGCAGCACTGTTGAAAAAATGCAAACGCCTGCGGCCAATGCGCGAGACAATATCCACATCCTCCATAAGCGGAATATCAGCAAACCCGCCAATTTCCTCATATAGCGCGCGCGAGATCAGCAACCCTTGATCACCGTAAGGAAGGGCGAATAACCAGCAGCGCAACTGAACGATCTTTTCCAAGGCCTTTGCCATTGGTGTGTCATCGGCAAGTTTAAATTTGAATGCAGCCGCCTGACTATCCGCCGCGTCTACAAAAGCGTGCACCTCCTCTTCCCACCCCGGTTGCAACACGGTATCTGCATGCAAAAACAAAAACCAATCCGCCTGCGCCGCCGCAGCTCCCGCCTTGAGCTGCCCGCCGCGGCCGCGCGCTCCGCTTACAACGCGCACACCTCGTTCCTCCGCCACCGCGCACGTATCGTCCTCAGACCCACCATCTGAAATCAAAACGTCCGAAATCAATCCAACTTTGCGGGATTTCACCAGGCAATTAAGAGATTCTACCAGACTTTTTCCGGCATTCAGTGTGGGAATGACAACAGATATCATGCATCCAGACCATAAACATGGGCAGCGTTACGGCAAGATAAAATGTATATTGTTCTTGTTTTGTTCCAATCATTAATATAAGATTAATGCATGGTCACGGTTCATCAATTTAAAAGGCATCATGGTTTGCCAGAAACAACAGCATTGCCAAATATGCTGCGCGGACGCGGTGCACGCTCAAATGCGTCTGGGCGGTTTGAAGCAAATGCCCGTCTGGTTTTTGATGATGGCTGGCAAACGCTGGAAGACCTGCCCAAACTGAAAACCGATGTGGTGATGGAGAAGCCCAAAAAGATTATCTCCACCAACAAATCACCTGATCTCGGGTTTGACCAATCGATCAACCCTTATCGCGGTTGCGAGCATGGGTGCTCTTATTGTTACGCAAGACCAACGCATGCCTATATGGGGCTCTCGCCAGGTTTGGATTTTGAGAGCAAGCTTTTCGTGAAATCAAACGCAGCGGAATTGTTGCGTGAAGAGCTCTTGAAACCAGGCTATGTGCCGAAGACCATTATTCTGGGCGCCAATACCGATGCCTATCAGCCGATAGAGCGCAAATACCGTGTCACGCGGCAAATCCTGGAAGTGCTGGAAGAGTTCAATCACCCGGTGGGCATCGTCACCAAGTCTGCACTTGTGTTGCGCGATCTGGATATCTTGCAACCCATGGCCGAGAAGGGTCTTGCCAAAGTCGCTGTTTCAGTGACATCGCTGGACAATGACATTTCACGAAAAATGGAACCACGTGCATCAACACCCCGCAAAAGGCTGCAGGCGCTTGAAGTGTTGTCCAAATCAGGCGTGCCCACCTGCGTTATGGTGGCACCGATTGTGCCTGCCATTAACGACACCGAGGTTGAGGCCATATTGAAGGCAGCCTCAGTAACAGGCACCAAAGAGGCAAGCTATGTAATGTTGCGGCTTCCCCTTGAGCTTAAAGAGATTTTTCGCGAATGGCTGGCCAGTGAATTTCCAAATGCTGCATCGAAATGCATTTCCCTGCTGCAGTCTATTCATGACGGCAAGGATTATGATTCCACCTTTGGAAAACGCCAGCGTGGAACCGGACCATATGCCTGGTCTGTAGGCCGACGGTTTGAAGTTACTGCAAAACGGCTTGGGTTGAACGAACGCAAGTGGGCGCTGACGGATAAGCACTTCATCAGGCCGCCACAGGCGGGAGAGCAGTTGAACTTGATTTAGCTTGCTGCAACCTCACAATTGGCCCATGCGTAAATCTGATTCGCCAAAGCCTGATTATTCGCTTGAAACTTTGTGCTGTGAAAAAGGGTTCAGCGCAATCGCAGGTGTCGATGAAGCTGGGCGCGGTCCGTGGGCGGGGCCAGTTGTTGCTGCTGCGGTTATCTTAAATCAAGACGCTATCCCTAAAGGTCTCAACGATTCCAAAAAACTCTCCGAGCAGCGCCGCGAAGAGCTTTTTGATGTGATTTCTGAAACCTCGCATGTTGGCATAGGCATTGCCGATGAAGCAAAGATTGACGACCTTAACATTCTTCACGCAAGCCTCGCTGCCATGACCGACGCGGTCGATAACCTTCCAAAACCTGCTGATTTCGCACTGATTGACGGCAACAAACTTGCCCAATTGCCCTGCCCCGGGCAAACGATTGTAAAGGGCGACAGCCGATCTCTATCCATTGCCGCTGCATCAATCATTGCAAAAGTCACCCGCGACCAGATGATGCGCGATTTAGCGAAAATCTATCCAGGATATGGGTTTGAGCGCCATAAAGGTTATGGCACTGCCCAGCACCAAAGTGCGCTGGCAAAGCTTGGGCCCTGCCCGCACCACCGCAAGTCTTTTGCCCCAATTGCTGCTCTTTTGGCGCCCACGCGTTAACCATAAATCAGCGCGACTCTTTACGAAGACTCCCCAATCATGGCCATGTGTTCCCAGTTAGTTTTGCGTTGCGTTTACAAGGGATTCCAATGGGATACGCGTCAAAGCCGGATGTTCGGCCATTTCATAATTCTATTTTAAAAGGCGATTGCCTGGAGCAGCTTAGAAAACTCCCAGATCGCTCGGTTGACTTGATTTTTGCCGACCCCCCCTACAATCTGCAGCTTGAAGGCGATCTGAAGCGACCTGATAACAGTCAGGTTGATGCGGTTGATGATGATTGGGATAAATTTGATTCTTTTGCATCTTATGACGCGTTTACCCACGCATGGCTGAAAGAATGTCGCCGCATTCTCAAAGACAACGGCACCATTTGGGTGATCGGCTCTTATCATAATATTTTTCGTGTGGGCACCACCATCCAAGATCTGGGCTTCTGGATCCTCAATGATGTGATCTGGCGCAAAACAAACCCCATGCCCAACTTCCGCGGGCGGCGGTTCACCAACGCCCATGAAACCCTCATCTGGGCTGGCAAGAGTGCAGAGCAAAAACGCTACACTTTCAACTACGACGCCATGAAAGCGCTAAATGAAGAGCTGCAAATGCGTTCTGACTGGTTGTTGCCAATCTGCAATGGCGGTGAGCGTTTAAAAGACAAGCAGGGCGACAAGGTGCACCCGACACAAAAACCTGAATCATTGTTGCACCGGGTTATCCTCTCTTCTTCCAATGCAGGTGATGTGGTTCTCGACCCCTTCTTCGGCACCGGCACAACGGGTGCGGTTGCCAAGCGGTTGGGCCGCAAGTGGATCGGCATCGAGCGCGATGCAGGATATATAAAGGCTGCAAACAAACGCATTGCCGAGACAGAAGAAGGCGATACGGATGCAATTGAGGTTACCGCCTCCAAGCGCGCTGCACCGCGGGTCCCGTTCGGCACATTGGTTGAACGCGGATTGTTGAAGGCAGGCGATACGCTATACGGTCCGCACCGGCGTAATGCTGCACGGGTGCGCGCCGATGGTTCCATTGCCAGTTCAAACGCCACCGGATCCATCCATAAAATAGGTGCCCATGTACAAGGCATCGAGGCATGCAATGGCTGGACCTATTGGCACTTCCGCAAAGGCAAGGATTATGTGCCGATTGATCTGTTGCGCCAGCAAATCCGCTCCGAGATGAAAGCAGCCGGCACCTAGCCCAAAACCGCAGCACACACTTTTCGCATCACACTTGGCAGCGCTTCGGCTGCCAAATCCGCCGCGCTCACCCAACGAAAATCTTCTTCAGGGGTTAGCGATGCCGCACGCGCAACCCGGATTTCTAGCTCTAGATGAAAATGGGTGAAGGTGTGGTTCACTTTACGGGGCAATACGCTCCACTCCCCAGTAACTGGCGGCGGCGCATCGTTCACTGCCATTTTATCTTGCAACCACTCCCCGGTGGGCACCTCCATCATGCCGCCCAGCAACCCTTTTTCGGGCCGCCGCCTCAGCAACACCGCGCCATCATCACGTTGCACCCAAAAACAAACACCATAGCGTTGAGGCTTTGCTTTCTTTGGCGATTTGCGGGGCAAGGTTTCTGCAATGCCCTGTTGACGTCCAGTGCATCCTTCATTCCACGGGCAGATTAAACAATTGGCCTTTCGCGGGGCGCAAATGGTGGCGCCCAGATCCATAACGGCTTGCGCATAATCGCCCGCACGCTTTGGAGGCACCAAGTTGGCGGCCAACACTTTCAGTTCTTGCTTTGCCTCTGGCAGAGGTGTTTCAACCGCATAATATCGCGCCATCACCCGCTCAACATTGCCATCAACTGCCGCCACCTGCTCATCAAACGCGATCGCTGCAATCGCTGCCGCAGTATAAGGACCAATACCTGGCAACTTTACCAGCTCCGCGGCCGTGTGTGGAAAGTGCCCGCCCAGCTCACCAGCAACAATTCGGGCGCACTTGTGCAAATTGCGTGCCCGCGCGTAATAACCAAGCCCTGCCCAGGCCCGCAACACATCATCCAACTCGGCCGCCGCCAAGTCTTCAACACTGGGCCAGACAGCTAAAAATTTCCGAAAATAGTCCTTCACAACCACAACAGTGGTCTGCTGCAACATAATCTCCGACAGCCACACATGATAAGCGTTGGCGCGTTGATTGGAACCAGGCGGCGTGCGCCAGGGGAGCTGACGGGCATGCGCGTCGTACCATTCAAGCAAATGATCAGAAAGACTTGTGGACGCTTTCACGAAATTTCACACCATCTTTATAGTCGCCTCGTCTTCCTTGGCGTATAATCCCCGCACAATCAACCGGAAGCGCACCCGTGGCCACAGCCGTTGGAAAACATTTACGCCGCCTCACCCGCAAGGCCTATGAAAGCCATGGCTTTGCATATGCGGAAATTCTCACTCAATGGACCCACATTGTAGGGGCCGATCTTGCGCGGGTGTGCCGTCCCCAATCCATTCGCTGGCCAAAAGGGTTTCAAAATCTGGAAAAGGGTAGGCAAAAGCTAGGCGGTACACTCACCATTCTAGCGGCCGGTGCCAGCGCATTGGAACTGCAACACGAGACCCCGCGCATCCTCGAAAAACTGAACACCTATTATGGTTATGGGGCCATAACGTCGATAAAAATTGTTCAAGGCCACATCGAATTAGAAGACAATGGTAAGACTATAAGTTCAGCCCCCTTGAGCGCTGATAAAAAAGCCACATTAAACACACAATTGGGCGACATTGAAGATCAGCCATTGCGCACAGCTCTTAGAAAACTGGGCACGGGCGTTCATGGCCGAACCGGGAAAAAGCAAAAATAGGGTTTAACAATGTTAGGAACAAAAATGACCTTTAACAGACGCACATTTATTGCGACCGCCACTGCTGCCGGTTTTGGCCTTACTCTTAGCCCCGCATTCGCACAAGAAGTGGACAAAGAAAAGCTTATGAAGCCTGGTCCCCTGGGCGAAATGAGCATCGGCCCCGATGATGCCAAGGTAACGATCATCGAATATGCCTCCGCCACCTGCCCGCATTGCGCGCGCTTCCACGAAGGCACTTATAAAGAACTCAAAGAAAAATATATCGACACCGGCAAGGTGCGTTTCATCTTCCGCGAATTCCCGTTTGATGATTTGGCGTTGGCCGCATTCATGCTGGCCCGTTGCGCACCAAAGGATAAATACTTTCCGATGATCGATATCATTTTCAAGGAACAACAAAAGTGGGCCAGCCGCGACGCCAATCCGCGGGATGAATTACTGCGCATCGCTAAAATGGCCGCGATGACTGAAGACGAGTTCAACGCATGTTTGAAAAATCAGGACGTCGCCAAAGGTATTATCGCGGTGCGCGACGTGGGCCGTGACCTTGGTGTGAGCTCCACACCTTCATTTTTCGTCAACGGCGAAGTTATGGCGGGCAATCAAAACTTCGCAAGTTTTGAAGAGTTGATAAATAAGCATTTGAACTAGGCCGAATCACTTATCGCCCGCATAATTGTGTGACTTAAGTATTAACAGGCGCGGGCCATGCATTTTGACCGTTTGCGGCTTTCGGGCTTTAAGTCCTTTATTGAGCCGACGGAATTAATAATCAGTCGCGGGCTAACCGGTGTGGTTGGCCCGAACGGCTGTGGTAAATCCAACCTTCTGGAAGCCCTGAGATGGGTCATGGGCGAAAGCTCATATAAGTCCATGCGCGCCTCTGGCATGGATGATGTGATTTTCAATGGCTCGGTTAACCGCCCACAGCGCAATATGGCCGAAGTGACGGTTGTTCTGGATAATGAAGACCGTATCGCACCACCTGGGTTTAACGATGATGATGTGCTGGAGGTTACCCGCCGCATCGAGCGCGAGGCAGGTTCCGCCTACCGCATAAATGGCAAAGATGCCCGCGCCCGCGATGTGCAGCTTTTGTTTGCTGACGCTTCAACGGGCTCACGGTCACCTGCGTTGGTGCGCCAAGGGCAGATTTCCGAACTGATCAGCGCAAAACCACAAGCGCGCCGCCGTATTCTGGAAGAAGCTGCCGGCATTACAGGGCTGCACACCAGGCGGCATGAAGCCGAACTCAAACTGAAGGGTGCTGAAACCAACCTCACCCGTTTGGAAGACGTGGTCGGCCAGCTCGAACAGCAATTGGCGGGCCTGAAGCGACAAGCACGCCAGGCAAGTCGGTACAAAAACCTTTCTGGACATATTCGCCGCCACGAGGCAGCACAACTTTATCTGGGCTGGAAAGATGCTGATAACCACGTGCAGGCCGCAGCACAAGAATTCGATGCGGCGGTGCGCGCTTTGGGCCTTGCCACAAAAGCGGCTTCCGAAGCTGGCCGCGCGCAATTGAATGCGTCTGAAAAAATTCCGGCCTTGCGTGATCATGACACCGCACGCAGTGCCGTGGTGCAGCGCTTGAAGGTTGAGCTTGAGCGCTTGGAAGAAGAAGAACGCCGCGCCGACGGCCGCCGTCATGAGCTTAAAAGCAGGCTTGAACAAATTGCGCAGGATATGGAGCGCGAGCGCGAACTCATCACTGATAACGACACCATTCTTGAGCGCTTGAGCACTGAGGAAGGTGAACTCGCCCAATCACTGGAAGGCGGTGCGAACGAACGCGCAAACGCAGCGAAGCATCTGCAAGCGGCAGCTGATACAATGGCACGCGCTCAAGAGGCATTTGATGAGGCCAGCAGTGCGTTATCTGAACTTTCCTCGCGCCGTATCACTTTGGAACGTTCATGTGACAGTGCTCAAGGCCGAATTACCCGGCTCGAAAGCGACCTTGCAGATGTCGAGCGCAAATGGGGCGAGCTTGATCTCGGCGACGGCATAAAAACAGCGGGGGCAAACTTTGAGGCCGATATTGCATCGGCTGAAAAAACTGCCCACGACCTTGAAGCAGCACTTTCAGCAGCCGAAACCGCAACCCGCGATGCCCGCGAGGGGGAGGCCAAAGCCCGCGCTGAATATGACGATGCGCGCCGCACATCCGATAATTTATCAACTGAAGTGCGCACGCTGACTAAGCTGTTAAATGTGGCCGACGGCGAACTGTGGCCCCCGCTTATTGATGCACTCAAAGTTGATGCAGGCTACGAGACAGCACTGGGCGCAGCTCTCGGTGATGATCTGGATGCGGCAAGTGATGAAAATGCACCTGTCCATTGGTCGGAACTTCCCACCATTGAGGCCAACCCGCTTCCAGGCGGCGCTAAGCCCTTGTCTTCATTCGTAAATGCACCCAAAGCACTGGCGCGCAGACTGGATCAGATCGGCGTGGTGGAGCCTGATCAGGGTAAAGGATTGCAAACCCAGCTAAAACCTGGCCAGCGCCTGGTTTCCCTGAAAGGTGACTTGTGGCGTTGGGATGGATTCGTTGCTGCATCGGAAGCGCCAACAGCGGCTGCAAAACGTCTTGCAGAGCGCAACCGGCTGGGCGATCTGCAAGAAGAGGCAAGTGCTGCTTCAAAACATGCAGAAGAAACCCGCGCCGTACACGAACAAACACGGGCGCATGTTGAACAAAGTGCGCAGAATGAGCGCGATTTGCGCAGCAAGCAGCAACACGCTGGCGTTAGCCTAAATGCCGCGCGCAAGGCGCTAAGCGCCCACGAACGTGAAACATCAGAACAAACCGCAAAAGCCGGTGCGCTTGAAGAGGCCCGCCGCCGCTTACAGGATGATTTGATGGAAGCCCGCGAGACCCACAAAACCGCATCGGCGGAGTTCGCGGCACTCGCACCTCTCGATAATTTAGAGACAAACCGCGCAACTGCCCTGGAACAGCTAGAACGTGAGCGCACGGTATACAGTGATGCGCGCGCTGCCCATGATGGACTTGAGCGCGATGCTTCAAGCCGCCAAACGCGCCTAACGGCAATTTCCAATGAACGCAGCCAATGGCATACGCGCCTTGAGAAAGCCAAGGGCCAGATCGAAACACTTGAAGCGCGTGCCGGGGAAACCTCTCAAGAAGTTGAAAAACTTGACGAACTTCCAGGTCAATGGACTGAGCAGCGCAAGAAACTTATGCGCGCACTTTCAGACGCCGAGGAAGAAAAGAAAGCATCAAGCGATACGCTTACAGAGGCTGAAACCCAGCTTGCCGAGCTCACCCGCACCGAGCGTGAAGCCCAGGAACTTTTGTCGGAGGCCCGCGAGAGTCACGCCCGTCTCGAGGCACGGTTGGAGGCAGCACGCGAACGGCTTCAAGAAACTGAAGGCCGTATTACCGAGGTCCTGGAATGTGCACCTCAAGGTGCGTTTGAACTCGCTGAATTTAAAGATGGCGAGGATTTGCCGCAGCTGGAAGACATCGAGATTAAGCTTGGTAAACTTAAAGCCGAACGAGAGCGCCTTGGCGGGGTGAATTTGCGCGCTGATGAAGAGGCTGAAGAAGTTGGCACTCAAATTGAAGAATTGGTCGCGGAGCGTGACGATCTCATCAGCGCCATTCATAAGTTGCGCTATGCAATTGGCAGCCTGAACAAAGAAGCACGAGAGCGGCTTTTAGGCGCGTTTGATACGGTGAACGAGAATTTCCGCGAACTGTTCACAAAACTGTTCAATGGTGGGCAAGCTGAACTTAAGCTCATTGAATCTGAGGATCCGCTCGAATCAGGGCTTGAAATTTTCGCCCGACCACCCGGCAAACGCACACAAACCATGTCGCTATTGTCTGGTGGTGAACAGGCGCTCACCGCAACCGCCCTTATATTTGCCGTCTTCCTCACCAATCCCTCGCCAATCTGCGTGCTCGACGAAGTGGATGCGCCGCTGGATGATGCAAATGTTGAACGCTTCTGCAATCTGCTCGACGAAATGGCGTCTAAAACCACCACCCGTTTTCTGGTGATTACCCACCATCCGCTCACCATGTCTCGTATGAACCGCTTGTTCGGCGTCACAATGATGGAAAAAGGTGTTTCTCAACTGGTTTCTGTGGATCTTGAGGCTGCAGAACAGTTGCGCGAAGCAGGCTAGAAACCCCACGATACCGGCTTATAGAGCACTCAATTGCCCAAGATTCTGCGTTTGGCGAGCTTGACCAATTGCCGCACACTAATAATTCCACACTTTATCTATTTATTTCAAATATTTACGTGATTAAACATAAAGTTGACACCCCAAAAGCGGCGATCTATTGTGCGCGCGGTTTCGTGGGGGTAAGAAGCTTATAAATTTTCACGCCCTGCGAACACTGAGGTAATGGAATATGGGCGATGAAACTTCCAATACATCGTCTGGTCAAACAAAGGATTTCGAAAAGCGTCTGCAGAACGCGCGGGAGACCCTAAAGACCAAGGACCAGAAGCAATACCGCAAGGGCACTGCCTATAGTCTTGGTTTCCGTATTGTCACAGATTTGGTGGTGGCTGTATGTGCAGGTTTCTTGGTCGGATGGGGGCTTGATACATGGTTGGGAACATCACCTTGGTTCCTCATTGTGTTCACTCCGCTCGGTATCGCAGCAGGCATTTCAAATGTGATCCGTGTCGCTAAATCGGCTGAAGCACAGCGTCATATGGATTACATTTCTCACACGTCGCCGGCGCCAGATAGGCAAGACGAAGACAGCTGAGAAGAACGTGAAACAAAATTTGGTTTGAAGAGATCCGCATGAGCGGGGCTTGGAAAAGAGAAAGAGGACGGCACACGTGGCTAGCAATTCTCAAGGCGCAGAAGGGGGCGGATTGGCTCTCGATCCGATGCACCAATTTGAAGTGCACCCTATTTTGAGTATCAATATGGGTGGGCTCGATGCTTCCTTCACAAATGCTGCACTATGGATGGTGATCTGCGTTGTTTCTGTAGCGCTTCTGCTGCTGGTCGGGGCATCGAAACTGGTTCCCGGGCGTTTGCAGTCGATCGGTGAGTTGGCTTACGAATTTATCGCCAATATGATGCGCGATATTCTTGGCGATTCAGGCCGTGCATTCTTCCCGCTTATTTTCACGCTGTTCATGTTCATTCTTGCAGCAAACATGTGGGGAATGGTGAATATTCCCGTGCTTGTGCATCCGTTTACTGTAACCAGCCATATCATTGTCACCTTCGCAATGGCGCTGTTCGTGTTCGTTCTGGCCACAATCGTCGGCTTCATGCGCCACGGTGCTGGTTATCTCAAATTATTCGTACCTTCCGGGGTTCCTGGTGTATTGCTGCCGCTTTTGGTGGTGATTGAGGTGATATCTTACTTCACCCGCCCGATCAGCCTTTCTGTGCGTTTGTTCGCCAATATGATGGCTGGACATACGATGTTGAAAGTGTTTGCCGGTTTTGTTGTCGCCATGGGCGTGTTGGGCGGCTTTGTGCCGCTCGCCATTATGGTGGCGCTTACCGGCCTGGAAGTTCTCGTCGCGTTTCTGCAGGCCTACGTTTTCGCGGTTCTGACCTGCATCTACCTTAACGATGCGATCAATATGCATCACTGATCTCAACCCATTTAATGACTAATCAAAGGAGTTCATCCAATGGAAGCTGAAGCAGCAAAACTCATCGGTGCCGGCCTCGCCGCTATCGCTCTCGCAGGTGCCGGTGTTGGCATTGGCCACATTTTCGGCAACTACCTCGCAGGTGCCCTGCGCAACCCGGCAGCTGCCGCAAGCCAGTTCCCAAATCTTCTTTTGGGCTTCGCGCTTGCTGAAGCAACCGGCCTGTTCGGCCTGGTGGTGGCGTTGATCATTCTGTTTGTGTTTTAATCAACACAATCTACTTGATCTAGCAAACCGCGCCGTCATGGTTTTGCATGACGGCAATACCGGTTAAGGCCCGCGCTTTTGCATATGCACGAGCGCGTTTAACGAAAAACGTAGAGGCGTTGAGGCTATGCCACAATTAGATTTTTCAATGTGGCCGCCCCAGCTGATCTGGCTGGCGATCACTTTTGGTGTGCTCTACATTCTTATGTCGAAGTTCGCATTGCCGAAAATTGGCGGCACTATAGAACAGCGCCAAAACCGGATCGCAACAGATTTGGACGAGGCGCAACGGCTTAAAGATGAAACGGAAAAGGCAATCGCCGCGTATGAAGCAGCCCTGGCTGAAGCCAAGGCCAAGGCGCACGTAATTGCCCAGGAAACCCGTGACACCTTGAATGCAGAAGTCGAGAAGGAGCGTTCAAAACTGGACGCCAAACTTGCTGAACGCATTGCAAAAGCAGAAGAGAGCATTTCCAAAACCAAGGAAGACGCCTTGAAGAACGTGGAAAAGGTCGCCTCAGACACCGCTTCTGAAATCGTGTCTCAATTGATTGGCGCCAAGCCAACCGCAGCGGCAGTTAAAAAAGCCGTCGCGGATGCAAGCTAAGGAGGCTTAAGCCATGTTAAGCACACCAGATTTTTGGGTTGGCGTAAGCTTTCTGCTTTTTATTGCGGTTCTGGTTTGGAAAAAAGTTCCTTCCATGATCACCAAGGCACTTGATGATCGTGCGGAACGCATTTCAAACGAACTCGAAGAAGCAAAGAAATTGCGCGAAGAGGCACAGGCCCTTTTGGCTGAGTATCAGCGTAAGAAAACCGAAGCTGAAAAAGAAGCCGATAACATCGTTGCCCAGGCCAAGTCAGAGGCTGAAAGCTACGCGGCCGAAGCCCGTGAAAAACTCTCTGAAACCCTAGAGCGACGCACAGCAATGGCTGAGCAGAAGATTGCGCAGGCTGAGACTGCAGCCCTAAAAGAAGTACGCTCTGCTGCCAGCGAACTGGCAATTGAAGCCGCTGCAAGCATTATTGGAAGCGAAGTTAAGGGCGACAAGGCGTCGAGCCTGATTGATGATTCCATTGATGCGGTGAAAACCCGCCTCAACTAAATCAGCAGCACTATGTGATTAAAAACCCCGGCGCCTTGTTTGGCGGCCGGGGTTTTCTTTTACTCGGACATGGTTTGATTGATTGGGGCCTATTCAGCGGCCTCCATATAGTCTTCCATTGGCGGGCAGCTACACACCAAGTTCCGGTCGCCACCCACGTTATCAACACGGCCAACAGGCGGCCAATATTTATCGCCACGCTCGCGACCGAGCGGGAAGAAGGCTTGGTCTTTTTCGTAAGGCAGCTCCCATTTGCCCATCAAGAGCGAATGGGTGTGCGGCGCATTGCGCACCACATTGTTTTCAGGGTCCACCTTGCCTTGTTCAACTTCGGCAATCTCACCACGAATTGCGATCATCGCATCACAGAAGCGGTCAATCTCAGCTAGAGATTCGCTCTCTGTCGGCTCCACCATCATGGTTTCCGGCACCGGAAACGACATGGTTGGCGCATGGAAACCAAAATCGGCAAGCCGTTTGGCAACATCTTCTGAGGTTATGCCGCAGGTTTCCTTGATATGTCGCATATCAATGATGCATTCGTGCGCCACAAACCCGCCCGGGCCCGTATAAACGATCGGGAAATGCGGGGCCAACCGCTTGGCGATGTAATTGGCAGACAGAATGGCGATCTCGGTCGCGCGCGTAAGGCCTTCAGGCCCCATCATCGCAATATATGACCATGATATCGGCAGAATGGATGCTGATCCCCAAGGTGCCGCTGAAACCTGTCCATCGGAGTGCGTGACACCCGCTGCCGGGTTAACACCTTCAACAACACCATGGCCTGGCGCAAACGGCGCCAAATGAGCACGCAGGCCAATTGGCCCCATGCCAGGTCCACCGCCGCCATGAGGAATGCAGAACGTTTTATGCAAGTTCATGTGGCACACATCAGCGCCAATTTCCGCAGGGCGCACGAGCCCCACAAGCGCATTCAAGTTGGCGCCATCAAAATAAACCTGCCCGCCATGGTCGTGGATGATTTGGCAAATCTCTTTGATCGCCTCTTCAAACACCCCATGTGTTGATGGATAAGTCACCATTAAAGCAGCAAGCGTGTTGGTGTGCTCTTCAGCTTTAGCGCGAAGATCATCAACATCAATGTTGCCATCTTCATCGCACGCAACCACCACGACTTTCATACCGGCCATTACTGCACTGGCCGGATTAGTGCCATGGGCAGATGCAGGAATAAGACAAATATTACGATCTTCATCGCCGTTTGATGTGTGATAGCCGCGAATGGCCAATAGTCCGGCATACTCGCCTTGGCTGCCTGCATTTGGCTGCAGAGACACAGCGTCAAAGCCCGTGATTTCGCACAGCATTGCCTCTAACTCTTCAAACAATTGCTGATAGCCCTGTGTTTGGTCAAGCGGGGCAAAGGGATGCAGTTGCGAGAAGTTTCGGAAGGTCACAGGGATCATTTCCGATGTCGCATTCAGCTTCATCGTGCATGATCCAAGTGGGATCATGGAGCGATCGAGTGATATATCTTTGACTTGCAACGTGCGCACATACCGCATCATCTCGGTTTCACTGTGATAAAGCGAAAACACGGGATGGGTCATGAATGCGCTGGTGCGTGTCATGTCTCCGGTAATCACCGAATCTACAGAACCATCGATCTCGCGCACCGATAACTGTTCCAGCGCGTCGGTGGCAAAGCACATCCACAAACGCTCAAGTTCGCTGCGCCGTGTGGTTTCATCAAACGAAATACCGACATGATCTGCATCAACCATGCGCAGATTAATACGTTTCTCGCGCGCCTTAGCAGCAATACGGTTTGCTTGGCCTGGTATGCGCACGGTGATGGTATCAAAAAACGCATCGGTTACGACATCATACCCAAGCTCTCTTAAGCCATGGGCGAGTATTTTGGTCATGCGATGCACCCGGCGGGCGATTTTCATAATGCCATCTGGGCCATGATAAACGGCATAGAACCCAGCAATTATCGCCAACAGCACCTGTGCGGTACAAATGTTACTGGTGGCTTTGTCGCGGCGGATATGCTGTTCGCGTGTCTGCAGCGCCATACGCAACGCCGTGTCGCCATGGCTGTCGGTTGAAACACCGATAATGCGTCCCGGCACAGAGCGTTTGTAACCACTCGAAGTGGCAAAAAACGCTGCATGCGGACCGCCATAGCCCATTGGAACGCCAAAACGCTGAGTTGAACCAAGCGCAATGTCAGCACCCAATTCGCCTGGAGGCGTCAACAGAGCAAGCGCGAGCAAATCTGTTGCCATAGCAACGAGTGCGTTTTGCGCGTGCACCGCTTCGATAACCTTGCGGAAGTCTCGCACTTGCCCGCTTGATCCTGGATATGACAGCAAAACGCCAAACAGGTCGTGCTCACTTAAATCCGAGAACGGATCGCCAACCACAATATTAAAACCAAAAGCGTCCGCGCGCGTGTGCAACACATCTATGGTTTGCGGATGTGTGTCTTGATCTACAAAGAACGTGTTGCCCTTGGACTTACTCACCCGGTGGGTCATGGCCATGGCCTCAGCGGCCGCTGTTGCTTCATCCAACAAAGACGCATTGGCTAAATCAAAACCTGTTAGGTCTTGCACCATTTGCTGAAAATTCAACAGCGCTTCCAACCGACCCTGGCTCACTTCGGCCTGATAGGGCGTGTATGCTGTATACCAACCTGGATTTTCGAGTATCTTGCGAAGAATTATCTTCGGCGTAACGGTGCCATAATAGCCCATACCAATCATCGAAGTGAAAACGCGGTTGCGGTCTGCCATCTTGCGCAGATAGGAGAGAGATTCGCGTTCGCTCTTTGCTGGAACAAGGTCGAGCGGACGATCGGTGCGGATTGACTGCGGCACCACCTTTTCCATCAAATCATCAAGTGATCCGGTCTTAACAGCCTCTAGCATTTCAATCACATCGTGATCGCGTGGGCCAATATGCCGTGGAATTAGGTTTGCGCCTGGTTCCAGGTCATCAAGGGTTGGTCGTGTGTTAGACATGACACCTCCAGATATTTTTCTTCGGCTTTTTTAGCCTTCAGCTTCGACAAACGCCTTGTAGGCCGCTTCATCCATCATTTCATCAAGCTCTGATGTGTCAGACACTTTGATCTTCATGAACCAACCTGCACCTTCGGCATCCTCGTTCACCTTTGTTGGCTCACCCTCAAGATCGCCATTCACTTCAGTGATCTCACCGGTCACTGGCGCATAAATGTCGCTTGCTGCCTTGACGCTTTCAACAACCGCCACATCGCCACCTTTTTCAACCGATGCGCCAACATCTGGCAGTTCAACAAACACCACATCGCCCAATTGCTCCTGAGCGTGGTTTGTAATGCCAACTGTGGCAACATCGCCTTCGAGATTAATCCACTCGTGATCTTCGGTATATTTTACTGTGCTCATTTTTGGTTCCTCCTCTTCGTAAAAAATTCAACGCTTAAAACCGTGGGGTGAAAATGGCATCTTCGCCACCTTCGCAGGCAAGGCTTTGCCGCGCACCATTAGTTCAACTGGCGTATCAGCCTTCGCATGCTCTATGGCCACATAACCCATAGCCACGGGCCCACCAACACTTGGCCCAAATCCGCCAGATGTAATGGTACCAATTTCCACACCGTCTTTGGTGATCACTGTTCCTTCGCGCGCTGGCGCCCGACCTTCGGGCAAAATGCCAACACGTGCGCGGCTGCGGCCCTCTGCAATTTGCTTTTGAACAATTTCAGCGCCTGGAAATCCACCTTCTTCACGGCGGCGCTTGGCAATCGACCAAAGCAAACCCGCTTCATTTGGCGTGGTCGTTTCATCAATATCGTGGCCATATAAACAAAGGCCCGCCTCGAGCCTAAGGGAATCTCTGGCGCCCAACCCGATGGGCTCAACCTCGGGCTCCGCCAACAGCGCATCCATCATGGCACCCGCATTTTCAGCGCCAACAGAGATTTCATAGCCGTCTTCACCGGTATATCCCGATCTTGAAATATGGCAATCCATGCCGTCAAATTCCGCGCTGGTTGCAGCCATAAACGCAAGCGCCTCCGCCTGCGGGCAATGGCGGGCAACCGCATCGACCGCCTTTGGCCCCTGCACAGCCAGCAATGCACGGTTAGGCACTTCCGAAAATGAAACACCATCAGGCAAATTATTCTGAAGACGTGCAAAATCTGCATCCTTGCAGGCAGCATTCACCACCAGGAAAAGACGTCCATCATCTTCTTCGCGCGCAGAACGGGTGACCATCAAATCATCAAGAATGCCACCTTGGTCATTGGTAAACTGCGTGTAGCGCTGTTGGCCGCGCTCCAGCCCAACAATGTCGGCAGGAACAAGCGTTTCAAGTGCACGCGCTGCCGTTTCATGGTCGGGCCCGGTCACAAAACACTGGCCCATGTGCGACACATCAAACAACCCCGCACTATTACGCGTTTGGTTGTGTTCTGCAATTATGCCCGCTGGATATTGTACCGGCATATCGTATCCAGCAAATGGCACCATGCGCGCGCCAAGCGCAACGTGACGCCCATGCAGCGGGGTTTGCAATAGTTTCTCAGATGTTGATTCTACCATTTTCCTCTCCCAGGCACTCCAGTTGGTTACGTTACCGGACAATTCGTCCAGTGACACCCCATCTGTCAGAAAACCTGAGAGATTTCGTCAAAACAGCGCATCACAGCGCCTTTTTGACTTACCCCCTTCGGTGAGCAACGCATGATGAAATTCGCGTTACTGCTCTCCAGAGTGGCTCGCTGCCTGCGGTCCTTTTGCCTGAGAGTTTCCGGGGTGGTTGCTCCTTCGGCGCCGGTAAAAGCGGTCTCTCCCGCAACAGCCTTAAGCCATGTGCCATATACATGACCGGGATTGCTTAAGAGGTCAAGTCCACATTTCTAAGGTGCAAAAAGCTTAAGCCTAAACGGGCTCATTACTTGACTTTTACCCCCCCAATACCCCAAGTACTCATAAGCGAGATAATGGATGGTATTGGCCATGGAAAACCGCCCTAAACTGAAGATTCTGAAGGCCGCGCCGCGTGGTTTTTGCGCAGGCGTCGTGCGTGCGATCGATATTGTGGAGCTGGCGTTGGAAAAATACGGCGCTCCGGTCTATGTGCGCCATGAGATTGTGCACAACCGCTATGTTGTTGAAGATCTTGAGAGCAAAGGCGCGATTTTCGTTGAAGAACTGGACGAAGTTCCTGATGGCGATCACCCGGTGATTTTCTCAGCCCACGGTGTGCCTAAATCTATTCCAGAAGATGCTAAAACACGAAATCTTTTCTATCTCGACGCAACATGTCCGCTGGTTTCCAAGGTTCACATGGAAGCAGAACGCCACCATGCAAATGGCCTGGACATTGTGTTGGTTGGCCATGCCGGCCATCCTGAAGTGATCGGCACCATGGGCCAATTGCCAGATGGTGCTATTTCACTTGTTGAGACCACTGAAGACGCAATGACGTTTGAGCCGCGCGATGCAGAAAACCTTGCCTGGATTACGCAAACAACATTGTCAGTTGATGATACTGCTGAAGTGGTGAGAGTGCTCGAAGGTCGCTTTCCAAAAATTGTTGGCCCCCACAAGGAAGACATTTGTTACGCCACAACAAATCGTCAAGGTGCCGTAAAAGCATTTGCAGATCAGTGCGACGCCATCATCGTCGTTGGTGCCCCCAATAGCTCCAACTCACGGCGCCTTGTAGAGGTTGCACAAAAGAATGGCTGCGAGAGGTCAATGCTGGTGCAGCGCGCTTCCGAAATTAACTGGAGCGCATTTGAAAACATTCAAACATTAGGGGTAACCGCTGGTGCATCAGCACCAGAAGTATTGGTTGAAGAAGTGATCTCCGCTTTTCATGAACGCTATGAAACCGATGTTGAAACCATTGTCACGACCGAAGAATCTGTGTCGTTCAAACTCCCCAGGGCCTTGCGTCAGGCCGCTGCTCAGTAAGCACTAGGGTATGGCCGTTTATACTGAAGTTTCTGATGAGGAACTGGCCGAATTTGTTGCCGGTTACAGCATTGGTGATGTCGTCTCGTTCAAAGGCATTGCTGAAGGGGTTGAGAACTCCAACTATTTGCTGCGCACCACGCAGGGCAATTTCATTCTCACACTTTATGAAAAACGGGTCGCACCTGAGGATTTGCCGTTTTTCTTAAGCCTGATGGAGCATTTGGCAGACAAAGATATTCCCTGCCCGCTGCCAGTTCATGACACTGCCGGGGAAGTATTGAGTACACTTGCGGGGAGGCCAGCGGCCATCATCACATTTCTCGATGGCATGTGGATCAGACGGCCTCAGGTTCACCATTGCAGCCAACTTGGCAAAGCTCTCGCTCATTTTCACCTGGCAAGCGCAGACTTTAAGATGAAACGCGCCAATGCACTGTTGGCTCCGTCTTGGCGCACATTAATAGACAATTGCGGTTCGGGTGCAGACGATATTGAATTCGGATTGCGCGTAGAGCTTCGCCACGAAGTGGATGTGATTGCTGAGCATTGGCCAAAGCAACTTCCATCTGGCGTTATCCACGCAGACCTATTCCCCGACAATGTTTTCTTTTTGAAGAACGAACTTTCGGGCCTGATCGATTTCTATTTCGCCTGCACCGACTATTTTGCCTATGACGTTGCGATCTGCATGAACGCCTGGTGTTTTGAGGTCGATGGCGCGTTCAACATCACCAAGGCGGGCGCGTTGCTACGCGCCTACCAAGCAGTGCGGCCATTGACTGCTGCTGAGTATATTTCACTTCCATTATTAGCACGCGGTGCCGCAATGCGGTTTCTTGCTACCAGATTATATGACTGGATCAACACGCCAGAAGGTGCGCTGGTGAAGCCCAAAGACCCGCGCGAATATCTCAATATTCTGCGTTTTCATCGCTCTGTCTTTAGTGCAACCGAGTATGGCCTGGATCACGAAGATGCGGGTTGAGATTTACACAGATGGTGCCTGCTCGGGCAATCCTGGCCCAGGGGGATGGGGTGCATTGCTGCGGTATGGAGACAATGAGAAAGAACTCTCAGGCGGCGCTGGCGAAACCACAAACAATCGCATGGAGCTTTCTGCTGCCATAGAAGCACTCAACGCCCTCACCCGACCGTGCCAGATCGATCTTTATACAGATTCAACATACGTCAAAGATGGCGTCACCAAATGGATGCATAACTGGAAACGCAATGGCTGGCGCACCGCTGCAAAGAAGCCTGTAAAGAATGCCGAACTCTGGCAGGCTCTCGATGACGCACTTGAGCCTCATGATGTATCTTGGCACTGGGTGAAAGGTCATGTCGGTCACCCTGAAAATGAACGGGCCGATGAATTGGCCCGTTCGGGCATGGAACCCTACAAATATTCAGTTCCAGAGAGCGATTAGAGCTCAGCCAGCATTGCCTCTGCGCCAGATTGCACCGCCTGGGCCGCGGCCTCTTCAATGTGAAGCGCCTTCAGGGTGCAATCATCTAATATCATTGCATATCGCTGGGAGCGCACCCCCATGCTGAATGGCGTGAAATCTTGATCAAGGCCAACTGCCTTAGCAAAATCACCATTGCCATCACCAAGGAACATAATCTTATCTTTAGCGTTTAGCTGGCGTGCCCATGCATCAACAACGAACACATCATTCACCGTGACACAGGCAATCAAATCAACACCTTTGGCCTCAAAATCTTTCATGTGGGCGAGATATCCAGGCACATGCTGATTATGACATGTAGGCGTAAAAGCACCTGGAACTGCAAATAATACCGCTTTGCGTCCGCCAAAAATATCGTGCGCTTTCATGGGCTGAGGCCCTTCATCGGTCATGCACATCAAAATTGTATCGGGAATTTTTTCACCCGGTTGAATAGTCATATCTACGCTCCGAAAATATAGAGGGATCTCAAGTTCAGCCGACCCTAATCCACCACAATGTTGCGTTCAAGACTGCGTTTTCCCTGCACGATAGTCACTGTTAGCTCCGCTCCCTTTAAATCTTCAGGGGCCTTCGCACCATCCACACGCAACGTGTAAAGCATTGAATTGCCTTGGGCCTGTGGGGTCTCAAAATAAAATTTTTGTGGGCCCTCAACAAATACTTCTAGGGGAACACTGTCATCCGCCTGTACGGCGACATTTAGCATCACATCTTTGCCTTTGGTTTTTACCGACGCCCCTTTAATCTTCACCCCATCAAGGGATTGGGAGGGAACCCGAGCTAAAGATTTCTTGATTTGCGGCAAATATTTACCGCTCGCATTATTCTGCAAATTCAGAGCAAGTTCAGCTGTCGCTGGAATACAAATATTACTACACACGCCATATTGCGCCTTGAGCTTAAGAGAAACGGGTTCGTTTCTATCTTTTGGCGTAATCTGCAAGGGAAACACAACGTCTTTTTTGTAGCCAATGCTCAAACCAAAATCGTCGCGGAAGCGCTTTGGCGCAGGCCAGCGCACTTTCACATCTGAAACATTCTCCGATCCGGTCCAGTCAAAAAAAGGCGGAATGCCGCTATCACCAGGGCTTCGCCAATAGGTTTTCCACCCCTTATCGAGTTTTACTTCCAGACCCGCATAGAGTTTGCCGTCGTTAAGCGCACCGCCCGAGACCAGCCTCATTTGCCCTTGCTCGGGCCCGCTCCATTGAGACGCATCATCCGCGTGCGCAGCCGCACTTACTGCAGCCCACATCATCGCGAACAGCGAGAACAGACAAAACTTCCGAAATGCGCTCATGAATTTATCCACATGCATACCAGGACGCCAACCTAACGATACCTATACCCGCACGCG
This sequence comes from Hyphomicrobiales bacterium, assembly GCA_051010095.1. GTDB lineage: Bacteria > Pseudomonadota > Alphaproteobacteria > Rhizobiales > CAJQND01 > CAJQND01. Next base: position 33,225 of record JBPCVX010000019.1, read on the forward strand.
AGGGGTAAATCCGTCACCAAAGTTCACGTTACCGTCAAACCATATTGATAGTTGCACTTGCTGACACACCTAAAATACAGTTAGGCTAATAATGGCTCTGCAAACCGAGCCTGCACCGGTTTTGCGAACCTGGGAATGGTGCTCATGAGTGATGGTTCATATTTGGACGGACAAATGTTACTGGCGATGCCGGGCATTGGCGATTCTCGTTTTGATCGCAGTCTCATTTATATGTGTGCTCACTCAGAAGAAGGCGCCATGGGCATCATCGTCAACAAGCACGCATCAGACATCAATTTTCCAGATCTTTTGGGCCGTCTCGATATCATCACTGATGGCGAGCAAATCGATCTGCCTGGAGAGGTCAAGGACAAGCAGGTGCATGTAGGTGGACCGGTAGAAACGGGCCGAGGTTTTGTGCTCCACACAACAGACTATTTCGCATCTGATTGCACGCTTCCCATTGATGCACAAGTTGGGCTCACTGCAACCCTCGACGTTTTGCGCGCGATTGTGGAAGGTGATGGTCCAAAACAGTCTTTGCTGGCACTGGGATATTCAGGCTGGGGACCTGGCCAGCTTGAAGCAGAAATCCAGTCGAATGGTTGGCTGCATTGCGAGGCCAGCAACGATCTCATTTTCAACGAAAATTTGGATGAGAAATACGATGCTGCTTTGACAAAAATTGGCGTCGACCCGAGGCTGCTCTCCAGCGAAGCCGGTCACGCCTAGCGGCAACCCACCTTCTAACCTTGCAAAAGATCGCGCGCTTGTTCACGCCACTTCTCACGATCGATACGGCCTGGAAAACTTAGCTTCTTGTCTAATTCGGCAACATCATCATCGCTTAAAGCGGCAAGCTCGGCAAACTGATAAATGTCCTGTTCGTTCAGCAATTTGGCCAGTTTCTTGCCAATACCCTTGATCTTTGTAAGGTCATCTGGCGTTTCATCAGGCTTCTCTTGTTCATCTTCATCAGGCTTCTCGGTTTCATCTGAAGCTGTGTCTGGACCGACATCTTCGCTGTGTTGAGATTCAACTTCAGCCTCCATCTCAGGGTCATCCGAAGGTGCCGGATGTTCTTCAATTGGTGCTTCCTCTTCAGAAGCCAAATTCCTGATGCGTTCTTCTTGCTGATCACGTGTCCAGGCAGGCATGCCTGCGCGCAAATCAGACGCTTGTTCTACCCAAAGCTCGCACTGTACCCGCCCGGGAAAGCCAATACGCCCATTGATGCGCTCAGCATCTCCTTCAGAAAGATCCGCTATATGATCGTAGCGTGTGAAACCCATTTCGTTGAGAACCCGGTTGACCGCACTGCCAACACCTACAATTTGGGTAAGTTCATCGCCATTATCCTCATGCGTGGTGCTTGAGATTTGGCTTGGAGCGGCCGGTGGCGGCAGAGGAGATACAGATTGCGCGTCTGCAGTTGGTGGTGGTGGTGCAGCGGGTGGCAGCGATGAGGCCGGTGGACTAATTGCCCGCTGTTGCTCTTGCACAAAACCTGCGTCAGGCATTTCAATAACGGCTTCAGGCAGCGCCTCATCATCATATTCTGCATCGGTTACAACTTCGCGGCCATACGGAGGAGTGAACTCAGGTACAGGCGCTTCATCAACCTCTTCATAATCTTCTTGAGCATCCTCGTGCACTACATCCTCGTGCACTAAGGGGGGTGGAGGCGGCAAAACAGGAGACGTTTCCGGCAGCACCTGCGCCACTTGCCGATCTTGATCTTTGTCGTTTCCAAAAACTTTGGAGAATATTCCAGATTTTGGTTGCGCAGCCTCAAGCACAGCACTACCTGCCCCGCCAAGAGTATCAATCACCCGTTTAGACGTCATAGGTTCGCCAAAGTGAAAGCCTTGCGCAAAATCGCACCCGAGCTGTCGCACACGTTCCACTTGCTCGCTATTTTCCACACCTTCAGCAACAACACTCAAATTAAGCTCATGCGCGAGTGCAACAATCATCTCAAGAATGCGCGCCGCCGCATCGCTTTCTTGTTCTGCATCCATGAAAGATTTGTCGACCTTCAATGTGTCGAATGGCAAACGTTGCAGCATAGATAGAGATGAATATCCTGTACCAAAGTCATCGCAGGACAATCCAATCCCAAGCCGTCTCAAGCGATCCAAAACCTGCACGGAAAGTTCCGGGTTCTCCATCACAATCGATTCTGTGATTTCGATCTTCAATGTCGCAGGTGGCAGGTCTTCACGCGCCAGCACGGCCTTTACTTCATCAACCAATCCGCTCCCCAAAAGCTGGCTATGCGAAAGGTTCACGGCCACAAATAATGGCGTTTGGGGTCTCAATGCGCGCTGCCAGATGCCGAGCTGGCGGGCAGATTCGTTTAAAACATAAGTGCCGATTTGTGTAATCAACCCGGTTTCTTCCGCCATATCCAAAAAATCTTCTGGAGGCATTAAACCGCGTTCCTTATGGCGCCAGCGCACAAGCGCTTCGAAGCCGGCAAGTTCCTGCGTCGCCAAACGGGTGATGGGTTGGAAGAGAACTTCTATCTCATCACGCTCAATAGCGCGCCGCATATCCGCCTCAAGGCTCACAAGTTCAGAACGATTGTCGCGCATGGTGGAGTTAAACGCCATCACCGTGTCTTTGCCTGTTCGCTTGGCTTCATAGAGCGCGATTTCGGCATCCTTCAGCAATTCTGCTGGTTCTTTTGTATCGCGCTTAAACTCCACAAGCCCAATTGACGCGGTTAAGAATACCTCACGGGAATTAATGTCAATCGGTTGCGCAATCGCCTCACGAATTTGATTGGCGACAACAACCGGATCGCGGGCAGGGTCGGCGGCATTAATGATCAAACCAAACTGATCACCTGCAACACGCGCAAGCGTTTCCTCTGTTTCTGCAAATGGCGCAAGCCTGCGTGCCATAGCCAACAGCAGACTATCTCCCAATGTGTGACCAAGGCCATCGTTCACATTTTTAAAGCGGTCGAGGTCAACCACAATTAACACAAGCTGGTCGGTCGCATTATTGACCGCGCGATGCATTGCACGTTCAAGCCTGTCCAGGAAAAGCGCTCTGTTCGGCAGCTTGGTGATGTTGTCGTGAACCGCATCGCTCAACAATCTGTCTTCTGCGCGCTTGTCGGTCGTCACATCACTCAGCGTACCAATACATCGTGCTGCGTGTTCCTGATCACCAGGAATGGCGCGCGCGCGCAGCTCGTACCATCGGTATGTCCCGTCATTGCGCCTGAGACGAAATTGCTCGCTAAAACGCCCTTTTCCGCGCCTGATCGCCGTCTCGACGCCTGCAATATAACTCACTCTGTCGGCGGGATGGATAAGTCCCATCCATGCCTTCAGCCCGCCCTTAATGAGCTGCCCTGGTGGCACACCCAATGCCCGCTCCAGCTCGGGACCCACATAGAGCCGGCCCGCATCTTCATCCCAATCCCACACACTTTGTTGTGCACCAGCAAGTGCCAATGCACGTCTGCCAGAATCTTCAAAGAATTTGGAATGAATAACGCCCTGGCTAAACGCGAAGCGCATGAGAGTGAGGGTGGCAATCGACATCACCAAAATAAGACCGCTTGCGATTGCCAGTTTAAGTATACCGGGGTTAGCCCATTCGTATGCGCCCCCAATTGCAAGCACTGCCCACACTGAAACCGCTGCGAAAAACAGGAGAGAAGCACGCGCGCGTATGACGCCAGACAAAGCCATTGGCACGGCCACAGCAAGGCACGCAAGCGATGCCAGTACAAATATGATCCTAGCAATTGCAGCGGCACGCAGCGGATCGAGAATAGCCCATAGTGCGACCAAGCAAGCCGCCGCAAACGCCACTATTCCGCATTGCCAGGCAATTGGTGCGCGGCCACGCAAATCAAGAAAGGTGATGAGACACCCAATCAAACCGGCACCCATAAGTGCTTCGCTCACCGCGCGCACCTTGAGTGCCATATGATGGCCAGGTATGTCGCGGCCTTCAATGCCTTGCAGATATCCAAATTCACCAAATAAAAATGCCAATGCCGCTGAGACAAATAACAAGCCGGCAGGAAAAACAATTTGCGGGCGGATCACAAACAAACAAATAATTGCAATGATCAACAGCAGCGCAAATCCTAATAACACCCCGTAAAAAGTCGCCGTTCTTTGGAGATTTGCGTCATAGGCTGCGCGATGCCAAAGCGTTACGTCCCCAGGGGGGGTATCCGTCCACTCCACAACATAAGTTATGGTTTCTCCAGGATTTATGCGGAATTGATAGGCATCCATATTAGTGCTTTGCAACTGCGCCGGCTGTAACCCGGGCGAGGCATGCAATGATTGGATTTGAAAAGACCTATATTTCGGCCAAATGAGGCCCGACCCAACAAAACCCCAATGGCGTGTTGTGAGAACCAGATCACGCGGCACCGGATCCTGATTTCGCACCGTGAACACGCCCCAATTGAACGCATCACCTGATCCGCGCGACTCCGCTGTCATCGAAGCAGTTGCGCCAGATGCATCTGGGGTCATTTCAACGGTAATAGAAGGTGTGTTGGACTGAACTTGTTCAATCACATCGGTAAGGTCGACATTGGGCGTTGTAAAACTCGTAGAAACGATGTCGCGCGCACTCGCGGGCACAAGCGCCAGCACAAGGCAAGCTAAAGACATCGCTACAAAAAGCGCACTTTTAAGTGGTGCTGTCATGAAATGTCCCGTTTGCACCTCGTATCGAATCCCCTCGAGATGCACATTCTAATCCTTTTCAGCACTTTCAACCAATATCTCTTGTTTTTAAATCTTCTGAAAGTACTGCAAAAAGCAGATGATCTTGCCAAACGCCATTAATGCGCAAGTAACGCCGTGCGTACCCTTCCTCACTGAATCCACATTTCAGGAGCAAGCGAGCAGATGGCTCGTTGACCGGCAAACATGCTGCTTCCAGGCGGTGCAGGAGTAAATTATCAAAAACGAACGGCATAATCGTTTGTACCGCGTCGTACATATGGCCTTTGCGGGCATAGGGTTCCCCGACCCAATATCCCAGTGAGCATGATTGCGATACACCGCGACGAATGTTCGACAAAGTTAAACCACCAACCAGTTCGTCACTAATCGCATTATAGATAAAGAACGGAAAAGAATGGCCTTCCCGCACATCACGCTGATAGCGCCTGATGCGACGGCGAAATGCCGGCTTTGTCAGATCATCACGGGGCCACGTCGGCTCCCATGGTGTAAGAAATGCCCGCGAGTCTGCGCGCAGAGACGTCCAGTTTTCAAAATCCGACATTTGTGGAATGCGCATTACGACTTGCTCGCCATAAAGTGTTGGCGAAACATCCGATGCCGTAACGGATCTTAGAAAAGCCATAGCTTGCGCGCCCCTACTCCCTCACACACGTCTTTTTCGTTATCTGAATTGTGCCGCGATCTCATCATAAGACGCAAGACCATAAAGCGCACCAACAGCCCCAATTGACGGTTTTGCGCCCTTAAATATGGTCTTTGCCAGTGCGCGCACGCTTTCTGCATCAACTTGATCGACTTTTTCGATGATTTCTTCCGGTGTTGGCACCTTTCCAAAACTCAATAATTGACGCGCAATCTGGTCAGCACGTGCAGACGAGCTTTCAAGGCTCATCATCAACCCCGCCTTTAATTGTGCCCGCGCACGAGCGACCTCGTCCTCGGAGATCGTTTCAACTGCATTCATCAATTCACCAGTGACAACTTTGGTGAGCTCGCCTACGTTCTGCGGTGATGTGGCCGCATAGATGCTCATTAAGCAGGTATCTTCAAATGCCGAAGGAAAAGCAAAAATCGAATAGCAGAGCCCGCGCTTTTCGCGCACTTCCTGGAAAAGTCGTGACGACATGCCACCGCCCAACACGCTCGCCATTACCTGTTCGGCATAAATGTCTTCCGATAAATAACCCGGCCCTTCAAAACCCATCACCAAATGGGTTTGCTCAAGAGGTCGTTCAACCGCGCTGAACCCACCATCATATTGCGCTGGTGCCCAAGTGTGGCTCTTTGATCCATTCAAGCCACCAAATGCTTGTGTTGCCAGCGCGACGAACTCATCGTGCTTAATGCCACCTGCAGCAGCAACCACAGTTTGACCCGCCACATAGTGCCGATCACGAAATTGGCAAATATCAGCTTCTGTGAATGTCGATACGCGCTCAACTTCACCCAAAATTGGTCTGCCAATAGCTTGGCTCGGAAATGCCACTTGCTGTGCAATATCGAACACAAGATCATCAGGCGTATCTTGGGCAGCGGCAATCTCTTGCACCACCACATCCCGTTCCCGCTCCAGTTCAGACTTTTCAAAAACCGGGTTCAACAGAATATCTGAAAGCACTTCCATGCCAAGCGGCACATCATCTTTCAGCACGCGAACGTAGTAAGCCGTCGTCTCAAGCGACGTCGAGGCGTTGATGTCTCCGCCGACCGCTTCAATGGTTTCTGCAATTTCCATAGCGCTGCGGGTTTTCGTGCCTTTAAACGCCATATGCTCAAGAAAATGGGCTATGCCATTTTCTTGCTCATCTTCGTTTCGCGCACCAGCCCTCACCCACACGCCCATCGAGGCGGTTTGCAGTTGTGGCATTTCATAAGTGGCAATACGTAAACCTGACGGCAGTTGAGTGACTTGGGTGACCATGCGAACAAACTATCCTTATTGCGCCGCGCGGCTGCGCGCACTGATGAAATTCTCTACCAAGTCTTGATCATTCGACAAGATGTCATAACGCTCCTCACGTTCCGCCAAATCGGCAAGACGTTCGGGTAAATTGGGGTGGATGCCACTTGCTGCCATCACGGCATCTGGGAATTTCGCCGGATGCGCCGTTGACAAGGTCACCATCGGAACCGTGTGATCGCGCTGAATATTTTGTGCAACTTGAACACCGACCGCTGTATGCGGATCCAGCAATTCGCCCGTCTGGTCAAGTGTTGTTGCAATTATCGATGATACAGCCTGTTCATCGGCGCGGCCTGCATTGAACTCACGTTTGAGTTTTGTGTAAGCCTGTTGTGGAATTGTGAACGACCCGGATTGCTGCAATCCACTCATCATCCGCACAACTTCATTGCTGTCGCGTTCCACGCTGTCGAACAAGAGGCGCTCGAAATTCGATGATACCTGAATGTCCATAGATGGGCTGGTCGTCGCAACGACGCCCGACATCTCATAGCGCCCGGTTTCCATGGTTCGCGCCAAAATGTCGTTTGAATTCGTGGCAGCAGTGAGCATATGCACAGGCAACCCCATACGCTTGGCCACATAACCTGCAAGAATGTCGCCAAAGTTACCCGTTGGCACACAATAGCTGATCGATCGGTCTGGTGCGCCTAATGCAATGGCTGATGTAAAATAATAGACCGACTGCGCCATCACCCGCGCCCAATTGATGGAGTTAACACCCGCAAGAGCAATTTCACTTCGGAAAGCGCGATGGTTGAACATGGCTTTGAGCATGTTCTGGCAGTCATCGAAGGTACCCTCTAGAGCGATGTTGTGAACATTATGGTCAAGCACGGTTGTCATCTGGCGCCGTTGCACATCAGATACTTTGTTGTGCGGAAACATAATAAAAATATCCACCGCATCGCGCCCCCTAAAGGCCTCGATGGCCGCGCCGCCTGTATCGCCCGACGTTGCCCCGACAATCGTTGCCCGCTGACCACGCTTGTTGAGCACGTAATCCATCATGTGCCCGAGAATTTGCATAGCAACATCTTTGAACGCCAGTGTTGGTCCGTGAAAAAGTTCAAGCAACCAATCATTGTCGTTCAGTTGTTTTAGTGGCGCCACGGCCGGGTGGGCAAAGGTGCTATAGGCTTGCTCCACCATTGCTTTGAGAGTGTCGTCAGGTATTGCATTCCCCAAAAAAGGACGCATCACCATCAACGCAATCTCGCAATAGGATTTGCCGCGCATGGCGCGCAATTCATCTGCGCTGAATGTGGGCCATTCCTGCGGCACATAAAGACCGCCATCTTCAGCCAGTCCTGTCAGCAATACGTCTTCAAAGTCGAGCTCTGGCGCATTACCGCGTGTTGAAATGTATTTCATGACCCTTAGCCGTTTTCAGTTTTAGTTTGGCAGATATCGTTGTTTTAGGTGAGCCTTAAATGCCTGTGTTGAAAGTGGTGCGCCCGTCGCTTTCTCGATTAGTTCATCAGGAGACAGCAAACTCCCCTGCTCGTGTATATTGGTGCGCAACCACGCATTGAGATTTGAGAAATCTCCAGCACCGATTTGGGCCAGAACATCGGGTACTTGGTCTTTAATGGTTGCAAAGATTTGTGCTGCTGTGAGCGCCCCTAGAGTATAGGTCGGGAAATAACCAAAGCTTCCCGACGGCCAATGAATATCTTGCATGCAACCATTTGCATCGCTGTCAGGAACCACACCAACGAGCTCTTCCATGGCGGCTCTCCAAGCTTCTGGTAGGTCTTTGGTCTTTAAGTCACCTGCAATCATCGCCTGCTCAAGCCGATAGCGCAGAATCACATGCAATGGATAAGTCGCCTCATCAGCATCAACCCGAATAAGACTTCGCTTAACCTTATGGTAGAGCTGCAAGATTGCCGCCTCACTCCATACAGCCTCGTCTCCGCTAAATGCTTCGCGCAAGAGCGGCGTAATATAGCCCACGAACTGCGGACTGCGCGCTGCTTGCATTTCATATAACAGCGATTGGCTTTCATGAAGCGTGAGGCCGCACGCGCGCCCTGCAGGCTGCGTGCGCCATGCTTTGGGCAATCCGCGCTCATACATGGAATGGCCAGTTTCGTGCACAAGGCCCATCAAGCTCAACGAAAAATCATTTTCCGCGTAACGGGTGGTGATGCGGCTGTCATCCGGCACACCGCCAGAAAACGGATGAAGGCTTACATCAAGGCGCCCCGTATTAAAGTCAAACCCAATCGTTTCAATGATGTTGCGCCCCAATTTTTCTTGCGCTGCAACGTCAAACGGTGCCTTAGGACCATCAATAGGCGTTTGATTTGATTGATGTTCTACAATCTCGTTGATCATTCCAGGAAGGAATGAGAGCAAATCATTGAATATCGTATCGACATCGGTTGATGTTCGACCTGGGTCATACATGTCGAGAAGAGCATCATAGGGCTTAACACCAAACGCTTCGGCCTTGGCGGCAGCGGCCTCTCGTATAAGGCCGAGCGTTTCAGAAAAGGGCTTTTCCAGACGCGCAAAATCATTGTCTGCGCGGGCACTGCGCCAAACCATTTCAGAGGCTGCACTTGCGCGTGACATTTTATCAACAAGCTCTCCAGGCACGGCTGTTGAATGCAACCACCCATGGCGCATTTGCCGCAAATTGGCGAGTTGCCACTCATCAAGCCCACCTGCATCTTGTGCTTCGCCCAGCAAGTCACCCATATCGGGAGCGATCTTCATTTCATGCACAAGTACGCTCAGTGTGGCCATTTTTTCAGACCGCGCTTCAGCGCTTCCAGAAGGCATCATAACCGAGCGATCCCAGCTCAGCATGGCCAGCGCGCCACCAAGCGCGTTCAGGCGGCGAAACCGCGTTTCCAATGTTTCATAGGCCTTATTCATAGTGCATCCTTACGCCGTTTTTTCCTCCAGCCCACTACATAGAACCCATACACGCCGAGTAGTGCTGCGCCCAGCCCATACCAAGTCAGCGCATAGCCGAAATGAGAGTTAGATATGCGCACGCTCACCGGAACTGCTTGTGGCCACTCGCCTTGATGGTCTGGCAACGACAATTGCACAAAAAATGGTACTGACGGCAAGTTCATTTTGTCACCAACTTGCGCCAGCATATTGGTGCGGTCATACCAGAACCATTTGTTAGCTTCTGGCTCATTATCTGGTGTGAATGCGCCTTTTTCTTCTTTGTGCAGACGCACATTGCCCGTGACGGTAACATCACCCGTGGGCAGGCCTGCGCTGCGAGCACCGGGTGATTTAAGCTCGTCAGGTACATATCCACGATCGACGAGAACCAACTTGCCATCTGGCAAAATCATTGGCGTTATTATGCGCCATCCTTGGCGGCCGTCGCGCAATGAATAAAGATGCAGCTCTCGGCCGTGTTCATACTGGCCGCGCATTTCAACTTTCGTGAGATTGATATCCTTGCCCGCATCGAACTTTACAAGGGCTTGCGCCATATCTATCGCAGGCGCTTCTTGTTTTTGCTCAATTTCAGCAATGATCCCTTCCTTCCACGCCAACCGCTGCAGTTGCCAGGTTCCAAGTGCGCCTAAGATGACCAACGACACCAGCGCGCAGATGGAAACGACGATAAGACCGCCACGACCTTGCTCCGCTTCACTCATCTTGAATGCGGCCCTCGCGCGCGTCGGTCTGGTATTGGCGGGCGATCATCAGTCCTTTTAAAGGCCGGATTGGGGCAATTGCCAACACCAGTGTTAACGGCAGCCAGATGACCGCATGAAGCCAATAGGGCGGTTGCGCCAATATCTCGGTCAACATGGCAGCTGTTGCCACGACCAGCCCAATACCCGTCATGATAAACCAGGCTGGGCCGTCGCCTGCATCTGCAAAATCAAACTTCAGACCACACGCCGAACACTTCTCATTAAGAGATAAGAATCCAGAAAACAGCTTCCCCTGCCCACAGCGCGGACATTTCCCCTTCATGCCGGTCTCTCCTGGAGAGAGTGGCGGATAGTAGGTTTCGTTGTTCACACCCGAACCTATGCTTCAACAACTGTCTGAAAAACCCGGCTCTTATAGCCCCAAAACAAAATGGCCGCATCTGCAATCTGCACGATGCGGCCAAAATTCGCGATGTCTCTTAGTTAGAGAATTTCCTTGGCACCCCAAGATCCCCACACATAGATGGAGGCAAACAGGAACAGCCAAACCACATCCACAAAGTGCCAATACCAAGCTGCAGCCTCAAACCCGAAATGCTGCTTCGATGTAAAGTGGCCTGCCAATGCCCGGAACAGACATACGATTAGGAATATTGTTCCGACCAGAACATGGAAACCGTGGAAACCCGTTGCCATGAAGAACGTGGCGCCATAAATGCTGCCGCTAAAGTTAAATGCAGCATGACCATATTCATAAGCTTGCACCAAGGTGAAGATAGCACCAAGCGCGATTGTACAAATAAGGCCCCATTTCAGCCCATTGCGATCATCGTGCAACAGCGCATGATGCGCCCAGGTTACGGTGGTGCCAGATGTCAGCAGAATAAGCGTATTGAGCAAAGGCAAATGCCACGGATCGAAAACAACAATGCCATCAGGAGGCCAATGCCCGCCCGTATGCTCGACGCGAGCTGCTTGAATTGCTTCGTCAGCGAAAAGGCTTGCATCGAAAAACGCCCAGAACCACGCCACAAAAAACATCACTTCAGAAGCGATAAACAAGATCATGCCGTAGCGTAGGTGCAGTTGCACGACCGGGGTGTGATGGCCTTCTACTTCGGCTTCATTCGTCACATCACGCCACCACATGAACATGGTGTACAAGACGAGCAAAACGCCAATAGCAAATATCCATGGTTTGGCGATATTGAAGCCGATAATTGAAACTTCTTCGCCTTTGAGATAGCGCATAAGGCCAATGCCGCCCACCGCCATAACAAATGCTGCAGTCGCGCCAACAGCCGGCCATGGGCTCGGGTCAACCAAATGATAATCGTGGTTCTTTGCGTGGCTGTCCGCCATATCCCCTACTCCAGTTCTTCAATGGGCGTTATCGCCCGCCCCAATTCATTCGCGATCAGTTGATCGCCTCATCTTTCATATCAACCCGCGCTGACTTTGCCTTGTTTTCCTTTTTCGCAGGAAAGAACGTGTAAGACAGCGTAATCGTTTTTAACGTCTCTAAATCTTCGTCATTCTCAATATCGGGATCGATATAGAACGACACCGGCATTTCAACGCTTTCACCTGGGTTGAGCGTTTGTTCAGTAAAACAAAAGCACTCGATCTTGTTAAAATAAGCCCCCGCACTCACAGGTGTCACGTTAAAGACCGCAGAGCCAATAACCTTTTCATCTGAGCGGTTCGTTGCTCTGTAAAAAGCCAGACGATGCTCGCCAACTTTCAAAGAAAGCTTACGCTGTACCGGCTTAAAGTCCCAGTTGAGATCGTTGTTCACATTAGCATCAAACCGCACACCTATCACCCGCGATGATATTTCGCCGCTGGGCGCCTCTGCGCGCTGTGTGGTGCCGCCATATCCAGTCACCTGGCAAAACAACGCGTAAAGCGGAACCGCCGCGTATGCCATACCAATCATGCCCGCAACCAGCACAACGCATGAAACCGCGAGAATGCGATTTTTGCGTTCAGTATTATGTGCATTGTTTACAGCCATATAGATTTCACACCCTATCCGGCAGTCTGGGCAATATTACCCGCCAATTTCACAATTGTGACCACGTAGAACAAGATAACGAGAACCACGCACACAACACCAATTGTAATGTTGCGCCATTTGCGGCGTTTAAGTTCTTCTTCACTCAGCGTGATTTGTGTCGTTTCCGCACTCATAACCATCCTCCCACAAGCGGCACCAGGCCTTGCTCGACAAGCAACACGGCAAAGAGCGCAAAAAGATAGACAATGGAATAAGCAAACAGTTTGCGTGGTGCGCGGTCAGCAGCAACGCCTTCGCGCAACTTGTACACACGCCATGCAAGTACCAAGAAATAGGCGCCCAATAAAACCGCAGCTGCCATATATGCGAAACCGGCTGCCCCAAGAGCAAACGGAGCCAACGTTACGGGCATAAGAAGCAACGAATATATCCAGATCTGACGCCGCGTTTCATCTTCACCCGCCACAACCGGCAGCATAGGCACGCCAACCCGCTCATAATCACGGTATTTGTATAGCGCCAGCGCCCAAAAATGAGGCGGTGTCCACATAAAGATAATAAGAAATAGCGATATCGAGGCCAGATCGACCGAGCCTGTAACGGCTGCCCAACCAATCATTGGTGGAAACGCGCCCGCAGCGCCGCCAATTACAATGTTCTGCGGCGTCGTGCGCTTCAACCACATTGTATAAATGAACAGATAAAAGGCGATTGATCCAGCCAATATAGCCGCTGCAGCCCAATTTACCGTCACACCCATGACGAACACAGAACCACCCGCCATCACAGCGCCAAAACCAAGCGCTTCATTTGGTGTAACGCGGCCACGCGGTATAGGGCGTTTTGCGGTGCGCTGCATGCGTGCATCAATATCGGCATCATACCACATATTAAGCGCGCCTGAGGCACCCGCGCCCACGGCAATCGCTAGAATAGCAACAAATCCGATTACCGGGTGGATGCTGCCAGGGGCCACCATCAAGCCAACAAAAGCTGTAAAAATCACAAGCGACATCACGCGCGGCTTCATTAGCGCCCAGTAGTCTCCTACAGAGCCCTGCCCGCCATAGGTATTCTCAACCCCTAAAGGTGTGTCTGAACCTATATTTACCGATATATCGCTCATATTCACAAACTGTTTGAAAGCCACTTGGCGACGCCGCTAACGCCGCCAGGAAAGGCCAATTACTTGATCTTTGGCAGAGTATTGAACTGATGGAATGGCGGTGGTGATGACAATGTCCATTCCAAAGTTGTTGCGCCTTCACCCCAGGGATTATTGCCTGCAACGCGCTTTCTCGAAAACGCTTCAAACACGCCAATCAAGAAGATGAGAACGCCGATGGAGGAAATGTATGAACCCATTGAAGACACCCAATTCCAACCCGCCAGAGCATCTTGATAGTCAACATAACGCCGGGGCATGCCTGCCAAGCCCAGGAAATGCTGCGGGAAGAACACCAGGTTCACGCCAATAAACGTCACCCAGAAGTGCGTCTTGGCGATCATCGAGTTGTACATGTAGCCAAACATTTTCGGGAACCAGTAATACCAACCCGAGAAGATCGCGAATACCGCGCCAAGAGACAGCACATAATGAAAGTGCGCGACCACATAGTAGGTGTCATGCATTGAGCGGTCGATACCCGCATTTGCGAGAACAACACCGGTAACACCGCCAATTGTAAACAGGAAGATAAAGCCAATCGCCCAAAGCATTGGCGTGCGGAACTCAATAGAACCACCCCACATCGTTGCGATCCAGGAGAAAATCTTCACGCCAGTTGGCACAGCAATTACCATCGTGGCCAACATGAAGTAGGCCTGCGTATCCACATCCAGCCCAACTGTGTACATGTGATGCGCCCACACGATGAAGCCAACAACCCCAATAGCCACCATGGCATAGGCCATGCCGAGATAACCAAACACGGGTTTCTTGGAGAATGTTGCCACCACCTGCGAAACCATCCCGAAACCAGGAAGGATAAGAATGTAAACTTCAGGATGGGCAAAGAACCAGAACAAATGCTGATACAAGATTGGATCGCCACCGCCTTCGGCAGTGAAGAATGTTGTACCGAAGTTACGGTCGGTCAGCAGCATTGTGATCGCGCCTGCAAACACTGGCAGCGACAAGAGCAGCAAGAAAACCGTAACAAGGATCGACCACACAAACAGCGGCATTTTATGCAATGTCATGCCGGGCGCGCGCATGTTGAAGATTGTCGTGATGAAGTTGATCGCACCCAAAATCGAAGATGCACCAGCTACGTGCAATGACAGAATTGCGAAATCCATTGCCGGTCCGGGCTGACCTGTGGTTGACAATGGTGGATACACCGTCCAACCGCCGCCAACGCCCTGAAAACCTGGAGGGCCGGGCACAAACATTGAAATGACCAGCAGCAGAAACGCAGGAACCAGCAGCCAAAACGAGATGTTGTTCATACGTGGGAAGGCCATATCAGGCGCACCAATCATCAGCGGTACGAACCAGTTGCCAAAACCACCAATCATTGCCGGCATCACCATGAAAAACACCATGATCAAGCCATGTGCAGTCACAAACACATTGAACATATGTTTTGCGCCGTCAACGGCAGCATCCGCATCTAGGCCATACATCATTTGCGAAAGGCCATGGAAATACTGGATACCAGGCTCTGCAAGTTCCATGCGCATGAACAGAGACATCAAACCACCGACAATGCCGGCCATGATTGCAAACCACAGGTACATCGTTCCGATGTCTTTGTGGTTGGTTGAGTAGACGTAACGGCGCCAGCCTGTTGGATGGTGCTCATCATGATCGGCGTGTGCTGCTTCAGTTGCCATTGTCTGCCTCTACGGTCCTTTAAATCTCAAACTACTTCTTAGCCAAATTATTCACTTGCAGCCGCAACATCGACGGGCTGCTTTTTCTTGGCCAGTTTTTTCTTCTCATCAGCAACAGTTGCCAGCAATTGCTGTTGAGCCGCGTCAATATCGTCTGCAGCTGCGCTCACCCAGGCGTCAAACTTTTCTTGTGACACCACACGAATAGCGATCGGCATATACGCATGGCGAATGCCGCACAGTTCGGAACATTGTCCGTAAAAAATGCCTTCTTTTTGGGCTTTGAACCAGGTTTCGTTCAAGCGGCCAGGAACGGCATCCATCTTGGTACCAAATGAAGGCATTGCGAAATTGTGCAGAACATCAGATGCGGTCACGATGACCCGCACCGCTTTATTAACGGGCACCACAATTTCATTATCAACAGCCAGCAAACGCGGCGCGCCGGGATCAACTTTTCGGCGCTCTTCCAACTCGTCACCTTCCAGCATGATGGAATCAAACGAAATGTCGTTGTTGTCTGGATATTCATATGACCAATACCATTGGTTCCCAATGGCCTTAATCGTCATATCAATCTGCGGAAAGTCACGCTGAAAATAGAGAAGCCGGAATGAAGGAACCGCCATCACGAGAAGAATCAAGATTGGCACAACTGTCCACAGAACTTCGATGAATGTGTTGTGAGTCGTCTTGCTGGGTTCGGGATTAGCCCGCGCGTTGAACTTAACCATCACCATAATCAGCAAAATCATCACAAACAGCGTGACAATTACGATGATCCACAGAATGAAATTATGAAGGCTCGTAATCCTGTCCATGATGGGCGTCGCAGACTGTTGGAATCCAATCTGCCAAGGTTCTGCCTGGCCAAGTCCTGCCGCATATGCCCAACTTGCCGCTAGCATTGCGAAAATGAACGCGGCTCCACCAATTAGTCTTCGCATTGATGCAAAGCTCCTCTCAAAAACCCCAAACCTGCGTATACCCATTTATTCAGGCCACGCAAGTACGAACTCGAAAGCGTTTTGCCACATCGCCCTGATCTGCCAAAACACTTTTTAACTTTATACACTTAGACATACGCACCATGATCATTAATGGACGCAGGTCTGCCCTTTGAATCTCGCGCTAACACTACAATTCACACAGGCTCTAGAGAACGCGTCATTTCTACGCGCCGGAAGGTTTACAGCAGAAAGCCGTGGACAACTTTCCCCATTTTGCAGCTTAATTGATTATCATGTGCTGCAAATTTGGTCAGGAATCGCAAAATTTCGAGTAAATTTAACCGTTTACCAGACACATGATTGCCACAGTGCTGCATAAAAATGACACCGGATTTACCAACAGAACCCAAGAAGCAAACATTCACGCGACCATTTGACACAATTTTAGCCCTAATTCGCCCTGAAAATTCAAATACTCGCACGTCTCTATATTGGCAACTCACCAAATCTCACGCTAGAAAGCGTTGAAACGTCGCGCCGGTTGGCAAACTTGAGGATTACAACACGATGAGACTATATCCACTTTCCGCTATGCTTTCCCGGTCAGCATTCGCCGTTGCTGCGATGATGTTACTGACGGTTGGCAACGCCACACCCACCTTCGCACAACAACAAGCACCTGCCGCGCAACCCCGCCCACAGCAGCCACCAGCCGGCCCGCGTGTTCAAACTTTGCGCCAAATTGAAGCGCTGAAACAACAACAAGAAGCGGAGCGTAAAAAGCAGGGCCTTCCCCCTCCCCCGAAAGAAGAGATCATTGCTAAAAACGGCAAATGGGAAGTCCGCTGCACGGAAAACCCACAACCACCCGGTCAAGCAAACTCCTCTGGCAAAGGCGACGCATTAGCCGGGTCCGAGAATCAAACCCAAGCAGGCCAGGCTGCACCAGCTGCGCCTACGCGCGTTTGCGGTATGGTACAAACAACCGAAGCACCTGAACGCAAAGGCGTTGCTCTAACGCTGTTGTTTGGCAAAGCCCAGCGTGAAGGCAAAGATGTCATCATGATGCGCATAGTTGCGCCTATCGGCGTTTACTTACCTACCGGCGTTGCTCTTGAGATTGATGGCAAAGCGCTAACGCAAATGGCGTTTCAACGCTGCTTGCCAAATGCCTGCGTTGTCGTGGCGGAAGCTTCACCTGAAATGCTTGGCGCAATGCGGCAGGGCTCTATTGCAAACTTTATCGTCTATGAAGCGCCAGGAGCTGGTGTTGCCATGCCAATTTCATTGGCAGGGTTCACCAAATCCGTAGACGCTCTAACTCAAAATTAATCGGGCTTAAGCAGTTCTTATTATGGATAAGCCATCAAGCGACGATCTGTTCTTTCAGCAAAATGATCTAACGCCCGAGCGTGCAGCTGCGCTGACGGCAGAAGCGCTTGAGGGATGCGACGATGGCGAATTGTTTCTGGAGTATGATCAGCTCGAAGCGTTGAGCTTCGACGATGGAAAACTCAAAACCGCGAGTTTTAACACCACTCAGGGCTTCGGCTTGCGGGCAATTTGCGGCGAAGCAACCGGATATGCACACGCCTCGGAAATCTCCGAAGCGGCGATTCTCAGAGCGGCTGGCGCAGTTAATGCGGTGCGCTCGGGACATACAGGCACTCTCGCCACAGCGCCGAACAGAACCAACCGCCAGCTCTATACCCATGAAAACTTGATCGGCGGCATCGCGTTTCAGGAAAAGATAGAACTGCTGCGCGAGATTGATGCATATGCCCGCGCTCAAGGCAGCGATGTTAGCCAAGTAAGCGTCTCATTAGCGGGAAACTGGCAGGCGGTGCATATTATCCGTCCAGACGGCGCAACCTATAGTGATTTCCGGCCACTTGTGCGTCTTTCTGTTGCGATCGTCGCCAAGGATGGCGCACGCCAGGAAAGCGGGAGCCATAGTTTGGGTGGCCGGGGCGCACAGCATCTCTATATCGGTGAAGACAATTGGCGCAATGCGGTGCAAGTCGCCTTGGCGCAGGCGCGCACAAATTTACAAGCAGACGATGCACCAGCAGGCGAAATGGATGTAGTGTTAGGTCCAGGTTGGCCCGGCATTCTTCTGCATGAAGCGGTTGGTCATGGGCTTGAAGGAGACTTTAACCGCAAGAAAACGTCAGCTTTTGCAGGCCTCGTTGGCGAGAGAGTTGCAGCCCCTGGCGTCACGGTCGTGGATGATGGGACACTGGACAACCGCCGCGGGTCACTCAGCCTTGATGATGAAGGAACACCAACCCACAACACCACGTTAATCGAAGACGGAATTTTGGTTGGTTTCATGCAAGACCGTCTAAATGCCAGGCTTATGGGCGTCGAACCCACAGGCAATGGTCGGCGACAATCATTTGCACATCAGCCGATGCCGCGTATGACCAACACCTATATGTTGGGTGGCGATAAAACGCAGGAAGAGATCATTGCATCGGTAAAAAACGGACTTTTTGCGGTCTCGTTTGGTGGCGGATCGGTTGATATCACGTCGGGCAAATTCGTCTTCACGTGCACTGAGGCGTACAAAATTGAAAACGGAAAAGTGGGTGCGCCCGTAAAGGGTGCAACACTGATCGGCAACGGTCCGGATGCCCTGACCCGCATCTCCATGATAGGCAATGATATGGCGCTCGATACAGGAACGGGCACCTGTGGCAAATCCGGTCAATGGGTGCCGGTAGGTGTTGGGCAACCTACTTTGCGCATTGATGCAATGACGGTCGGCGGAACGGCGGCCTAACGTATGTCCGAAACGCCGTCGGTGCCAACCGACCCCCCAAAGCCTCGCGAAGCGAAGTTCACCACCGGTTCCACCATGCGCCATGTGGTGGTTATGACACTCACCAGCTCTGTCGGACTTATGGCAATTTTTCTGGTGGATTTCGCCGACATGTACTTTCTCTCAATTCTTGGAGAGAACGAAGTTGCCGGCGCTATCGGGTTTTCTGGCGCGATCATTTTTATCAATCTGTCTATTGGCATCGGGTTGAGCATTTCAATCACCGCCCTGGTGGCTCAGGCGCTTGGAGCGGGCAAAGAAGGGCGCGCTCAGCGCCTTGCGGCCAGTACGTTGTTATTCGCCTTCTTGTTCACTTCATTGGTAACGCTCTTTTTGTGGATCTTCACTACGCCCATTCTTACCTTGCTTGGGGCTAAAGGAGAGACCCTGAAAATCGCTGAGTCTTATCTGCGCATCGTGATCCCGTCATTTCCACTTTTGGGCATTGGTATTTGTTTATCTGGCATTTTGCGTGCTTTAGGTGATGCCAAGCGTGCCATGTATGTCACCCTATCGGGCGGTGTCACAAATGCAGTGCTTGACCCAATTCTAATATTCACCGCTGGGCTTGGCGTAGAAGGGGCGGCGATTGCCTCTGTGTGTGCACGCGTTGCAATTGTTATCATCGGCACACACGGCGCACATCACGTTCATGGTTTTTTGATCATGCCTAGCTTTGCAGCCCTCAAGCGCCATTTAAAGCCGATCTTGAGTATTGCTCTGCCCGCCATGGCAACACAGATCGCCACACCAGTGGGCAATGCCTATGTCACCTACGCCATGGCACCCTATGGCCCGGGCGCGGTGGCTGCTCTCGCCGTGATTGGGCGCATTGTGCCAGTGGCGTTCGGGGTGGTGTTTTCACTCTCGGGCGCGGTTGGGCCAATCATCGGGCAAAATTTCGGTGCCAAACGTTTTGGCCGCATCAAACAGACCTACTATGATGCCGTGAAATTTGGTGGTGTGTATGTGTGCTTCACTGCCGCCTTACTGTTTATCTTGCGCGACTATATAGCCCTGGCGTTCAACGCAAGTGACCAATCAGCCTATCTGATCAGCTTTTTCTGCACTTTCATCGGCGTTTCATGGCTGTTTGCAGGACTTCAGTTTGTGTCTAATGCGGCATTTAACAATCTTGGCCGCGCCCATTATTCCACATTATTCAATTGGGGAAAGTCAACGATCGGTACAATCCCGTTTGTTATCGGCGGGGCAAGCTTATGGGGAGCACCTGGTGTTTTGGCCGGCCAAGCGGTTGGCCACGTTATATTTGGCTTGGCAGCCTTTATGGCGGGCCGACAGCTCATTTCAAAGCTTGCAAGATCATGTGCTGCCTACGCACCGCGTGGACGCTGAGTGTTACACACTGAGCGAGAGACCACCCAACATTGCGAGCCCGAACACACACAACGCGCTCACCGCGCCCATGACCCACGACACACCCCCTGAGCGCTTGATTGCCTCCAGATAGGCATCAGCGTCTTTTGCCGCTGACATCTTTGATCTGATGGTCGCATCTGCGTGTGACACATAAAGTGATTTTCCATACATGCCAGCGCAAATCATGATTGCTGCCAGCATAACCACGCCAAGCACTGGTTGATAAACCATTGTCGCTGCCAATGTGATCAAGGCAAGCATTGCTGCGCGGTAGAGTTTGCGATACGCGAACCAGGCGATTGAAAACGTGAATGCAGGCATCGACCAACCAGGTCGTTCATCTGCTTCCGACGTGCGCAACGCATACCAGGCGTCTGCATAACTGTGACCATTTGGACCTGCAAACATCGAGATCTCTTCGCGCACTGGTTCTGTGTGCGCAGCACTCTTTCCATCAGGACGCTTTGCCGTAAGCCCAATCTCTGCTGCGGCATCAACGGCAATTTTTGAGGGGGAAAATCTCTTCAGGGTACGATTTAAGAACCCTCCTTCTTGGGTCATTTGAGGTAGCGGCTCTAATTCGGAGGTTTTTTCAATCACTGCTGTTTCTGTGGTCATTTCCACCTGAGAACTTTCTAAGGTTGCGATAAAATCTTCCTCAACCGCGTCATCCACATTCGCGACCAAACTGGCGCCAAGTTCCTCGCAAACACGGTTCTCATCGACCATGCCGTATGCGTCTTGCAGCACAACATTTGCATCAGCTGGCTCATCATCAAAGCCATTATCTTGATCTTCCAAATAAGGCTCAGATAACGCCGCTAACGCATAGGGAATGCTGTGCTCTGGGGAAGTCCAGTCGTCCCCACACGGTTCCAATTCATCCGCCTTAGAAGAGCGCTCCGCTCCGCCAAATGCCGCTTCTAATGCTTGTGTTTGAACATGAACTGGCGAAGGAGGAGTTGTGGAGATACTTTCTGCATTTGCCTCAAAAAGTGTAGGACCGATTTCGTCATCTGTACCATCAACGCTAGAAGATTGTTCGCTGCATTCAACCAACGCGCTGTTTTCAAGCGATAAATCACCTTCAAGTGGCTTTTTTTCGGCAGCAACACGCACCATTTCTCGCACTCCCAGCTTACGAATAGCTTTAGTTTCGCGCATTTCGTTTAACAAAATGCAAAATCAGACGTTTGACCTTGAAGCTTCTGATTACTATCTGTTAACCAAACCCATTTTTTGTGAGGAAATTCCTATGGACCTTTTAGAGCTATTAGCCGCTGCGCAAGGCGGCAAAGCATATGCAAATGTTGGCCGTCAGTTTGGTCTGGACGAAGTACAAACACAGCAGGCAATAAATGCACTTGCCCCCGTTCTCGCTGCTGGCGTGCGCAAGAACATGGCACAAGAGCGCGGCTATGATGATCTTATGTCGGCTTTATCCGATGGTCATCACCAGAACTTCTTTGATGATGAAAGAGCCGTGCAATATGACAATGTTATGGATGAGGGCAATCGCATGCTCGGACATGTTCTAGGCTCCAAGGAAGCAAGCCGAGAAGTGGCCAATTATGCCGCCGCGCAAACCGGCATCGGCGCTAGCATTTTGAAAAAGATGTTGCCTGTCGTCATTTCGATGATTTTAGGCTCACTGACCAAAGGCATGGCTGGTGGCAGCCAGCCGCGCCAGCAACAAGGCGGTGGCGGACTAGGCGACATTATTGGTGACATCCTGGGCGGCGGCGCAGGTCAGCAACCACAAACTGGCGGTCGCCAACAACAAGGTGGTGGTGGTCTTGGTGATATTATCGGAGATATTTTAGGCGGCGGTGCCAGTGGTGGTTCGAAGGGTGGTGGACGCCAATCTCCAGGTGGCTTTGGCGACATTCTGCGCGAAGTTTTGGGTGGTGGCGCAGGCGGCAGCTCTGGTGGTGGTGGCGTACAATATGACGTAAACGAAAAACCCGATTTCAATATTGATGAAACAGTTTTTCGCCAAGACCCACAGCGCGGGCGCGAAGTGCTAGATGATTTTCTAGGCCGCGGCTCTGACACAGGCACAGCTGCTGACGATCTGCTTAACTCGGTTGAGCGGGCAACGCGCGGAAGATAGCAGCTCCATTAAGCTA
>JBPCVX010000020.1:0-12192 GCA_051010095.1 Hyphomicrobiales bacterium
GCCCATAACTGTGCCAAGCGCCAGTGAGAACCCAACATCTACGTTACCTTGCAAAATATTGTTCGATATGGCCTGGCCGCTGAGTAAATCTGCATAGACTATGTCGTAATACAGCCCAAAATCACCTTTGCGAATTTCGCCTGTTCCCATATAGACGCCGTCAAGCGCGTCTAAAAAATTACCAAAATTATTAATGTATAGATCAATTGGCGTGATGTTGATTTTGGCAGTATTTCCACCCGCTCCCACAGTTCCATTGAAGCCCAAAAGCCACAAATAAAACGGCGAAATGGAGACTTCCCATTCATCAGTTGTGTCAAATTCAATGGTTTCTGGAGGTGGTATGTCCGCCGCTATGCTTGTCTGCGGATTTTGCAGCAAGATAAAAATCGAAAACATGGACGCCAGCACTGTGGCGAATGGTTTGCGCATATTTCCAGCCCCGCGTTGATTTAGCGCCAAATCAATAGAGGCAATTTAAATCAATCGCGAGAGAGATGTCCATTCAACGTGTGCATTGAATGCAACATTTGTGCCGTAAGTGACAATTTTATCACGCGGCACGGTTCTCGGTAATCCTGCGTTGTTGGCGTTTAGTTTTGGTGATCACAATTTCTGTGCGCGCATTTGTAAACGCCGCCACCGCCCGCTTTGTAAGCTCTTCATTGGCGGCATCAATGTCTTCGCTAGAGACATCCCGACCAGGATCCACATAGGCCACAATCATATGACCGCGCCCCAGTTTTGTTGCGGCTATGTCAATGAGCTCTAGCTTATTTTCATCTGCAATTTTTTTAACGATGGCATATGCAGATTTGTAGAGCGGCGCAGACATGCTATGGCCGGCAATCTCGCTTAGGCCAGCAAGGAAAGTGCTGGTCGGCTGATAGAAAATCACAATGACCATCGTGAGCACCACTATGGCATCTGCGATGGGAATAAGCCCTTCTAGCGCTGTTCCCGAAAGGAGAGGTACAGAGACCAAGGCACCGCCCGCGCCAGCGCTGATAACACCATCAACCAGAGCTGCACGCGACTCGGTCACGAGTATATCGCTTTGCTTGCCCGCTTTTTTCCAATTGTAACGATGCCAGAACGTAAGAAATCCGCATATGATCACCATCGATACCATGTAAATGACGATAGGGCCGAAAACCAGCTCAGGCACATCACCGCCTTGCGCATAAGTGATGATTTTTACAAGAGCGGACAGCGCCGCAAATGAAATTATGCCAAGTAACGTGAGCGACCTGAAAACCACATAAATCGCCTCATCGGCATCATATCCAAATGGTCTGCTGCGATCAGGCGCGCGTGCGATCGAGCGGCCAACAAAGATGGCTACAATTGCGGCGCCGAAATTTACCGCCGAATACAGACCATCAACCAAAAGTGCATCTGAGCGGGATGCAGTTGCCGCAACGATACCGGAAATGCCCATCACAGCATTGAGCCACATTGAAAGGTTGAGCGAGCGTCGCTCGATCTTTGCGCGTTCTTCAGGTGTAAGGTCGATTTTATCAGCTTGATTTTTCATATGTATACCAATTGCCGACCGCAGGTCGAAAAGATGAATTGAGGTGCTTGGATAAAATTATGATACGTATTACAGAATCTCTAGAGAAAAGATCGCCCTTAGACTTTTCGTACAGGTGATAATTGCGAATAATCATCGATAAGTTTATGCAAGCCCTAAAAGTTCTCGGCACCTTTTGGCGCCCGCTCATCATATTCTCATTATTGTTCAGGCTGCTCACTTTTCTCGTGCTTGCACCTTTAACAACGTTTGCCATCACTTCACTTGTCCATAGTTCCGGCCATTTGACGCTCACCAACAGCGACATTGCAGGGTTCTTGTTGTCGGTGCCTGGGGGGCTATTGTTGGTCTTGTTTCTTGTCACTTTTGTCGCCTCCTTCTTTATTGAACAAGGCGGATATATGCTGCTCGTGCAATCCGCACGCGCTGGTTATGGCACGCACCTTGCGCAGCTTTTCTTTGAATTAGCACAGGCTCTTCCTCGTCTGTTGATGACTGCGTTTTGGGTTATCGCAATTGTGCTCGCTTGGTTGGTTCCCATATTTGCAGCGGCTGGCTTTGGATATGTAACGTTGTTGGGGGCGCACGACATAAATTGGTATTTGGCTCAGCGCCCGCCCGAATTTTTAACCGCAGTTGCGTTTGGCGGCGTGTTAGCCGTTTGCGCGCTGGCTTTGACAAGTTTCCTTGTTGTGCGTTGGTCGTTGGCGGTGCCCGTAAGTTTTTATGAAGGTGTGAAAGGAAAAAACGCATTAAAGCGCAGCAGCGAACTTGTGCGCGGTAATGCGCATCGCGTTGCAGCGGCGGTTCTGGGTTGGCTCACGCTCATGACATTAATTGCTGGTTTGGGGGCAATTATCTCAGATGTATTTGCTGGTGGACTTTTGAACCTCATCACCAAAGTGAATGTGCTGGTCGTCTTGATGGCGTTGCTTGTTGGCGTGGCCACACTTCTTAGTTTTGCAATGACGTTTGTGAGCTTCAGCGGATATGCCGTGATCACGCAAATCCTTTATGAAGATCTGGGGGGACAGGGGGTGCCGAAAGTTCACAAGTCGACCGCTGCTACGCCTGTGCGCTTTGGGTATGGTGCGGCTGGACTTGCGCTACTTGCTGGCGTGGCAATCTCCTGGTTTGTGATCGATGGTTTGGTTGATGATCTTACATTGTCGCGCGATGTGCAGATAACAGCACATCGCGGCAGTTCGGCAAGTGCGCCCGAAAACACGCTCAGTGCGCTTCGTCAGGCCATTTCAGATGGTGCCGATTATGCAGAAATTGATGTGCAGGAAACAGCAGATGGCGAGATTGTGTTGCTACATGACAGCGACCTGTTGCGGGTTGCAGGTGTGCCTGACAAGATTTGGGAGACGAAACTAAAAAGACTTGCGCAGCTTGAGGCTGGCGCTTGGTTTTCAGAAGAATTCCGCGGCGAACCCATTCCCACCCTTAAGCAGGCAATCGATTTGGTGCGCGGCAAGATCAGACTCAATATTGAACTCAAGTATAACGGCCATGACAAGGAACTTGCGCGTCGAGTGGTCGATATTGTGCGCGCCGAGAAGTTCGTAAGTGAGAGTTTTATTGCATCGCTGGAGGCTGGGAGTCTGGCGCAAGTGCACGAATTGGCACCGGAGATAAAAACCGGACAAATCGTAACCGCAGCGATTGGCAAGCCAGAAAACCTACCCGTCCAAATATTATCTATGAACAAAACACTCGCTTCCTCAATTCAGGTGCGCCGCAATAGGGCGGCACATCGGGAAACCCATGTGTGGACGATCAACAGCACACAAGAGATGCTCACCATGCTCGATCGTGGCGTCGATAACATCATCACGGATCACCCGAAGCAGTTGAAAACGATCCTCGATGAGCGCGCTAAGCTTTCCAACTTGGAAATTCTTCTGCTCGCGCTAAGTAGAAAAGTGAGAGAATAATGTATAAAAAGAATTGGTTTGAATGAAAAAGTTTGAAATACTGTATTCTCGTAAATCTATATTTGATATTAAAACATCTCTTACCTGGTGGAGGTGACGATGAGCGAGAGTATTCCTGAACCCATCAAAGAAAAATGGAGCCTTTTTCTGTTTTCTGGCTTGTTCTTTGTTGTTGGCGGCATCCTTGCGATTATGATGCCACTGGCATCAACAATTGCTGTGAAGTTGATAATTGGTGCCATATTGGTTGTCACTGGATTGGTTGAACTCGTGCAAGCCTTTGGTGTGAAGGGATGGTTCGGATTTATTTGGAAGCTCGCCGTTGGGCTAATCTTTGTGATCGCGGGGGTTTATCTGTTTTCTGATCCTCTGACGGGCGTTCTCACGCTGACATTGTTGGTGGCGCTCACTTTCTTCGCACAAGGTGTTCTGGAGATTGTGTATGGCTTTCAGATGCGCCCTGCGAACGGAGCAAACTGGATAATTTTTAGTGGCGTGATTTCTGTTGTGGCGGGTGCGCTCATATTCTCAGGATTTCCGAGCACGGCCACATGGGTTCTTGGTTTTCTTGCCGGTATCAGCTTGATTTCAAGCGGCATCACCAACATCGCTCTGGGGCTTGCCGGCCGCAAAGCACTCACCGCATAGGGTTAACATTTAACGGTTCAACTTGGGGTGCTGGCAGTATTTTCTGGTGCGCCTTGGCTTGGAGAGCCAAAAACCTCAAAAAGCCCGGAGGTGATAATGAGCGCAGCGCCGATCACTTCTTGAGCAGACATGATTTCGCCAGCGATCAGTGCCGCGCTAATTGCAGCAACCACCACCTCTGACATCATCAAAATTCCAGTGCGACCCGGCGAAACACGCTGTGCTGCCCAAAACAATGCAAACAGGCTGGGCACCACAATCAGCACGTAATAGATAAAAATTGGCGGCAAAGCACTGCGCCAAGTGGTGACGTCAGGCACATGTAGATTAGTTCCATTAAGCGCCAGGAGAAACACCAGCGCGCTTAGCGTGGCGAAAAAATACTGTGCTGGTACGGATTCGATTGGTCTAACTTCTGGCCAACGCCTGAGCGCAACTGCGCCCATGCCCCAGAAAATACCTGAAAAAATGCCGATGACATCGCCAAACAGGGTCGTGTTTTGAGTGCTGGCTTCCGCAGACAACATCAAATAAAGCCCGACCAGGCCGATGGCGATTGCGCACCAGCGCTGCCATGTCGGTCGCTCACGCAGTATGAAATAGGCAAGAAGCGTCGACCAAAGCGGAGTGAGATAAAACAGCATGGTGGCGCGCATGATCGACGAATGCACGAGGCTTACCGAGTAGCACACAATGCCAAGCCCAGTGAACAAGCCGATTGTTGCGATCGGCAACATTGAGCCCACCATTTTATGGCGTCTAAATATCATAAGTGGCAGCAGACACAGGCAGGGCACAAGATTGGCCGCGAACACTGACCATACACCAGTCATTCCAGCTTGTTCGATTGTGCGAAGGGGGAACCAGTAAAACCCCCAAACCGTCGCGCTAACCAGAATGACAAGGCTTGGAAACAAGGTACTTTCAGACAAGTGAGGGGCACTGTCGGCTTGGCTCTCAGAGTCTAATTTTGCCATGTCTTCGCGCCTATTGTGGAGTGAATTGGGTCAACGTGGTTTCAGCCAACTGATCATATTATGTGCCACCGATTTTGCGGACGGGCAATGTTTCAATTTGCAAGTGGGTGACGGATTGAGGGAATTAGATGCAATATAAATATTGGTTAATGTTAAGTAATAAACTAGAATGAAGATGATTTTATTTAGATCAAGATGTATTTAAATTTTACGTGCAATAAAACGAGTGAGTACTATGAGCAATAGTGTAGAAGGAATTGAACGCACATTTGGCCGCCTGCGGCTCCAGGAGCCCGCTTGGGTAATAGGCTCTTCAACAAGTGGCGGTAAGGCTGAGGAGTGCAAATTGCATGATTTGTCGATAACTGGTGCACGCTTGGAGTGCGCGCATGCACAAGACCTGCCGGAACAGTTCGATATTTATTTGCACGGTGAAACTTTACCGACCCCTTGCCGCGTCAGTTGGCGCGATGGCAATTTGCTTGGCGTTGTTTTCCAGTAAAGCCCATATCTGCCCATAATCGCTTGCAGCGTTATGGCTATTCCCTAAACTGCGCACGCAGTGAATGTGGAAGGCCATGAGCGATGAAAATACTTGTGACCGGCGCGGCCGGATTTGAAGATTTGCCTGATGGAGCGCGCGCGCCGGAAGGGCACGAGTTTATCTTTTCTAATGATGATGAAAGCCTGCAACGTCATCTGCCAGATGCCGAAATAATTCTTGGGTGGAACTTTCGCGGCAATGGATTAGCCGATTATTGGCATTTGGCGCGTTCTCTTAAATGGGTCCAGTGGTGTGGCGCCGGCGTTGATGGAGTTTTGTTTCCTGACCTGGTAGATTCTGATGTGGTTTTGACCAACGCACGCGGTCTCTACGATCGGGCGATGGCTGAATATGCGTTGTGCTTTATTCTCATGCAGCTGAAGGACATGCCACGCACACTGAGTTTTCAGACTAAGCGCGACTGGCAATATCGGCTTACGGGCAAGCTCGTTGATAAGCAGGTGGCTATTTATGGAGTAGGCTCGATTGGGGCCTCAATTGCGTCAATGCTTAAAGCGGTCGGCATGAATGTTACCGGAATTGGGCGCACGGCACGTGAAGATCATCCCGAATTTGGCAAAGTATACGACCAGGCGACAGCGAAGGTGATTCTCTCGCAAGCCGACTGGGTTATCGGTATTTTACCGGCAACGCCAGAAACAGAACTATATTTCGATGCTGATTTTTTTGGCACCATGAAACCCGCTGCCCGTTTCATCAACTTAGGTAGAGGTGTGTCTGTTGATGAGGTGGCGCTGTTAGATGCGCTAAAAAATAAAAAGATTGCAGGCGCTGCGTTAGATGTATTTCAAAATGAGCCTTTGCCGCAGGATGATCCGCTGTGGGTGGCACCAAACCTGATTATTTCACCACATATGTCTGGCGATGATGATGAAGCCAACGCAACTATGTTTGAGCTGTTTTGCGACAATCTAAAGCGCTACGAAAACAACGAACCCTTGCGCAATCTGGTGGATAAACAGCGTGGTTACGCCGCACGATAACGGATCATCAAGCAACAAAGTTTGAAGGTGAATCACCCATTTTGCCTATTGTCGCGCGCGAGTTGATCTGCCAATGTATACGTTCTTCAAAGGGCTTGTCGTACTAAGAGGGCCAGTTCCTGAGGGCAATTAAATATTTAAAGAGCGGCTTATGCCGCCAATATGGGAGGAAGGTATGAAGGTTTTTGGTAAAGCCGCACTCGCGGCTGTGCTCGCAACGGGTGTTGCATCTATGTCCTTCAGCGGGGCAGATGCAGCGGACAAAGTTCGTTGGAAAATGCACGCTGCATTTGGTCAGAATGTTGCTGTGATCGGGCCACCACCAATCCGCGTTGCAAAAGCTATCGACAGAATGTCCGATGGTAATTTCAAAATTAAAGTGTTTGAGCCAGGCGCTCTTGTGGGCGGCTACGCTTATTATGATCCGGTCTCGCAAGGGGCTATTGATGCAGCTTTCGGTACTCCTGGTGCAAACCAGGGTAAGAACTCGGCATTTGCATTCTTGTCGACATGGCCATTTGGTCCAGCAGCACCTGAGTTTGCTGCATGGATGATGCATGGCGGTGGTGTGAAGCTTGCAGAAGAGCTCTATGCTCGTGACAATATTAAGTTTCTGCTTTGCGGCATGATTCCACCTGAAACTTCAGGCTGGTTCCGCAAGGAAATTAAGGATCTTAGCGAACTTAAGGGCATGAAAATGCGTTTCTTTGGCATGGGTGCCAAGGTGATGCAGAAATTTGGTGTATCGACCCAGCAGCTTGCTGGTGGTGATATTTATCCTGCTCTTGAGCTGGGTACAATTGATGCAACCGAATTCTCTATGCCAGCGATTGACCGGTCTTATGGTTTTTATCAGATCGCGAAGTTTAACTATTTCCCTGGCTGGCATCAGCAGGCAACGTCTAACGAAATCCTGATCAATATGGATAAGTGGAAAGAGCTGCCCGATGCATATCAAGCAATGCTTGAAACTGCTTGCACAGCACAGGTGGCAGAAATGATCGCCGATGGTGAAGCGTCTCAGTTCCAGGCAATGATTGACAACGAAAAAGATGGCGTGAAAAACGTCACATGGCCTGACGAGACCATTGAAAAGTTCCGCACCGCTTGGGGCGAGGTTCTCGCAGAAGAACTGAAAGCCAATGACGATGTGAAGAAGGTATGGGATTCATTTTCCAAGTTCCACGACAACTATAAAGTTTGGGGCGACCGCGGGTACCTCAAATAAGTCACACAAAATTTTCCGGTCGCGATACTTCTCGCGGCCGGAAATTCTCTTGAAATTGTTTCAAAAATGCGGGGCACGGGCGCAAAGCCTGTTTGGGGAAGCAAGCTGAACTACGCAAAATCATATTTGAACACGGTTTGCATTCTTGCCCGGCATCGAACTTGCCAGAACAAGGAACGATACTGAGATGTCCTCTCTTTTAAGGGTTGCGGGCGTTCTTGATTTTATCCCGCGCACTTTGGGCAGATGGGCGGGGTGGCTTATTCTGCCCCTCATATTTGTCATTATGTTTGACGTGATAACGCGAAAGATTGATTTCTTTCGCATCGGCATGTCTGAATTGTCTTGGTATTGGCTAATTGAGCCCATTAAGCTGCAAGACATGGAGTGGCACCTGCATGGTGTATTGCTGCTAATGTCGTTTGGGCTAGGTTATCTGACCAATTCTCATGTTCGTGTCGACATATTCCGTGAGTTGATGCCGCGGCGCAAACAGGCATGGGTCGAGTTTTGGGGACTTGCGATCATGGCAATTCCGTACGGGATTTTGATCGTGTATTTTGCCTGGAAGTTTGTCGCTCTTTCTTTTTCACAAGGTGAGGGTTCTGAATCACTCACGGGCATTCCGGCCAGATATATCGTGAAATCATTTACAGTAATCGGCTTTGTGCTGTTGTTGAGCGCGTGTGTTGCAACAGTATTGCGCCTTTGGGTGTACTTGTTTGGGGACGAAGGTCATAAAGAGCAAGCACTCAGTGTTCTCGAGATTTTCCCGCAGGAAGATCTCGCTGAAACGATTGGAAATATTGATGAGTTGATAGGCGATGATGCGCCCGACAAAGGGGGTAACTAACCTATGTGGCACGCAATTGTTGAACATCTTGAAGAATATATCGCCGCCTACATGTTCCTATCATTAGGTCTGGTGATTTTCACAGGCCTGCCCGTTGCATTTGCAATCGGCGGCATTGGCCTGATTTTCGGGTTTATTGGAATTTGGCTAGACATAGTCTCATTCGGAGAGTTCTTTATCATCCTGCCGCGCATATGGGGTGGCGATGGATCGAGTGGCGCTATTCAAAACCCTGTTCTTGTAGCCATTCCTTGTTTCATATTTATGGGCACAATGCTGGAGCGTTCGCGGGTTGCGGCTGATTTGCTGCATATCCTCCAAGTGATGCTAAAACGCGTGCCCGGTGGCTTGGCGCTGTCGGTTACGGTAATGGGCACAATTATGGCTGCAACAACTGGCATCATCGGTGCATCAGTTGTGATGATGACATTGCTGGCGCTGCCAACAATGCTGAAGCAGAATTATTATGTGCCGCTTGCTACGGGAACACTGGCGGCGAGTGCGACGCTTGGCATTCTCATCCCGCCATCTATTATGCTCGTACTGATGGCGAACCTTTTGGCAGTGTCGGTTGGCAACTTGTTTGTTGGCGCCATAATTCCAGGCTTGGTGCTTGCGACACTTTACTTCATCTACATTCTCACGGTGAGTTCTCTGAAACCAGAGCAGGCACCACCGATCGACGATGATTCCATTTCGCTTGAGCCAACAAACATGGCCACTATGCGGCAGTTCCTCATAGTTGTTGCAGGCATTATTGGGTTGGCTGCAGTGTTGAAAACTGCGGAAATCGGCGCCGGCACATTCAATTGGACGTTGCTTGCTATATTCGCGATATTTTCTGTTTGCATGTATTACGGTCGTAAACAGGGCGACACAGTATTTGGTGCGATCCTCAAAGGTTTCGTGCCACCGATCTTCCTGGTGCTTTTGGTGCTGGGTTCAATCTTTGCTGGTTGGGCAACGCCAACTGAGGCCGCTGGCGTTGGTGCGTTCGGATCGATTGTTCTGGCGTTGTTTAACGGCACAATGACCATGCAGGTGATGAAGGATGTGGTGTTCCGCACAACGCTGACCACGTCGATGATCTTCTTGATCTTCCTTGGTGCGACGACATTCTCATACATCTTCCGCGCTCTCTATGGTGAAGACCTGATTATTGAGTTCATTGAATGGCTCAACCTTAACCCGTGGGGCTTGCTGTTTATTCTGATGGGTGTGGTGTTCTTGCTCGGGTTCTTTTTCGACTGGTTGGAAATCACGTTGATTATCCTTCCGGTTTTTGCACCAGTGGTGAAGGCGATTGCGCCTGCTTTTGCTGATCATATTGGAATGACAGGTGCGCCGGCGCAATTTGTACAAACCCAGGCGATTTACTGGTTTGCCATTCTTGTGGCGATTAATCTGCAAACCTCATTTCTGACACCGCCGTTTGGTTTTGCACTCTTTTATATGAAAGGTGTTGCACCAGCTTCGGTGAAGATGCAGGAAATTTATCGCGGCATTATCCCGTTCGTCTTCCTGCAGCTTATTGGACTGGCGACTGTGGTGTATTGGCCAAAGATCACCCTGTGGCTACCTTCGGTCATGCTGGAGTGACGAAGGTCACGCTATAAGCGCTTCCAAAACCGGCATCTCTTAGAGGTGCCGGTTTTTTAATTCAGCGGAATCTCGTTAGTGCCCTTGCTGGCCTGATAAATTTCTGAAAGCTCTGCATAGGCAGTTTCGATGCGGGCAAGACGCTCTGCAAAGAGCGCTCTATCGTCTTCATCGCATTGTGCGACCAAATCTCCGACTGACCGACTTTTCCAATAAACGTTGGATTTATTGTAGCCGCCGGGATCTAGAGTGAAGACTTCTTTCAAAATGCGCAGATCGTGCGGAATATTGAAACTGTCGCGCGAATCTTCGTGGCTGAACAGATAGGTGAAATTGTCATAGCCAGCCCAGGTGATGGCCGACAGACACAAGGTGCAAGGTTCGTGGGTGGAGAAGAAAATACAGTCAGCTGGAGCAGGACGTTCGGTGTTTGGAATTTGCTCATACAGCAATTTCAGCGTGTGCATTTCTCCGTGCCATAGGGGGTTCTCAATTTCATTGTTGGTGCCCGCAAGTACCAGCGATAGATCGCTTTTCAACAAGATCGCGGCCCCGAATATCTTATTGCCCTTTTTCACGCCAGCGCGTGTTAGGGGAGCGATATCTTGCTCAACCACACCCAGCAAACGGTTTACAAGGGCAGAAGGTTCGTGTCTCATTGATATCTCAATTCATTGGCAACGCTCTCGGCGGTCGCTAGCTTCGCAACATCTACCCCTGTTTCATAACCTTGCGCGTGCAGCATCGCAACCAATGCCCCGGTGGCCAGATTTCCCGGTGCGCCTGGAGCAAATGGGCATCCGCCCAACCCTGCCGCAGACGCATCGAACGTACGCACACCCAATTCCAGGCTTGCCCGGATATTATCTAACGCTTTACCGCCAGTATCGTGATAGTGACCGGCCAGATGATGCGCCGGAATGAATGCCATTACCGCCGTGAGCATTTCTGAGATTTTTTTGGGCGTTCCTGCGCCAATCGTATCACCGAGGGATATTTCATAAGCACCCATCTCAAGCAGTTTACAGGCCAATTCGGCAACGACCTCCGGGGCGATCTCACCTTCATAGGGACACCTTGCAATACATGAAATATAGGCCCGCATTGGAATATTATCAGTTTTGGCACTCTCCATTACAGGCACAAACCGCTCGAGGCTTTCAGCAATTGAGCAATTGATGTTTTTCTGGCTGAAGCTTTCAGATGCTGATGCGAAAACTGCGATTTCGTCGGCGCGCGCAGTCCGCGCCTGGATGTATCCAGGCACGTTGGGCACGAGGGCGGAATAAGTCACCGCTTTGCGGCGCTTAATGCCCGCCATCACCTTATCGCTGTTCGCCATTTGCGGCACGGCTTTAGCAGAAACGAAACTCGCCACCTCAATGCGTTGTAACCCCGTTACAGACAAGGCATCGATAAATGCAATCTTTTGTTCAAGTGATATGGTGTGCGGTTCGTTTTGCAATCCATCGCGCGGGCCCACTTCAACAATGCGCACAACGTCGCTCATGTGCTGCGCAGTTCTGCCAGAATTTTCTCCGCTAGATCCTGGCGCACAGTGCCTTCTTTAATCAACCGCGTGGCGAGCACATCAACTTCTGCTCCTTCAGCACCAACCGCCAGGGCAACATTTTTGGCGTGTAAAGACATGTGCCCGCGCTGAATACCTTCTGTTGCGAGCGCCTTAAGGGCAGAGAAATTCTGCACCAGGCCGACGGCAGCCATAATTGCGGCCAAGCGTTCGCCGTTTGGATGTCCCATGATTTCTAGACAAAACTGCGCAGTCGGATGCACCTTGGTGGCCCCGCCGACAATGCCCACCGCTAAGGGTAGCTCAAGGGTGCCTGTGAGCGCCCCATCAC
>JBPCVX010000021.1:0-20501 GCA_051010095.1 Hyphomicrobiales bacterium
TCCATTTCGGTGTAATCTTTACCGCAATCCTGGAGGTGATTGATCACCTGTAATGCATTGCACAGTGCGTCTGAATATACGTACTCTCTATCGCTTTCACCGTGAAGATCAAGCAGATAGCGGCCAACCGGTGATGCCGAACGCATGCAGTATCCGATAACTTCATCCCAATCATCATAGCGATTTTTGACGACATCTTGCTGAAACGCGTCCACAAGGTCTGAACAATGTTGCGTCGTAATTCCGGTTTCGACCAGGCTTTCGCGCATCGATATTGCGACTTCCAGCCCACTTGCATCAAAGGTTTTCCCCGATACAACGTCGTCCATAATGGTAAGCCGCTTGCTCTTTTCGGCGCTGGGCAAATCTGGATTATCAGCAATATCGTCTATTGCGCGCGCAAAGGCGTAAAACCGCGCGATGTGTGGGCGCAGATGCTTGGGCAACAAAAACGATCCGACCGGAAAGTTCTCGTCGCTGGCACCTTTGCCAGATGGTGTTTCAATGCTCACGGTCCGCTGTATATATCAGGTAGCTGTCGACGCAAGGCCCGTTAAGGTTTTCGTTAGCACTCCATTTTCTTCAGCAAGACTTGAAATCACCGTAAAATGGTTCTCGCCTTTTAGAATGCGCGCGAGCGCAGCGACACCTTGCTTGTGCCAGGAATGCGCAAACTGGTTTGCTTGACGAAGATATTCAGAGCTTTCGTCGCCCCCTACCGCGACGACCATTTTCAACCCAGAAGGCGGCGCCCACAATGCAGGACTGGCGGCGCGCGCAGTATCGACCGTAAGGTTCAGGCCATCATTTATGCTTGTAGAGACGAGCGGCTCCAGTTCAAACAAACCAGAAATGGGCAGCGCACCAGCGGCCAACAAAGGTGGCGTGTTTGGGTCAATTGAGCGCCAATCAGTTGCCATCATACATGCTGCAAGGTGACCACCAGCTGAATGGCCGCAAACCACAATACGCCGTCTATAACGCTGCCAAAGAAACAGGCAACATTCTTGCATTTGGCGAATGATGTCAGAAACCGAAACGGTGGGGCACAAATCATAGGAAGGAACTGCAACGGTGAGGCCATTAAGGTTTGCACCACGCGCCATATGCGAAAACGATTCGCGGCCAAGCGCCTGCCAATAACCGCCGTGAATGAACATCACGATTGGGCCGGCCTTGTTATTAACCGGGTGAAATATATCCACCTGCTGACGTGCGCTTGTTCCATAGGGAATGTCCAACTCTGCAGAAGCGGAAGCCGCGCGCCAATCCGATGATTGCTTTTGCCAAGAATCGATGATGTCTTGGTGGTCAGGCACACGCGCGCGGTTGTTATATTCCGCTTCCATAGAACTTGGCGCAGTGTTGGTGTCGCTCATGGTGAGGTTCCTTCAGGTTTGCAAATTGCGCTGAAAAGATCGACCAGCCGCAAACCACAACTGGCACCGGCATCACGCTCAGGATTATAGCATCCCAAAGACAGCCCAATAAGCGCATCTGAACGCAGGAGTGGTCGTAACAGGGATGTTATATCGTGCCAATCCAGTCCATCCGGCATAGGATAGTCTGTTGCCGGGAAGAGGGCATCATCCAAGACATCAACATCAATATGAAGCCAAAAACGACCGGGGAAGACCGCTAGCTTCGCAGCAACGTTCAAAGCAGATTTCTCAGCATTTGATCCACGTAAGCTATCGGCGTCACAAATTGCCATTCCCGGGCCAAAATCTTCAGGTGAGAGTGCGCCTTCGATGGCCGCTTCATCGCGATCCCGAAAACCCATGAGGGCGACATTTTCCGGTTGTAACAAGGGTGCCGGACCAAGTGCGTTCATCCATGTTTTTGGCCCCCGGCCAAGTACTGTGGCAAGCGGCATATCTGCTGCTTCACCGTCAGGTGAAGTGTCGCCGTCGTAAAGATCAGAGTGGCCATCCACATATACAAGCCCCATCCCGCCATGTTGCCGCGTGGCATCGCAGGCGCCAGCCAGACAACCAGGCATAATGGAACAACAACCGCCCAATACGAATGGCGTGTATCCGGTCTCGATCATGTGGGCTATGCGTCGCCTCATAACGGCACTGGCTTCTATGACAGCGTTTTCAGCCAGGAGCCCTGATGGGCCGCGATTTTGCAACGGTCCGAGATCGCAATCCATATCGCCAGCGTCATCGGCACCAAGCACGGCACACAAACCAAGATCGCGTAAGGCCTCTGGTGCGCGCACAACACCCGCACCGTGTCGCAGACTAGACGCAGGCGCGCCTATGATTGTGAATTGCCGCATTGCTCCCCTTCTCTTAGTGCGCACTTTCTGCCACAAAATGAAGCCAAGGGAAACGCTTTGGACCAGAAAGATAAACTATGACTTGGGTGATAAACTTTACGATTGCCGGATTAAGCGTTCTTGCAGTCATACTCGTGACCGCTGCAGCACTTGGCCTGCTTGCGATTTTGGTGATGTATTTTATCGACCGGTCTCAACACCAAGATACCATCCGTCACAATTTTCCGGTGATTGGTCGTTTCCGCGACCTGTTTACCCATTTAGGGGAGTTTTTCCGGCAGTATTTCTTTGCGATGGATCGCGAAGAAATGCCATTCAACAGAGCAGAGCGAGATTGGGTTTATTCTTCGGCTGCAGGCGGCGACAATACAACGGCGTTTGGGTCGACGAGATCGCTTCAACCAGTTGGGACAGCCATTTTCGCCAACGCAGTATTCCCACCGCTCGACGATGAGACCTCAGAACCACCCGCGCTTGTTATTGGACCGGGCGCGCGCAATCCTTATGAAGCATCATCAGTGATCAATATTTCAGGCATGAGTTTTGGGGCTATTTCCAAGCCCGCAGTGCAAGCCCTTTCAAAGGGGGCAAAGCTTGCAGGATGCTGGCTTAACACGGGTGAAGGAGGTTTATCGCCCTACCATCTTGAAGGCGGTTGCGACATTGTTTTTCAGATGGGCACGGCAAAATATGGCGTGCGCACCAAAGAAGGTGAATTAGATGACGACAAACTCCGCGAAGTTGCCAGCCATTCTCAGGTGAAGATGATCGAGGTTAAGTTGGCGCAAGGTGCTAAACCTGGCAAAGGCGGCATATTGCCGGCTGCAAAAGTAACCGAGGAGATCGCAGAGATCAGGGGCATTCATGCCCATACGGCTTCGATATCTCCAAACCGCCATCTGGAAGTCGGTAACTTAGAGCAGTTACTCGATTTTGTCGCACATGTGAGGGATGTATCTGGGCTGCCGACGGGATTTAAAGTTGTTATCGGTTCGTTCGATTGGCTTGATGATCTTTGCGAGATTATCTTAAAGAACGGCGTTGAAAACGCACCTGATTTTATCACAATTGATAGTGGCGATGGGGGCACAGGTGCAGCGCCCATGCCGTTGATGGACAATTGTGGTCTGACTGTTCAGGAAGCCTTACCTGGTGTTGTCGATGTGCTTGCCAAGCATGGGCTGCGTGAGCGTATCCGCGTGATTTGCTCAGGAAAGCTGATAACGCCCGCAAGTGTTGCCTGGGCCTATTGTGCGGGGGCGGATTTCGTTGTTTCGGCGCGGGGTTTTATGTTTGCATTAGGGTGCATTCAGGCCATGAAATGCAACAAGAACACGTGCCCGACTGGTATAACGACACATGACGAGGATTTGCAGTCTGGGCTTAACCCGGCTGACAAGTCTGTGCGTGTGCATAATTTTGTGAAGAAAATTCGCTATGGCGTTGGCATAATTTCACACTCATGCGGTGTGGCGCACCCGCGTCTGTTGGAACGAAAGCATGTGCGTTTGGTGCAAGCAGATGGCAGCTCGAAATCATTTGACGAACTTTTTCCTGAAGTGGCAGAGAAACAAAGTTAACCTGAATATACTTCCGTTGAATTGGCGTGATGCAGCCGCGCAATCATGTTGATTGCCTGATTTTCGGGGCAATTGACTGAAATTAGAGTGCGCGACGGTTGAGTGTCGTTTTTTAGTCTGTATTGCCTGAGAGCGCGTTTGTGCTTATAATCGGCCTCATGTTCGGGAAAATTACCAGTGCAGGAAGAATAAGGGCGTCGAGACGTCGCTCGGAATTTTGCGAGTTGCTTATTTTATGCGCGCGTATTGGTTTTAATCCTTAAGCCACAAATTGCTCCAGTATTATAATCAGCGGCAACAGCCGCTGTGTTGAACTGAAGTTGCAATTTATTATGCGCGGTTACAAATGAACATCAAACATAAGAATCTCAATACCGAAGAGCTCGTAGCGCTCGATAGCGCTCATCATTTCCACCCTTTTACCGATCATAAGGCAATGCATGCTGAAGGCGGCACCCGCATTATTACCCAGGCAGATGGCGTATATCTGTGGGATGCGAACGGCCGCAAGATTATCGATGGCATGGCAGGGTTGTGGTGCGTGAATATTGGATATGGCCACAAATCTTTGGCAGACGTTGCAGCAAAGCAGATGCTTGAGCTGCCCTATTACAACACCTTCTTCAAAACGGCGACTGTGCCAGTAATCGAGTTGGCAGATAAAGTTGCAAGCCTCTTACCAGAGCGTTTCAACAAGGTCTTTTTCACCAATTCAGGATCTGAGGCCAATGATACGATTGTGCGCCTCGTGCGCTATTATTGGAGTGTGAAGGGGCAACCAGATCGTGACGTGTTTATAACCCGAGAGAACGCCTACCACGGATCTACAATGGCCTCAGCTTCCCTTGGCGGCATGACCCATATGCACGAGCAGGGCGGCATGCCAATTCCAGGCATTGAGCATGTGCAACAGCCTTATTGGTATGGCGAAGGTGGAGATCTAAGCCCAGCGGAGTTTGGGTTAAAGGCGGCGAAAGCGGTTGAAGACAAAATTCTTGAACTTGGTCCAGAGAAGGTCGCAGCCTTCATTGGTGAGCCTGTGCAAGGGGCGGGGGGTGTTATCATTCCGCCGGAGACGTACTGGCCTGAGATCAATCGGATCTGTAAAAATTACGATATTTTGCTGATATCGGATGAAGTGATCTGTGGATTTGGGCGCACGGGCAATTGGTTTGGTTTTGAAACCTTTGGCATCGAACCTGACATTATTCCCATGGCGAAGGGGCTTTCATCTGGATATGCACCAATTGGCGCTGTAGCGGTTGGCGATAAAGTTGCTGATGCGCTCTTTTCAGCAGACGGCGAATTTGCACACGGATACACATATTCAGGACATCCGGTTGCCTGCGCCGTTGCACTTGAAAATGTGCGGATCCTTGAAGAGCAAGGCCTTGTAGATCGCGTAGCTGAGATTGCACCTTATTTTGCGGAGAAGTTGAACACGCTAAGCGAGCATCCTTTGGTGGGTGAAGTGCGTAGTGTTGGATTGCTGGGGGCGGTCGAACTCTCTCCCGATAAATCGAAGCGTGCGTTCTTTAAAGATGCTGGGCGCGTGGGTACGATGTGTCGAGATGAATGTATGGACCTAGACCTTGTGGTTCGTGCGTGTCGCGATACTTTGGTTATGTCACCACCGTTTGTGATTACACATGAAGAGATTGATGCGTTGGTCGACAGGTTGAAGGAATCTCTAGATCGCACATTACTTAAAGTTAAGGATGAAATGGCGTAACAAACTGTTACATATGCCAAAATAGAGAGAGGGAGACTCAAACATGAAACGTAAATTCTCACCAATGGCGGCAAGCCGTCGGCAATTTCTTGCCGGCACCGGCGCGGTTGCGGCAGGCTTGACGCTTGCTCCGTATAAGTCGTTTGCTGCAGATGAAAAGAAGGTCAATTTATACAACTGGGACACCTATATCGGCGAAAATACTTTGTCCGATTTCAACAAGGCCACTGGCATTGAAGCCAAGATGGATTTGTTCGCAGACAATGACGAGCTTTTCGCGAAGTTGAAGGAAGGCAACCCTGGTTACGACGTTATCGTGCCAACCAATGATTATGTCGAGCGCATGATCGTTGCTAAAATGCTCGAACCTCTTGACCATAGTAAAATTCCCAATAT
The DNA here is from genome assembly GCA_051010095.1 of Hyphomicrobiales bacterium. Classification (GTDB taxonomy): domain Bacteria; phylum Pseudomonadota; class Alphaproteobacteria; order Rhizobiales; family CAJQND01; genus CAJQND01. The sequence goes on from JBPCVX010000021.1 coordinate 5,996, forward strand.
GAGCAATATTGCGAAGGCGTTCCAGGATGCCGCATTTGATCCAGGTCGCAAGCATTCAATACCATATATGTGGGGCACGATTGCCCTTGGGTATCGGAAGTCGAAGGTTGGCGATACGCCGCCAGACAGCTGGAAAGTCTGCTATGACGATGACAAGTTTGCGGGCAAAGTTTCATTGCTTGGTGATGCGGACAATGTGATTGGTCATGCGCTGAAATATCTTGGACATTCGCTCAACACGACAGATGAAAAGCAAATCAACGAAGCTGCTGAGTTGATCATTGCGAACAAGAAAAACATCAAAGTGTTTGCTGATGATAATGGTCAGGACCTTCTCGCCTCTGGTGAAGTTGACATTGCACAGGAGTGGAATGGTGACATTCTGCAGGTGATGGAAGAAGACGATGACATCACATTGACTGTGCCAAAAGAGGGCGGGTTGCTCTGGCAGGATTGCATGTGCATTCCCACAGGTGCGCCAAATCCCGAAAATGCACACGCATTGATCAACTATATTCTTGATGCGAAAGCAGGTGCTGAGATCGCAGAGTTCATTTCCTACGCCACGCCAAATGAGGCAGCGAAGAAATTGACCAGCAAAGAATACCAAGAAAATACGGCGATCTTCCCCTCCGATGATACGCTCGCCAAGTGCGAAGCTGCAATCTACAAAGGCCCTGAAGTGACGAAACTGTTTCAGGACGCTTGGACGCGCGTGAACGCGGCCTAGTTTGACTATAGGTTTCCGGCTGGCACCTTGTGTGCTGGCCGGGTCTATTTTACCGTGCGGTTTGGGGGGTTGAGCGCGCATGGAGAATTGGAAAGATAATAAGGCCGTTTTTTGGGTCTTTATGATTCCTGGAACATTCTGGTTACTTGCTTTTTTCCTAATTCCTTTGGGAATTGTGTGGGCGCTTTCCTTTGGGGAAAACGTAAGCATCACCGAAACGCAGGTTACTGGTACACTTGCAAATTATGTGCGGGCGTTTGCTGATCCAGTTTATCTGAAGATCATTTGGAAATCGATTTGGATTTCAGTACTCGGCACAGCGCTGTGCCTGGCGATCGCCTACCCAATTGCGTTCATGATCTCGTTTACGCGCGACAAATGGAAACCCTTGCTTTTGGTGATGGTCATCCTGCCGTTTTGGATCAATTTGCTCATACGCACATACGCGTTGATCGCAGTTTTCCGCACCCGTGGTTTCGTGAATTTTGGGCTTGAATGGATCTACAACACACTCCAGCTTGATCACCTTTTTGGGGCATTTGAACCCTTGCCCTTGCTTTACAATGATTTCGCAGTGATTGCTGGTCTGGTTTATGTTTTCATGCCCTTCATGGTGTTGCCGCTCTATGCCTCAGTTGAGCGCCTCGACAAATCTTATTTGGAAGCAAGTTTGGACTTGGGAGCAAGTCAGACCAGAACCTTCTTTTCCGTCAGCGTGCCTTTGACAATGCCAGGTATTGTTTCAGGGATAATTCTTACGTTCATTCCGATGTTGGGGTCGTTTTTGATCCCCGATCTTTTGGGCGGTACGAACGCTCAGATGATTGGCAATGTTATTGAACGGCAGTTTAAGGCAGCCAATGACTGGCCGTTTGGGGCAGCTCTTTCGTTCTTGCTGATGTATGTCACCTTTGGTGCGCTTGCGTTGCGCGCTTTTATGGCCGGCCGCAAATCCGGTATGGAGGTGTAGCCAATGTTTAAACGTGCTGTTCAAGGCCCACTGGAATATAACAAACGTCTATGGTTGAGACTGTTCGTTGCCGCGACATTTGTATTTCTCTACGCGCCGATTATCACGCTGATTGTATTTAGCTTCAACGACTCTAAACGTAATGTTGTGTGGAGGGGCTTCACCACGAAATATTACGAGAAGGCTTGGAATAATGATTCGCTGATTGAGGCTTTTATGAACTCAATCACAATCGCGGTTGCCTCGACAATCATATCGACAATTCTTGGCGCGATGGTTGCGCTGTTATTGTGGCGGTTCCGATTTCCGTTCAAAGCCGGATATGAAGGCGTGATGGCGCTCCCAATCGTTGTGCCTGAAATTTGCATGGGCGTTGCAATGCTTGCATTCTTTTCGCGCATAACAGGTTTTCCAACTGGATGGATTTGGCCATTCAATCTATCTGCGATCATTGCCGCCCATATAGCTTTCACCTTTCCGTTCGTGGCTATTGTGGTGCGCTCGCGAATGGTCGGGTTCAATAGAGAACTGGAAGAAGCTTCAAAAGACCTTGGGGCGAGTGAATGGCAAACCTTCTGGAATGTGATTTTTCCCTATATGCGACCAGGTTTAATTGCCGGTTCGTTGTTGGCGTTTACCTTATCGCTGGATGATTTCGTTGTAACCTTCTTCACGTCAGGGCCAGATACTTTGACGTTCCCTGTTAAGGTGTACTCGATGGTGCGTTTCTCGGTGACGCCAGAAGTGAATGCCGCTTCCACTGCGCTCATTGTGATCACCGCCGTTGTCACAATCATCGCCATGCGTTTCCAATCTCCAGACAAAACTGAGGATGTTTAAGTCATGAGCGAACCGATCATTTCCATTCGCAATGTGAACAAAGAATTTCCGGGCGTCATAGCCGTGGATAACGCCAATCTCGATATTCAGGCTAATGAGTTTTTTGCTCTTTTGGGCCCTTCGGGCTGCGGCAAAACCACGTTGCTGCGCATGATTGCGGGGTTTGAAACCCCAACGTCAGGCGAAATTCTGATTGACGGCCAGGATATGAGCGTCGTGCCACCAAATCAGCGTCCGGTGAATATGGTGTTTCAATCTTACGCCGTGTTTCCTCACATGAGCGTGCGAGACAACGTGACCTACGGTTTGAAGGTAACGGGCGTTTCGGCAGGTGAGATTGCGCCACGGGTTGAAGAGGCCTTGGGCCAAGTAGCCCTTACCGCGCAGGCTGATCGCAGGCCTGATCAACTTTCGGGAGGTCAACGCCAACGCGTGGCACTGGCGCGGGCGCTCGTGAAGCAGCCTAAAGTGCTGTTGCTGGATGAGCCGCTTTCGGCCCTTGACGCCAAGTTGCGAGAACAAATGCAGCTGGAGCTTGCGCATCTTCAGGAAGATGTGGGCGTCACCTTTATCATTGTAACGCATGACCAGGATGAAGCACTTTCGATGGCAGACCGGATAGCTGTTATGCATGAAGGCAGGGTCGATCAAATTGCGACACCTGATTTGTTGTATGAGCAACCAAAGAACCGTTTTGTCGCGGATTTCATAGGAAAAGTGAATCTGTTTGAAGGTGAAGTTTCTGGAGGAGCAGGCAGGAACGTTTCTGTTGAGACTGCGGGGCTTGGCAAGGTGAGTGTGCCACATGAGGGTGAAGCGCAAGGTGCAGTCACGCTTGCGGTCAGGCCGGAAAAGGTGCGCATCTCAAAGTCTGAACCAAAGGTGAAATCTGATGTTTCCACCAATGGCCGCATTGCTGATTGGGCATATTACGGCGATATGAGCCATATGTTTGTTGAAACAGACAACGGATTACGCATCGGTGTCATTATCCAAAACGAAACCCGCACCACTGTAGATACAATGGATGTGGGCGACCAAGTTTATGTACATTGGTCGCCAGAGGATACTCTGCTGCTTAACGCCTAGCCGCAGCTTAGTTTTTTGGGTGCTTGCGGGAACGCCTTTTGGATGATCACACTGAAATGGTCTTCAAATGCGACGTATTCAGCGCGAGGTTCTTTTGGTGCCCATTCATAGTGCACGCGAATATACCCCACACCACCTGGCGCATTGCGTACAATAATGAGGTGGTCTTGCAGGTTCTGACCAAAGTTTCCGATTAGGTAGAGATCCGCGCCAATCACCTTTGTATTCTGCAATGAAGTGCGCGCATTTTTCTGAAAATTTTGAATTGAATTTTGGTTCCAGTGGCCAATCAGTTTATGAAAGGCGTTTAGCTGTGTTTTCAGGTTGCCGGATGAAAGGGACTTGAGTAGACCGCATGATTGTTGTTGTGGTGTAGCTGCAGCAGATGGCAAAGTTGATGCAAGAAAAAGTACACCCACGGAAAATAGAGACATGATTAGAGTCTTCATTAAATAAATCCTTTAAATCTAAATCTAAAATAAATTTTGGTGTGTTTACCACTATTCGGTGTTAGCTGAAAAGATATCAGTTCGTTGCGTATATTATTATCCAATTGCATCGCGTAGGCGGTAATAGGCCATTGCTAAAACAAGCATGGGCATGCGGATTGGACCTCCAGGAAACGGCGCGTGTTCAAACTTTGAAACAACATCGAAGCGTTCAAGCTGCCCACGAATTCCTTCAGCAATCAGTTTTCCACACATGTTCGACAATACAACCCCGTGGCCACTGAACCCATGGGCGTACCACGCTGTATCCGACAGTCTGCCAATATCGGGGATGCGGTTATAGGTGATGCCAATAAATCCACCCCACGCGTTTTCAATTTTTACATCACCAAGTTGCGGAAATGTGCGCACCATGCGTGGCCGCATAAGCTCGTCAAGATTATCTGGAACCGTGCCTGAATAGGTGCACCGTCCGCCAAATAACATGCGGTGATCGCCGGATAAGCGGAAGTAATCGAGCACGAAATTCGTATCAGCAACCGCTTCATTTTGTGCGATGAGCCCACGCGCGCGATTTTCGCCCAGTGGTTCGGTTGCAATGATGAACGAGCCGACCGGCATGATCTTATAGTAGAGCTCTTGCGACAATTTCCCTAAATAGGCGTTGCCTGCAAAAACGATATGCTTTGCTGAAACCTTGCCATTATCTGTGGTCACACTTGGATGCGGGCCATTATCAGTTGCGGTTGCAGCAGAGTTTTCAAATATCCGCACGCCTGCCGCAACTGCGGCCTTGGCAAGCGCAAAACAATAATTCAGCGGGTGAAAATGTCCAGCACCTCCTTCCCAGAGGGCACCGTGAAATCTATCGCTGGCAAGGCGCGTTTTCAGCTCTTCCTTGCCTAAAATTTTTGTATCGGTATATCCGACTTCTGCAAGTTCTTCTTGCCACCCTTCCAGTTCAGGCACACCAGAAGCCTTGGTAGCAGCATGCATATAGCCCCACTGCAGATCGCAATCGATGTCATACTTTTCGATGCGCGATTTGATGAGTTCAATGCCTTCCATGGAAATGTCGAAACACTTCTTTGCATCTTCCTTGCCAACCTGTGCAGCCACTTTGTCCATGTCGGCAAAGCCTGTGCACAATTGCCCGCCATTGCGGCCGGAAGCACCCCAACCAACGCTTTGTGCTTCAAGCACCACAACATCATATCCCGCATCAGCCAGCTCAAGCGCGCACGATAAGCCGGTGAACCCGGCGCCAATGATACAGACATCACAGGAAACCTCACCCGCCAGGCTTTCATGGCCGCGATAGGGGTGCGCTGTTGCTTGATAATAGGAAAGTGGTTCGTTCATGCAGTCCTCAAATACCACTCATAATCGAGCGGTGGTACAAATGCCTGATAGTCATTACATTCCGACCTTCGCGCGGCCTCAAAAACCTGGGCGTATTGTTCCCCTAAATATTTGGGCATCACCTTGCTGGCTTTAAATGCGTCGAGTGCGTCATTCCAATTCAGTGGAAGATTTGTGCCGCCCTGGGCGTAGCCATCGCCAATAACAGGTGCCGGTGGCTCAATTTTTTCCGTAATGCCATGATGCAATCCTGCCAAAACACCCGCCACCACCAGATAAGGGTTCGCGTCGGCCCCAGCAACACGGTGTTCGAGGCGGATATTCTTTTCATTCGACCCTGGAATACGCACTGAGACAGATCGATTGTCTGATCCCCAGTTGCTATAAATCGGTGCATAGCTATCTGGTCTCAGGCGGCGGAACGAATTGGCATTTGGTGCATACAAAGCAGTGCTCTCGTCCATTGTGGAAAGCAAGCCACCTGCTGCATGGCGCAACATGTCGCTCACCGGACGGTTGAGCTCCTCATCGACGGGCCCTGCAAAAACATTGTTGCCGTCTTTGTCGATCAGGCTCACATGCACATGCAATCCGCAGCCGGCTGTTTCTGCAAAGGGCTTTGCCATAAACGTTGCGATAACGCCGTGCTTGCGCGCGACTTCTTTGATGCAGCGTTCTAACAAAATCGCATTGTCGCAGGCTTTCAGGGCATCGTCGCAATGATACAAGTTGATTTCATATTGGCCAGGTGCGTATTCTGAAACGAACGTTTCGGCCGGAATTCCTTGTACTTCGCAAGAAGCGTAAATCTCATCCAGTAACGCGCCATGCTCATACAAATCGTCCAACCCATATACGTTTACGGTTGAAGGCATGTGGCCACTTTTACCCGGCGCAGGTTTAACTGCTCCCGTTTGTGTATCACGCGTCACGAGGTAAAATTCGTACTCAATAGCAATAACGATCTTCAGCCCCATATCCAGCAAGGGCTTTGCCGCGTTCTCTAAAACCTGACGCGGGCATGCGAAGTGACGATTTCCCTCTTCATCATGCAGAGAGACCATAACTTGCGCTGTAGAGCGTTTTGCCCACGGAACAGGCACAATAGAACCAGGTGCTGCAAGCGCGAACGCGTCTGGATCGCCGTCGCCTGATCCATAGCCAATCGCCTCAATGTTTTGACCACGCCAATCAAGCAGATAGGATGAAATCGGCATGCGAATACCATCTTGATAAAGATCGCTAATATGCGCGCGTGAAAGCTGCTTACCGCGCAAAATACCATTCATGTCGGGCAGAAGCACATCGGCAAGTTCCGTATGAGGATTAGCTTTAAGATAGGCATCAAGCTCGGTCGGTTCAGATTTGGAGTTCATTAAGGGCCCCGGTGAGTTTACACGAAAAGACTTCTACCAAAAAACACACGGACTATGCTAGATGAATGCTGCCAATATTGAGGATGCTATGAGTGAAAATTCGCTGCAAAAATGGATAGAAGAACGCGGTGTCGAAGAGGTCGAAGTGATGACCCCTGACATGGGCGGCACGGCGCGTGGAAAGATTATTCCAGCCAACAAGTTTCTATCTGGCTTTTCAAACCGTGGCCTTCGTATGCCTGAAGAGATTTATACTATTTCGGTGACGGGTAAATATGTCCAAGACCCTGCGGTGACGGATCCAGGCTCGCGGGATGTTTACATGCGGCCTGATGAAAACAGTATCCGCATGGTGCCCTGGTATGATGAGCCAACGGCGCAAGTTATCAGTGATACTTTCTATCTTGATGATAGCCCGGTGGATATCGCGCCGCGTTATGTTCTCCAGCGTGTTTTGGAGCAATATACCGAAAAAGGCTGGAAGCCCATTGTTGCGCCTGAGCTTGAATTTTATCTCGTTGCCAAAAATGTTGACCCGGATTACCCGCTCGAGCCGCCAGAGGGGCAGATGTCTGGTCGGGTGATCTCTGGGTCTCAAGGGTACTCCATTGATGCCGCCAATGAGTTTGAGCGCATCATCGAAGACATTTACGATTATTGCGAGCCGCATGGCATCGATATCGGTACGCTTTCCCATGAAAGCGGGCCCGCGCAGCTTGAGATCAATTTCAATCACGGCGACCCGCTGGATCTGGCAGATCAGGTGATGTTGTTTAAACGCGCGGTGCGCCAGGCAGCACACAATCACGGTGTCTATGCAACGTTTATGGCAAAGCCCCATGAGAGCGAGCCGGGCTCTTCCATGCACATTCACCAATCTGTGGTGGACATTAAAACCGGCCGGAACCTGTTTGCACAGAAGAACGGCAAGCCGACCCGGTTGTTCACCAATCATATTGGCGGATTGCAGCGCTACATGGCCGCCGCCATGCCGTTCTTTGCGCCGAATGTGAACTCGTACCGGCGCCTTGTGCCCGATTCAGATGCCCCAACCAATGTGCATTGGGGGATTGATAACCGCACAGTTTCCTTGCGCGTGCCGGCTGCAGAACCAGGTGCCATGCGCATTGAAAACCGGGTTCCCGGTGCCGACTGCAACCCTTATCTGGCGCTTGCTGCATCTTTGGCGTGTGGGTTTCTGGGCATGACTGAGAAACAAAAACCCAGCGCGCCCGTTGAAGGTTGGGCCTACCGCTATGCGCACACGTTGCCGCTCACGCTGGAAGAGGCATTGAATAAGCTTAACCAATCAAAGCCTTTGAAGCAGGTTGTCGGGCAGCGGTTTGTTGATGTGTTCCAGGAAGTGAAAGAAACCGAACTGCAGCAATATCGCAAGGTAATCAGTTCCTGGGAACGGGAATTCCTGCTGCTGAATGTGTAGTTAATCCGCCAATGGCGGCCAGGGCGGCGCGAATTTCGCCATCCACATGCCGCGGGGGCGGGCTTTGGCCTTGGCCATAATCTCTTTGTATTTTTCCGGTGCGGTTTCTGCCGCAATCGCCCAGCCGGTATGCACCATTTGGGCAGAAATATCATAACCGCCAGAAGAGCACGTCGCGATATCGTCGGAAAAACTGCAGTTTAATGTTGCACCCGCAGTGAGGTCCATGAGCTGCGCCCTGGCGATAACACCGCAATCGCGCTCATGCTTGCGCAAGATACACATTTGGCCGGGATCAGGTGTGCGTATGCCAGAAAGCACGTAGGATTTGCCTTCATGGGTGAAGCTTTGGCCGGTATCTACCTTGTAGGTGCCTGGTGCCAGAAGCGTGCTTTCTGCATGGGCGTGCGCGAAAGTGGCCATGCAAACACATAAGACTATTCCAACACGCATACTTGTTCCTCACATGAAAACGCCCGGGAACTTGCCCGGGCGTCATCTCGTTTCAAAGAGTATTCTGCTTACTTCCGGGCTTCCTCAGGAAGATACAGCATGTAGTCGGCATCTTCAGCGCCCGCATGACATTCATTGCAGAACTTCATGCCAGCAGAGTTTACACCAGCGGTAAGACCAAACAGCTTGCCGCCGGGCATAACCATTGCGTAGCGCCAATCACCGCCTTCTTTATCGAAGCCGCGCGTCATCTTCTCCATCAAGAAAAGCGGACCAAGCGTGACCTTGCCATCTCCACCAACGGTAAAGCTTGGCTTGGCAAGTGTGCTGCCAATGGGCATTTTTGCTTCATCGGCATATTTCACATATTGTGCTGCGCCAATTTTGTTGACCAGGTTGTCAACGAACCGACCGCCATGGGTGTCAGAGACATAAGCGTGCTTTGAAACCATCTTAAAGCTCGCCCATTTGTTCTGTGCCCAGTAACCGCCGCCACGATAGGCTTTTTTCTGGGCCTTCGAGACGCAATCGACAAGTGCTGCAAGTTCCGCGCCTGAAAGTTCAGGAGCTTCAGCAGCTGCACCGCAGGCACCACATGGGTTACACGCGCCACAGGCGTTTTTGGCTGCACATGGGTTGCACGCACCGCATGCTTTCTTGGCTGCACATGGATTGCAGGCAGCACACGCGTTCTTAGCTGCACATGGGTTACACGCACCGCATGCTTTCTTGGCTGCACATGGGTTGCACGCACCACATGCTTTCTTGGCGGCACATGGATTGCACGCACCACACGCATTCTTAGCTGCACATGGATTACATGCACCGCATGCTTTCTTAGCTGCACATGGATTGCAGGCCCCAGCAGATGCAAGGCTTGGAACCACACATTCTGTCAATGCTGCTTTGTTCACGCCACCACCGGCTGCGCAAGGATTGCATGGGTTACACGCGCCACACGCGCCTTTGGCTGCGCAAGGATTGCAGGCACCGCACGCGCCTTTGGCTGCACAAGGATTACATGGGTTACACGCACCGCATGCACCTTTGGCTGCGCAAGGATTGCAAGCACCGCATGCTTTTTTAGCTGCACATGGATTGCAGGCACCACATGCTTTCTTAGCTGCACATGGGTTGCACGCGCCGCATGCGTTTTTGGCTGCACATGGGTTGCACGCGCCGCATGCGTTTTTGGCTGCACATGGGTTGCACGCACCACACGCGTTTTTGGCTGCACACGGGTTGCACGCGCCGCAAGCTTTCTTGGCGGCACATGGGTTGCACGCGCCACACGCGTTTTTGGCGGCACAAGGATTGCAGGCACCACAAGCTTTCTTTGCTGCACATGGATTGCATGCGCCACAGGCTTTTTTGACTGCGCAAGGATTGCAGGCAGCACACGATGCTGCACAACTTGCCTTACATGCGGCGCACGAAGCAGCGCACGATGCTGCACAACTTGCCTTACAAGCAGCACAAGATGCCGCGCATGTTGCTGTTTTTGCAGCACACGATGCTGCACAACTTGCCTTACAGGCGGCACACGAAGCAGCGCAGGTCGCTGTTGATGCAGCACATGAAGCGCGGACACGTTTCACTGCAAATGGGTTTTCATGTGAATTAGATGCTTCACATGGGTTTTTCTTCTTTTTCTTTTTAGCTTTGCAAGGATTGCAAGTTGAGCACGGGTTGCAAGATGCACGCAAACGCTTCACTGAAAATGGGTTCTCTCCATGCGTGTTTGAAGCTTCACATGGGTTTTTCTTCTTTTTCTTTTTCGCCTTGCAAGGATTGCAAGTTGAGCAAGGATTGCAAGAAACCCGCATGCGCTTTACGGCAAACGGGTTTGTGGACTGCTCAGTGCTGGAAACTTGTTCCGCCCGACATGGCTTTTTGGCAGCAACGGGATTTTCACCTGTCGATGCCTGTTTTGCACCACGCTGCGCAGTACAGCTCGCGTAAGCGACACCTGTTGCTAGTCCAAATGCGACTGGCAGCACGGCAGCTGTGGTTAAAAGATTCTTTCTGAAGCTCATAGGTTCCTCCCGGGGTATGCAAAAGAGCTTGGACGAGCACGTGAAGTGATAACAAACGCGAGCGTCAAATATTACGAACGAATCCAACCTAACAATTGATGTGAACACACAGGTTCAAATGGCGAAAACACGTTTTCACTTCACCGTGATTGGCTCTTGAACCAGGCGAAAGCCCACGAGAATGTGCTTCAGGAAATGCGGCCTGCCATGGCGTGCTGCCGGGCGGCAGACGCCGCACCCTTTGTCATCCCATGACCCGCCTTTCACGCGAAAGCGGTTTTTACCCGAAGATGTTGACGTCCATTCAAACACCTGCCCCGCTGCATCGCTCAGCCCAAACGGGCTGTCGCCTTGTGGAAACGAGCCAACCGGCAGTGTATCGAAAGGCCCGCCATCATGGCTGTTCAACTTTGCCGGATCATAAGCATTGCCCCACGGGAATATGCGCCCATCAGTGCCACGCGCAGCCTTCTCCCACTCTTTCTCAGTGGGCAGCCTCCAGGTTTCATTGGTCTTTTGTGAAAGCCATTCAGCATATGCAACTGCGTCATCATGGGAAACCATCACGACTGGATGCATTTCGCGCCCCTCTGGCAATTTACCATCCGCCCAGGCGTGGCGGCGCGTGCGTTCATAGGGGTGGATAAGGCGATAACTCTTCCACACTTTGGGCTCTACATCGGGCGTCCGGCGGCCAGTATCTTTCAAGAATTCTGCATATTGCATGTTGGTGATGAGTGTTTTGGTGATCTGATATTCCGGCAGCGTGATCGTTTCACGCTTCGCCTCGCCATCATACCAACCGTTTTTGCGCGTGACCGAGTGGCCATAAGCTGCCTCGTCCAACTGGTAGGCGGCTTCACGTTCAGCACCGTTGGACCCGGTGATAAATGGCCCTGCTGCAATCGTGATCGTTTCCGGTGCTTTAAAATTATCCGACACAGCGGGAACTGCGCTTAGAAATAAAAAACCCAGCGCGATTGCACTGGGCTTTTTCGTCATCGCTGCGAACACTCCGAACATCGGATCAGTTCACAACCACCCTATAATCTGGCGTGTTGTTCAAAGGACACGAAAACACGTACTCGCCGGGCTTGAGATCAATTTCGTAATCCTTGGTGACACCAGTGGCCAACCCGCCGCCTGAAACTTTCGGCAATGATGCATAATTAATGACGCCTGAGCCGCGGAAGTAGAAACCAAGCGGATAGGAGACATTCTTATTGGTCACGCGGAAAATCGTCTTGCCAGCTTTCAACTTAATAGTTTCAGCTTTCTTCAGACGGTCGTCTGAAGTTTTTTCGTTAATCGCAACACAGTCAGCCTTGTTCGAAGAGGAATACGCATGATCCATTCCCTCAGGCTCCAGGAATTGACATGGAGTTTGGGTGAGGTTGATGACTTGTGCGTCTTCTGCCATCGCTAAACCAGGCAGGAATGCCAAAAGGCCTGTTGCTGCCACAAATGATATCTTTGCCATGCTCACGGGTAAGGATCCTTCAATTTAAATTTCATGCCGCTAATTTTGTCGTTCCGGTACAACATGTGCCGTCCAATTGATGATATAGTGTCATTGGCGATCACATGCCTCTGAAATTTTCGATATCGAGGCGTTATGCGGCCTTTTGTGCCGCACTAAGTGCTTGAAGTACGGCAGAAATTTGCTTGTCTATATCAATGTCGATAATCGACGTGATTTCTAAATCACGATCTTCATAAACATCCTCATCGGGATGGTCTTCGGCCCATTTGGCCAAAGTTTCATCGCGCTCACGCAACAAAACCTCAATCTGGGGCCGGAATAAGCGCAACATCCCGCTGATCCATTGATTTGTGGCAAGGCAAGGAAAGGTGTGCTCGATTTTAAAACTGTCCAACAGCGATATCGTATCTTCTGCGCTGTAATACGTCTCATCGGTAACCCATCGGTTTGTTGTAAACAAGCCGATTGGCATCCCCGGTGAATTCATGGAGATGGCCACGAAGTGGCACAAAGCATCCTTTCCAAGAGGGCGCGTGCCGTCGCCGTCATAAGGTGCCGGTTTAACTGATTTCGGCATCGCCTTGGCGCGCAGAAATGTGTGGAAGTGTCCGTGCTCGCCGGTTTCTTCACGATGGGCGTGATAGTAATATTGCGAGGCATGTTCGTCGTCGTACACATCACCCTCTGGATAATGATCAAACTCGTAAAAAGTTCCGTGATTTGCGATACATCTGCCGACCACGTTTTCACCGGCCTTTTGGAGTAGCCGCAGTGATTCTTTGACCTCGGCGCCCGCGTCTGCCATGTCTTGCAGACGCTCTAATGGAAGAGATTTGAACTGTTTGGCGTTACTCATCGTAACCTCATTTTATTCACACACGGCAAACGCTGCGCATAATGTGAGCATCATATTTGCACATACCACACAAGATTGTGTGATTGAGTGCAGATATACCCCTTTAAGCGCTCGCTTGAACCCGTTAACATAAACATGTGCTGGCGTTGATTGTTAAAGCTTAATTGGAGAGTTTACACAATGGTTAGACGTGCGGAAACGGGATTAATGAGCGCAACGTGTTTCATCCGAATAGCGTTGTTGTTCGCCGCGTTTTGTTTGATTTCGAACAGTGCTGTTGCCGAAAAAGGTGATCGCTTTTCATCGCGCGATGAGGTTTCTGCGCTGATCGACAAGATTTTGACATCAGACCAGCGCCTCCCCATGCCTATCCAAAATGTGCGTGACGCATTGTCGAACCACTATGTTCAAGGCAATGGCAGGCTTTTTTGGGTCGGCTCCCCGCGTATGGATCAGCTCGTAGAGCGCCTGCGCAATGCAGCCAATGATGGCCTGTTCACGCGCGATTACCCAATCGACTACTTGGTGTCCCTTCAGGATTCGCTCAAAGCGGGTGACCCATTTACCGAAGCCTACGCTGAGTTGGCGTTTTCGTCTTTCTTTCTTCGCTATGCATCAGATCTTAAAATCGGGCGTTTCGTGCCCCGGCGCGTTGACCCGAAACTCTATGTCTCGCGCAAAAAAATCGATCAGGTTGAAATTATAAACAAACTGAACCTCTACGAGGATCTTCCAAGCTTTTTTAAAGATTGGGAACCGCAAAGTGCTGAGTATCGCTCGTTGCGCACAGCTCTTCGAACCTATCGCGCTATTGTCGCCCGTGGCGGCTGGGGCGGTGTTGAAGTTGGCGAGACCCTGAAACCTGGTATGCGCGGTGAACGTGTTGGGCAAATGCGCGCGCGCCTTTTGGCGTCGGGCGAGATGACTCAAATTCCAGACGACCCTGAATTCTACGACGAAGGACTGGAGATCGCTGTGCGCTCGTTCCAGCGCCGACATGGCCTTGATGCAGATGGTGCTGTTGGCAAGCAATCCATGTTTGCGCTCAATGTTTCAGCCGAAGAGCGTATGCGCCAGATCATTGTAAATATGGAGCGCTGGCGCTGGATGCCGGAAGATTTGGGCGACAAGCATATTCTTGTAAATATTGCTGCCTTTCAGTTGAGGCGCATGGAATATGGCGCGATGGTTGAACAAATTCGCGTTGTTGTTGGAAAGCCGGCGCATGCCACACCTGTATTCTCACACAAGATCAAATATGTTGAGATTAACCCTACGTGGACAGTGCCGTATTCGATCGCAACCAAAGAATTGCTGCCCAAGCTCAAATCCAACCCTTATGCGCTCGGGCCCACATATGAGCTTTTGCAAAAAGGCCAGCCTGTCGATTTTGGGGCGGTTGATTGGTCGCAACTCAGCCG
>JBPCVX010000022.1:0-7086 GCA_051010095.1 Hyphomicrobiales bacterium
CGCATGCAACATGGCAGGCATTGATGAGAACAAGCTCGTGCCGGTGTGCCCGGGTGGAGCGGCCGATATTGACGCTACATTTCGTGCAGGATCTGGGCAGTATGTTCAGCAACAAGGCCCTTACCCGCAGCAACTGGAAGCAGACAATGTAGGGCATATTGTTGCACATGTTGGCCCATTGATTGGTCCGTGCGGGTTCTCCAGTCTCGCCGCGAAGCCGCAATGGCTAAAGACGGATATGGCAAAGGCTTTCACCCGTGCCTATCGAAACGCCAGGAAGTATATGAACGAGGAATCAGCTGCAGAAATTGCCAGGGCTGCTCAACCATATTTTCCAAAAGTTGATAGCGTTGCGTTGGAGAAATGCATCGATACCTACCAGCGGTTAGGGTGCTGGACGCCGCATATTGAAATCACTGAGAAGGCTTATCAAGCGACACTTGATATTTACGAGTACAATGGTTTGCTGGGTGAGCGATATGCCTACGATCGCGTCTGTTGCTTGCCCCCACGCGTTTAGATTTCAGTTTTTTATGAAATGCGCGTGCCAGCGCCTCACATCATTCCAGCTGATTCCGTTTTGTCTTCGCCTGCTTGTGCGGCATAGATTGACGTATAGCCGCCCGACCAATCGGGTGGGATTTGGCAAGGGCGCGGGTCATGGTGCGCCCACGTCACGTGTTCCCCGCGCACGATTTCGTAAGCATGCGCAGAAGGGTCAGGGTGTGGCGTATAGGGCTTCGCATCGGCCGAAGTGTAGCAATTTAGAAGGAGCGGGCGTGGCATTGGAGACTTGCTTGATGGTGAGTAATGCAGTGTTCGCGCATTGTGAACCGTAATCGAGCCTGCCGGGCCGCTAAGATAGTCCACATCGTTCATATCGATTGACGCTGCATCCTCATCGCTCAGCATGCCGGTCCAATTGCCGTTCACGTCGTATTGATCGAACAGATCGTTATTATGCGAATTAGGCTTTACCGCCAGAGGACCATTTTTCATATCGGTATCTGCCAAATAGCATCCGATTGTGATTACGTTGTAATTGGTGTGTGGGAAGAATTGGATGTCTTGATGCCATTTAACCATGTCGCTCTCATCGAGCCATTTGAAATTGAGTTTCGAGTGATGGAACACAACATTAGGGCCAACAAGATCAGCCGCAACATCAGCCATTAAGCCACTAGCGAACTTCCAATAGGCTTCGTGTTGCTCATCTGGCTTTTTCAACCTGCGCAAAACTGGATTGTCGGCGCTGTGGCCGGGACCGATGTCAAACACCTTGCCGGCTTGCTTCTCTTCACGGCTGGCGTCCACGAATTGATGTGTTACCGTCACAAGATTGGCAAGCGTGTCTTGTGGAACGAGGCTTCCTACGCCCACATAGCCTTTCTCGAAGTAATGTTCTCGCTGTGCTTGGGTGAGAACGCGCGCGGGGTGCGATAGAATTTCTTCTGGCGTCATTTGGAGCTCTCCATGCATCGAGCAACGTTTGGTCTTTACGTTAGGTGCTCAGACACAGATAATCTTAATGTTTTGCAACTGTGTCAACGCAATGAATGACTGCCATTGGTTGAGGGTGACGAGCCTGCGCCGTCAATTTTCAGGGTACAGATTGCAAAATAATGGCGGCCAAATTTCAAGTCAGCAGGCGGGCTCCTTAGTCGGCCAAATCTGTCTACCCTTGAACATGGATCCGCGGGCTCTCGGCGCTGAGGACGCGGAAAATTTCCATATCTCCTTTTCCTTTAACTGCAACAACACCGATTGATGCACATTCGACATGATCTTCAACTTCAAGCCTTGCGCGTGGACTGAGGTTCACCGATCCAACTTGACCATTTGCTTCAATGCGGGCTGCGGTATTAACGGTATCGCCCCAAAGATCGTAGGAAAATCGCTTATGACCGACAATGCCCGCTGTCACCGGACCTATATGCACACCAATGCGCAAATTCCACCGAAACGACATTTGCCGTGCGTGAGCAAGCATCTCCTTGCCGCATAAAATGCAATTAAGAACTGGGTTCTCAAGTGGCACCAATAAACCGGCGGTCGCCATGAAGCAGTCGCCCACTGTCTTGATTTTTTCAACGCGATGTTTCTCTGCAATTGACTCAAATATGAGTGAGAGCTCTTGCAAATGATCAACGACTTCTTCGGGTTCGCGTTTGTCACAAAAAGTCGTAAAGCCAACAATGTCTGCAAACAATACCGCTACGTTTTCATGACGCCTGGTCTTAACGTTCGCTTTGGCCGTCAGCTCTTCAGCGATACTTCCTGGAAGGATCACTCTTAGCAATTGATCAGCTTTTGAAAGTTGCTGAATTTTGTTGCGCGCCCTTTCGATAAATCCGTCAGACGGCGTGAAATCTGGCAAATTTCCCTGACGAAAAACGCCTAAGCTGCGTCCGCCAAGGTCGTTTGAATGGATCGCGACCTTGTCAAAAAATGCAGTCGCCAAATCCTTTAGCATGCTATCTTCTATGTCTTCAAAAACGATCATAATGCCATAGACTTGTTCGCGCTGAACAAGCCCTATGATAAGGTAGAAATACTCAGTTTGTTTAAGCGCGACGCGGGCCATTTGAGATAATGCGGTAGCGATCCGGGTGACCGCGACCTCGTCAATCGCGAGTGATTCACTTAGATTGGCAACTTTGTTGCGCGCATCAACGATTGATGCCTCTGTTTCTATGCGCAATTTGCCAAGTTCAATCATCAAACTGCTTTCAGTGCTATGCACGTTGCATCATCGTGCGGTTTTCCAAAAAGCTTTACGATGTTGAGCGCGATAGACCATGCGCTATCGCTGCGAAATCCTTCGTATTGGTTGAGGTCAAAATGGTCCTGAACTCCGTCGGTGTAGAAAAGAATAGTGTCTCCACGATCAAACTCCAGGCGCTCTTCGCGAGGTGTACGCATAATATGACCAAGCGTACCGTCACTCGATACTAACCGAGCTGGTGTGCGGCCGAATTTGCGAACCACGGTATTGCCAACGCCGACGTAGCGCATTGCCCCTTCGCCGAAATCAATATCTGCGATTGCAATTGCCGCACCTCGACCGCCTCGAACGCTCTCGTGAAGGCGCGAGAGTAAATCGCAAATGCTAGTCCAGTCTTCGCGCTCTAAGCGCCCCACGATATGCTTCGCGACTTCATGCGCCTCCGGGCCATGACCCAGTACGTCTATGATTGCGACATGAAGTCCATTGTCGCGTTCAATTACGATGCCCGCGTCACCCGAGACGCGCTCACCAAGAAAGGGTCTATTCTTAATGCCATGTTCGATGGTTGTGCTCATGAAGCGTTGCACCATTTGCGTATGGTGGCACGTGTGCCTTGACCAACGTTTGAAACCAATGTGAATTCGTCGGTCATGCGCTTTACACTCGGAAGACCCAATCCAAGGCTATCTTGGGTGCTGAAATGCTCTTGCAGTGCGCTGTCGATATCCGCAATTCCTGGACCCTTGTCTCTAACCACAACTTCCAAACCCAAACTGCCCTTGCGTTTCACAATCTGTATGTAAGCTTCACCAGATTTTGCGTATCTTATCGCATTAGTCGCAAGTTCTGAAACAGCTGTTCCTACTTGAAATTCCTGCCTTTCATTCAATCCGATAGAGCGTGCGGTTTCGCGCACTTTCATGACAACAACGGCAATATCTCCGGTGGTTTGCAATAAATAGCGACGAGATCTCTCGTTCGGTTTCTCGGCTTCGGTTTTCATTATATACTGTTTCGATCTGGCAGTGTTTCCGGCGGGTATTCGGGAAGGTCTTCGCTCGGCGTTTCTGTATCGGCCAGTTTGTCAATTATGGCATCAACTGTATTATTTTCCTCGGCCTGTGTGGTTTCCGAGCCCGTCAGATCAATCTGATGTGGCGTATCGCTCATATTTGCAAGACGCTGAAAACCATCTTCCATGTTCAGTGCAATCTCGACTGTGCCAACCCGAACGCCCAATTCTACAAGTGCTGAAGCAGACCCTGGTTGGATTCCGGCGACAATTGTGTGTGTCCCCATCACCTTTGCCATGTTTGCCGTATCGCAAATGTGTTCGTAGGAGTAGGCGTCGATGAGATCGACAGATGATAAATCGATAATTGCCTTGTGCACGTTGGACTGATGGACGCGGTGAAGCATATCTTCGCGCATTTGTAGAAGAGTTTCCTCGTAAAGCTCAACCTGCACGGACACAACAAGGCAATCCTGCGTAACTTGCATGGCGACGCGCGGCCTCTTTTCGCTTGTCAGAATACTCTCCATTGCGGCGCAACTTTCTCTCTGGAACGTTTTAGGTTGAAACGCTCCCATGGCCTGTCTCGGCAAACGCGAACGCCAAAGCATCTTTCAGTGTAGAGCGGGTGTTTATTTCTGACAGGTCGATGCCAAGCGAAACAATGGTTTGGGCGATCATGGGTGAAATGCCTGAAATGACGCATCTGCATCCCATCAACGAAGTGGCCTTGGTCATCTTGATAAAGTGGTTGGCCACCGCTGTATCGATAACGCTTACACCGCTGATATCCAGGATCATCACTCGTGCAGTCGTATGCGAGATTTTCAAAAGCATGGCGTCCATAATTTCCTGAGCACGCTTTGAATCGACGATGCCAACAATTGGCAGCATAAGAATATCGTCCCAAAGCATCGAAACCGGCGTCGACAACTGCATAAGTGATTGATTTTGTTCATTTATAATCTGTTGTGTTCGGTCGGTGAACGCGCTAACGACAACAACGGTATCCAGGCTGATGAGTTTTGTGACCGCTCGTACCGCAGTAGTTTTGTCTTTGACCTTGTTCTTTGGATCACGGATGGTATCGGTGAACATGCCGAGAAAGACATTTACACCCGCCATGTAAGCTTCAAGTGAGAGCCCAATATGCGCGTGTACGCCTCCCAGCACGCGCAATCTTTCGATATATGCCTGATCAACGCGGGCGTCATAAAAATTCATCCAATAGTCAGATTGCAGGCTTTGGATGCGCTTTACATAACTTTCGTCCCCAAAGAATTCTTCATATTCGGGTCGCTCACTGAGCCACTCGTAAAATGAGCCAATAAAGTTGCCCATGTTCTTTTTCATGAGTGGCTTTAGCGCGCGAATTTGTGTGAGTTCGTTTTCTGAGAGCCCGTAAACATCAACCAGATTTGCAGGCGTTACCTCATTCAATGAGCTTTTCTTGTCCAATGTGTGCTCCACATTCCTTTGAAATTCCAGAAATGTGAAGTTATCACAAGTATTCGCAAAATATATCTTTGAATAAATATTATTATTCAATTTATTTGAAGTAAATTATGTCGAATATGTCGACGCCTCTCAAAATACCCTCGCGCCACTCCCAGCACAGATCCTGGTAATTCCTGGGACGATCCGGTTAGCACGGCGATGTGGAAATTGGTCGATCTTGCCGTTGATGAATTGTTCAAAAACGCATCAAAGATTGGCGTGAAGGTTACTTTCGAAACGGACATCTTTATGGATGCCAAGAACACAAAAAACCAGGGGGATCTGCTTGCTAGATTGGGTAAATGGTATCTGCCATATGAAGTGATGAAAATCGCAACGTCAGAGAAATCCGAGCTGCTGGCGTTGACCGCCTATCAGCAGGGGTGCTCAAGAAACGCCTCTTAAGCAGTCGTAACGTCCACATTGAGCGTGTCTGGGGTTCCACAATGTCGCTTGGCGGTTTCCCCAAATCACCTATATACGCTATGTTGGACCACTGGGAGGTGCCGATGGAACGCCGATTAGCGGCTATTTTCGTTGCTGATGCAGTCGGGTACTCGCGCTTGATGGGCGAAGACGAAGAGGCGACCTTGCGTGCGCTGAAATCCCATCGTCTGCATATTGATGAGACAATTGCCAACTATGGCGGGCGCGTATTTGGGAGCGCAGGCGACAGCGTAATTGCAGAATTCAAGAGTGCAGTTGAGGCCGTCAGATGCGCAGTTGACGTTCAGCAAGGGGTTGCTGCGCGCAACAATGATGTTGCAGACGAACAGAAATTGCGATTCCGAATTGGTATCCATCTCGGTGACGTAATGGCAGATGGCGATAATCTGCTGGGTGATGGGGTGAACATAGCCGCCCGGCTTGAAGCGCTTGCACCGGCTGATGGTATCAGCATATCAAAGATTGTTGCACAGCAGACGCTCGACAAAATTGATGTGGAATTTGTCAACGCCGGCAGCCATCAATTGAAAAACATCGCGCAAGACGTTGATGTCTGGATGTGGCCACCTGAATTGGCGAAAATGATCCCGAACAAGGCGTTGAAGCGGCGACGCATGGTTGGTCTTGCAATGGCAGTCGCCGCGGTGGCATTAGCAACTTTCTTTTACTTCACACCAAACGATGAGGCTGCGCTTCCATCAGGACCGCGCATTGTCGTGACGCCGTTTAAAAATATCGGGACCGAAGCAGCGGATACCTATTTTAGTGACGGTCTGACCCGCGACTTAAATTCGATGCTGGCAAACTTCTCGAACCTGTTTGTCATTGCACCCGAAGCAACAACGGAATATCGCGATGGCGTAAATTGCAAAAAGATTAGCGAAGAACTTGGCGCGGACTATATACTTTCGGGCGCGGTCCAACGATCTGAGAAAAAAATTCGTGTCACCACAAACTTCACCGATGCAAAGACGTGTAGGCAGCTCACGTCGCCGGGGCCGTTTGAGGCGGATTTGAGTGTTTCCAATGTAATGGAAATTCAAGTAGAGATTGCCCGCAAAGTTGCCGCACAGATTGGATCCAGCGACGCGCCGATTTTTAAGTCGGCGATTGTCCAGTCGCTGCGCGACAAAGCACCCGGCAGCATGGCCGCTTATGAGTGTTACTTATTGTCATACTGGTTCTATGAAACTTGGGCGGTTGAAGACTTTCGTCGCGCGCGCGATTGCCTGCTTGAAACGGTGCGGGAAGAGCCCAATTACTCACTGGGATGGTCAAGATTGGCATTTAGCCATATCGAATCCAAGAAACGGGGTCACGACACGCAGCCCGATTGGGATGAGCGCGCGCGCCAGGCGGCGGACACGGCTTTAAAAGTGGACCGTGACAACCCGGACGCCCA
>JBPCVX010000023.1:0-8681 GCA_051010095.1 Hyphomicrobiales bacterium
TCATAGTCATGCGCCAACAAATCACCATCGCGCACAGGCCCAAGCAAAGACCCCGATATTAAAAACAGTTCAACGCCGTGGTGTTCCGCCATGTCGCGCACGGCTTTCATGGCTTCACTTGCTTGCCCAACGCCGTTTCTTCCAAACGGGCACTTTCGTTTGCCCAGCTTGAATAGAACCATCAAAGGATTTGAATGGCGCATGTGGTCGCAAGCCATTTGCGCCGACGCTATGGTGTGGAACGTGTCCAGTTTCTCACGTGCGCTGCTGAACACGCCATTATGTAACAAATGCGATGCAGTCGTGTTTAGCTTGCGGCTACTGGTGCGCGCGCTGAGTTGGGCAGCGAGAAATCTGCTGGTGCTCGTAACCACAAGCGGATTTTCCGGATCCGTCCCCAACTGCCTATCTAGCGCAACACTCAACGACCTGTCCTGTCTTGAAATCGAAATACTTTGAAAATTGTTCTTTGCACCAATAAAGCTAAGGTATCGATAATCCCGCGCTATCTCAACAAAATAGTTGCGCTTTCACGTAAGATTACGAATTGTAACATCCCAAAATATATGCAACTTTCGCCTACTAACCCTTGGGAAGGCTTAGTCCCATATTCCGGTAACGCTCAGGATCTTCTGCCCATTTTTCGCGCACTTTCACAAACAAAAACAGATGCACTCTGCGCTCAAGCATCTCTTCAAGCTCGCTGCGCGCTGCACTTCCGATAGCCTTTATCGTGCCGCCATTTTTTCCCAGCATTATTTTCTTCTGGCTATCGCGTTCCACAAAGACAACCTGTTCAATGCGCACAGATCCATCTTTGAGTTCTTTCCAACTCTCCGTTTCAACTGTTGAGGCGTATGGCAATTCTTGGTGCAGCCGCAAAAAAACCTTTTCGCGCGTAACCTCTGCAGCGATCATCCGCATTGGCACATCTGCGATTTGATCCTCAGGGTAAAGCCACGGACCAATGGGCACATTGCGGGAGAGAAAGTCCAGCACATCAGAAACACCGTCGCCGGAAAGCGCAGAAATCAAAAACACCTCCTGGAAATCAAAAATTTCTGAAAGCTGTTGTGTGAGTGCCAATAAATTTTCGTTCTTTATCAGGTCAATTTTGTTGATGGCCAGACACGCCGAAACACCGTTTGACTTGAGCCCGTCAATTATTGCAAGCACTTGCTCAGAAACGCCATCGCGCGCATCAACCAATAATATATTCAAATCCGAATCAGCAGCTCCTCCCCAAGCGGCCTCAACCATGGCCTCATCAAGTTTGCGACGCGGTGCAAAAATTCCCGGGGTATCGATAAAGATTATTTGGCTTGCGTCCCTTAAGGCGATCGCGCGAATACTTGCGCGCGTGGTCTGCACCTTATGAGTGACGATTGAAATCTTAGAGCCAACAAGCTGGTTCAGCAAAGTCGACTTGCCTGCATTTGGCGCACCAATCAGCGCCACCATTCCACAGCGAGTTTGGTCTTCTTCCATGCCAATCACCAGATTTTCTTCCGGCGCAAAAATGCTTCAGCAGCACTTTGCTCCGCAATTCGCTTGCTCGCCCCTTGAGCCGCGTCGCTTTTGTGTCCTTGAATTTCAACCTCCATCACAAATACTGGTTCATGGTCTGGTCCGGTGCGCTCTTTCTCGCGATATACAGGAGATGGCAGACCGCGCGCTTGCGCCCATTCTTGAAGCGCCGTTTTGGCATCTTTTCGAAGCGAGGTGACTGTTGCCAGATGAGGCTCCCAAACGTGCAAGACCATTGTGTGCGCGGCGCTATATCCACCATCGAGATATACAGCTGCAATCAACGCCTCCATAGCATTACCCAGCACCGCCATCTTATCGCGGCCGCCCGCACTTTCCTCACCGCGACCCAGTTTAAGATGTTTTCCAAGGTTTATATCTTGCGCCGCATGTGCACACGTTTCCTTTCGCACAAGAGCATTTAGTTTAGGTGCAAGATCACCCTCATTCTCATCAGGATAAGTGGCAAAAAGCCAATCCGCGATAACCAAACCCAATACTCTATCGCCCAAAAATTCAAGGCGCTCATTATTTCTACTTGGTTTTTTCTTACCACCGGCCCGATAGCTTGAATGCGTTAACGCGCGCTGTAAAAGGTCGTCAGACGCGAAGTCATAACCAATGCGGGCTGCAAGTTTGTCACGGGTCGCCACTTTGTTCAGTCTACTCCTTGGAAGAAGCGCGACCAACGGATCGACCAGGGCCACTCCCAGATCTTCCAAAATGAACTGTCCGGTTTTTTGGAAAAGAAGATAATCTCCGCACGGCCGACGAAATTTTCATACGGTACATATCCCACATTCGAAGCGCGGCTATCGAGCGAGTTATCACGATTATCGCCCATCATGAAGTAATGCCCCTCGGGCACATTGAATTCCGGCGTGTTGTCCATCGATTGCGGTCCATAATCGAATGTCATGTGTTCGACGCCATTTGGCAATGTTTCGATGTAGACTTTAACCCCTGCCGCTTTGGCGCGCGGTGGCAATTTGTCATCAGGCAAAGTGATCTCGCGCATACCGACCGGTTTCGCATTTATGTGCAGCACACCATCAATCATCTGCACCCGGTCTCCAGGCAACCCAACGACACGTTTGATGTAATCGGTGGTGTTATCGGCGGGTAGTTTAAACACCGCAACATCGCCGCGTTCTGGGGTGTCGGCAAAAAAGAAACGCCCTGAAGGTGTAGGAAGCGCAAACTTGAACAACGGATCATCACCAGCTCCTGGTGCGAAGCTAAATGTATATTTGCTATAGCCGTAGCTTAGTTTGGAGACGAACAAATAGTCCCCAATGCGCAAAGTCGGTATCATCGAGCCTGAGGGAATATTAAACGGCTGATAGAGAAAAGTACGCACCACAAAGGCAATCAACAGGGCCTGAATAACGACCTTGACGATTTCCCAGGTGCCACCCTCGGATTTCTTTTCTACCTTTTCGGTGTTAGCCGACATTATATTCCGCCTGTTTCAGCCAATTGATATGCGCTGCTATAACGCTCAACGCACCGCAAAGCAATGGATTCGCATGATGTCACTGACGTTAAATCTTGGTGAATTCAGGACCAAACAATCTCAAGCTGGTTCAGCAGTTATGATAACGATTGCCTGCGCCCAGGGAAAATCATCTGTAATGGTAACGTGAATAACTGGCTTGCAGTCATTCGGCATGAGACTTTCAAGCTGTTTTAGCGCACCGCCTGTGAGGTTCATGGTTGGCCTGCCAGAGGGTTCGTTAACAACCCCCATATCGCGCCAATACACACTTTTTCTAAAGCCTGTTCCAAGTGCCTTTGAACATGCTTCCTTAGCGGCAAACCGCTTTGCGTATGATGCTGCGCGCTGTTTGCGCCTATCCGATTTGGTTTGCTCAACCTGTGTGAAAATACGATTGATGAAACGGTCACCGAACCGCTCGATAGAGGCTTCAATTCGCCGGATGTCGATCATATCATTGCCGACACCGATAATCATGCAGCGCGGCCAGCTTTCTTGCGGGCAACATCCATATGATTGCGCATTTTGCGGATAGCCGTTGGAAGCCCCATGTAAATCGCTTCACCAATCAAAAAGTGGCCAATATTGAGTTCGTGCAATTGCGGAATTTCTGCCACATCTTCCACGGTCTCAAACGTAAGGCCGTGGCCTGCATGCATTTCCAAACCAAGGCCATCGCCATATTCGACCATATCGCGAATACGCTGCAATTCCTTATCGCCCAAATGCATTTCGCGTGCTTCATGCGCCTCGCAATATGCTCCTGTATGCAATTCAACAATATCAGCGCCAATTTCGGCTGCTGCATCAACTTGGCGCTTATCGGGATCAATAAACAGGGAAACACGTATATTCTTGGCGCGAATTTCTTCTACATAATGCTTAAGGTGATTATGCCCACCCGCCACATCAAGGCCACCTTCCGTGGTCACTTCCTCGCGCTTCTCAGGTACGATGCAACACGCATTCGGCACGTGCGCAAGTGCTATTTCGAGCATTTCGTCGGTGGCCGCCATTTCCAGATTTAGTGGCAGTGGAACTTCCTGGCGCAGGCGCGCGATATCAAAATCACTGATATGTCGCCTGTCTTCACGCAGATGTGCCGTCAATCCTTCCGCACCCGCGTCCGCTGCAACAAGTGCTGCGCGCACGGGGTCTGGATGTCTGCCGCCACGGGCATTTCGAATGGTTGCAACATGATCAATATTCACACCCAGCCGCAAATAGGGAATTGACTGCGGATTACTCATTACACTGGCTCCTGCGCGTAAAGCTTAACTTCTCAAAGTCGCGTCGCTTGGCCGCTCGCGCGCTGCGAGCAGTTTTTCACGTCGCCTGTCTTGAAAACCTCTCACAGCAGCGCGAATGGGAAAATAGCCAATTGTTCCGACAAGAAGGCCAAGTGGTATGCCTCCAACAGTCATTGGAACCATAAATGGCCCTACCACTGACCAGAACTGTTCAAATGCCAAAGTCGGTTCAGTGAACAAACGCCACCAAATTCCGTGCGGCAGGGTGATGTCGATTTGTTCCGCTGTTTCGCGGCCCAAAATAAGGCTGCCAAAATTGTAGGTCGCGAGCCAAATGAACGGGAATGTTACGGGATTGCCAATAAACGTACCAAAAGCCGATGCCAAAAGATTGCCACCAACAACAGCAGCAAGGATTGCCGCAAAAAGAAAGTGCAAGCCCATATAGGGTGTAAACGAGGCCAGAATCCCCATCGAAAACCCAATGGCAATTGCGTGCGGAGAGCCTGCAAGGCGCGTAACGCGATGCCACACATAAGTGCAACTGCGTTTCCAGCTGCGGCGCGGCCAGGCCCATACACGCAACCGGTTTATCCGGGTCTCTTTATCACGTCGCTTAAACAACATTCACTCAAACCTAACTATGCAGTTCCCGGCTTCCTGGCTTTTCAACCGGGATCGCTCTTAATTCCGGCGGCATATCAGCTTCCGCGTATGCCGGCACTTCCATTTCCAACAGCGCAACCAGCGGAACACCAAGTTCAGATTTGCCCGCCGAACGATCGATCAAACATGATGCCGCAACCACTTGACCGCCTGCATTGGTAATCGCATCGATGCATTCACGCGATGACAATCCGGTGGTCACAATGTCTTCCATCATTAAGCAGCGCGCGCCTTTAGCGATTGAAAATCCACGTCTCAGCGTAAGCGTACCATCAACTCGTTCAAAAAAGATTGAGGGACAATCAAGTTGCCTACCCATTTCATACCCGACGACAACGCCACCCATGGCGGGCGACGCCACCATGTCAAACTCTTTAAACCCTGCAGCATGAACTTTTTCTTTAACTTCGCCACAAAGGCGCGCTGCGCGTTTTGCATCCATCAACACGCGCGCGCACTGGATATACGCTGAACTGTGCAAACCAGACGACAATACAAAGTGCCCCTCAAGCAACGCACCAGCGTCCTTGAATTCATCTAGGATTTGCTCACGGCTCAGCATAGTCAGAATTTCCTCTTTCAGCGTCAGAAATGTGCTCGCCACTCAGATAGCAATCACCACCAAGATTATCCACTCAAATTGCGGCATTTTTTGCCTGGTGTGATGAAATGTTTGTTGGTGTTACCCTGTCACGCGCGAAACGCTCGTTACAAGTGGCGCGCGCCCTAGTTCACGGATGATTGTGTTGAGGTGTTTAATGTCAAAAACTTCAACCGTAATGTGCACCTCATAAACATCCGCTGACTGAGTGTCCATTTGAAGACTTTGAATGTTAGCCTCATTATTGCCAATAGAACCGGTTACTTGTGCAAGCGCGCCAGGCTCATTCAGCAATGTGACAACCAAGCGCGCCGGAAAACGTTCTCCAAGTTCCGGGTTTACATCCCATGCAAGATCAATCCAGCGGGCTGGTTCGTCTTCAAACTTTTGCAGATGATCAGAAAAAATCGGATAAATCGTAACCCCTACACCCGGTGACAGAATGCCGACAATACGTTCTCCAGGAACGGCTCCCGTTTCAGGTGCAATTTTCATAGGTAAATCAGATTTCAGGCCGCGCACAGGAACGGCATCACTCTTAGATGCTTTCTTTTTGCGATTGCGGCCGCGCGGAAACATTTGGCCCAACGAACGCAGACGCTGACCAACGCCAGACTGCCCTTCAGTACCCTTGCCCTCATCATCTTCAACATTGAGCGCTTTCAGCACATCAGAAACAGAAATCTCTCCACGTCCAACCTTAGATAGTACATCCTCAACATCACTTTCACCCAAACGCTCGATCGAGGCAGCAAGTTGCTCTTCGCTAAAGTCGCGTTGGTGAGTGGTTAGGGATCGTTGCAAAATCTCACGCCCAAGCCCTGCATATTGCTGGCGCACCGCATTGCGGGTTGAACGCCTAATTGCTGCACGCGCCTTACCAGTTACCGCAATGCCTTCCCATGCAGCTGGTGGCACCTGCGCATCAGAACAAATCACCTGCACTTCATCGCCATTTTGAAGTTCAGACATTAGTGGAGCATGATGACCATTAATCAGACAGCCCACACATGTGTTGCCAACACCCGTGTGTACCGCATAGGCAAAATCAATGGGCGTCGCACCGCGCGGCAGCGCAATCAGATCACCCTTTGGCGTGAAGCAGAAAACCTGATCATGGAACAGTTCAAGTTTTGTATGCTCCAGGAATTCTTTGGGGCTGTCACCCTCCGCAAGCATATCAATAAGTCTTCGCAACCAGCGATAGGCGTTACTTTCTGCAGCTCTGGAATTGGAGCGTGCGTGACCGTTTTGCTTAGCGGGATCAACGGGCGCTTCTGCCGAACCAAAATCTTTATACAAGGCGTGTGCGGCAACACCTTTTTCAGCGGTTTCATGCATCTCTTCGGTACGGATTTGCAGTTCAACGCGTTTACGCTTCGGACCAACGACAGTTGTGTGCAGCGAACGATAATCATTCGTTTTGGGGTTGGAAATATAGTCTTTAAAGCGGCCAGGCACCATGCGCCAAGTTTGGTGAACCACGCCGAGTGCCGTGTAGCAATCATCAATATTTTGCAAGATCACGCGAAAGCCGTAAATATCAGAAAGTTGACCCAGCGAAATCTGTTTGTTCTCCATCTTACGCCAGATCGAGTATGGCTTCTTTTCACGACCGTAGACATGAGACTGAATATGATATTCTGACAGTTTCTGGCTGAGCTCATTCTCAATTTCCTCCAGCATGTTGCCAGATTCTTCACGCAGATGGGAAAGCCTGGTGGTAATCGTTTCATATGCTTCCGGGTTGAGCACTTTAAATGAAATATCATCAAGCTCATCGCGCACCTGCTGCATGCCAATTCGACCTGCCAGTGGCGCATAAATATCCATCGTTTCCTGGGCAATGCGGGCGCGTTTATCAGGACGCATGTGTTCCAGCGTGTGCATATTGTGCAGACGATCAGCAAGTTTCACCAACAACACACGAATGTCATCTGAAATGGCCAGCAATAGTTTGCGCAAGTTTTCAGCTTGTGCTGCTTCCTTGGTCACCAGATCAAGGCGCTTGAGCTTTGTAAGACCCTCCACCAGTGCACCAATTTCCGGGCCAAACAGGGTGTCAATCTCTTGCTTGGTCGCTTCGGTGTCTTCGATTGTATCGTGCAACAGTGCTGCAGCGATTGTCGCATCATCAAGCTTGAGATCAGTGAGAATGGCCGCCACTTCCAGCGGGTGGGAAAAGTAAGGGTCGCCTGAAGCACGTGTCTGTGCACCATGGGCCTTCATCGCATAAACATAGGCCCTATTAAGTAGTGCTTCGTCTGCATCGGGGTCATAGCTCGTAACCCGCTCAACCAGTTCATATTGGCGCATCATTCGCGGACGCGCTTCTGCTGGAACGGGTATTTGGGTTAATAACTCAGCCATTCAACGATTCTAATTCTAAACGGTATGTTTTTAAACCTCTGTTCACCGCACACCCAAAATTACCGTTCACCTCACGAGATAAAAAAACCGGGAAGAGACAGGTCTTCCCGGCATACAAATCCAAACGATGTAGCTTGCGCTCAAAGACCAGAGCGTGTGCTGCCTGGGCTTTCCGCTGGCGGCAGCGCTTCAAGTCCGCGCAACAATTCTTCTTCGGTCATACGATCAAGCGAAACTTCTTCATCAGGAATGGTCGGTTCGAATTGATCAGCCGCTGTCGGGGCTGCTGGAATAAGCGGAGCACTTTCGGGCTCTGGCTCATCAACTTCAACATGCTTTTGCATGGAGTGCACCAGATCTTCATGCAGATCGTCTTTATCCACTGTAACATCGGCGATTTCGCGCAGAGCAACAACCGGGTTCTTGTCATTGTCACGCTCAACCGTCAGCGGCTCGCCTTGTGAAATTGTGCGCGCACGGTGGCTCGCCAAAAGCACAAGCTCAAAACGGTTAGGAACTTTATCGATACAGTCTTCAACGGTGACGCGCGCCATAGAGCTCGTCTCCTCACTTTAGATTAAAGGAACAATTGATTTGGTATGTATGTGTTTCATGTTTAAAAAGCAAGCATTTCCAACACAGCTTCCCATTATATAACGTCTAAAATTCGCCCCTCTGGCGACAGTCGCGCCTTCAGTGCCAATTGCGAGGCTGTTTTTCCGTTAATAGGATGATGCCAACGCGGCGCAATCTCTGCGAGGGGGATAAT
>JBPCVX010000024.1:0-16834 GCA_051010095.1 Hyphomicrobiales bacterium
ACTATGTCATTGCAGCCGATGGTATCCGAAGCACCGTTCGAGGCAATTTGGGCATAAAATATCCTGGATATGAGTTACCTGAAACTTGGTCGATTGCTGATGTCGACGTGAAGGACTGGCCAAATGCCGGTCTGTTCACGATCTGCCAGCTTGAAGACGGCAAGGTCGTCGTGGTGATTCCGCTTGAGGATGCCCGCTTCAGGGTTGTGTCAAACACTGATAACGCGTTGGCGGCGCTGCCGCTCGATATGAATGTGGTAAATCTGCGCCGTGCGGGAGCTTTCACCATTTCTGTGCGTCAAGTCGAAGATTACCAGAAGGGGCGGGTTTTTCTTGCCGGCGATGCCGCCCACTGCCACTCGCCCGTCGGTGGGCGCGGAATGAATTTGGGCATTGCCGATGCATGCGATTTGGCCGCACGTCTGGCAGAGGGTACTCAGGATGGATATACAGACGCCCGTCATGCAGATGGCGTCGGTGTTATAGAGGGCAGCGAGCGTGCGCGAAAGTTTGTTACGTCCACTAATCCACTGGCCCGTATGGCTTTCCTTGGTCTGTTAAAAACTCTTTCTGCATTTCCTGCGTTGCAAAAACGGTTTTCAGATGTGGTACTTTATGGCTAAGGTGCCGCCTGCAAAAAATCATAAAAAAGGGACGAAGATACCATGAGCGTAAATCTGACACTTGAAGAAGTCTTCGATCTCGCAAAGTCCTGCATGCTTGCCGCTGGTTGTGATTATGCCAATGCACAAGCTGTTGCACGCACTGTCACAAACGCAGAGCGCGACATTTGTCTTTCACATGGTTTGTTCCGCATTCCAGGCTACGCGGGTGGTGTTAAGTCTGGAGTGGCCAAAGGTGATGCCGCACCAGTTGCAGAGTATGTTTCACCTGGACTCATCAGAGTAGACGGCGCCGGCGGTACTGCGCCACTCGCCATACAAACCGCTCATGAAGCGCTCATTCCTGCAGCACGCGAGCAGGGCATTGCCGCTGCGGCGATCAATGATATTTTGCACTTATCTGCCCTATGGCCGGAAGTTGAGCCACTTGCTGAGAATGGTTTGGTAGGTATGGCGTGTTGTGTTGCTGGACCATATGTTGCACCAGCTGGTGGAACAAAGGGCTTGTTTGGAACCAATCCGTTTGCATTTTCTTGGCCGCGCGATGGTGCGCCGCCTGTGGTGTTTGATCAGGCGTCTTCGGCCATGGCACGTGGTGAAATTCAAATCGCCCAGCGCGATGGTCATGCGCTTCCCGAAGGAGCCGGCATAGACAAAGATGGCAATCCCACAACTGATCCAGACGAAATTTTGGCCGGTGCCCAACTTGCCTTTGGCGGGTACAAAGGCGCATCCATTGCCATGATGGTTGAACTTTTGGCTGGTGCCCTTGTAGGCGGTAAATTCTCCTACGAAACCACGGTTGATGTGGGTAATGCCCCAACCTTGGGCCGCCACAGCGAAGTGATCATCGCAATCGACCCAAAACGTTTTGGTGGCGAGGGGAGTATTTCGCGTGGTGAAGAATTGTTTGGGAAAATTCTTGAACAAGAAGGCACGCGATTGCCGGCAGAGCGGCGCTTTAAAAACCGCGAGATCACAGCGCGAGAAGGCGTAAATGTTGCGCAATCGCTATATGATAGTCTGCGCGAGATGGCTGGATGAGTGCGAAAGAACTTTTTCACACCATAAAAACTGCACTCTCATACAAAATATAGGCCTAAGTCCACTTGACCAGGTGGCGTCACCGCGCAAAACTCCACTTTAGAAAAAATATAAGCGGGAGGTTGAGTAGGCATGCCGAAAATCAAAATGTCGGTAAATGGTAAGGATGTGTCCGGTAAGGTTAAAGGACGCACTTTACTTGTAGAATTTTTAAGAGAGAAACTTGAGTTAACAGGCACGCACGTGGGTTGTGATACGTCCCAATGTGGGGCGTGTGTCGTGCATGTTGATGGCAAGGCCATTAAATCTTGCACAGCTCTGGCCGCGGGCTGCGATGGCGCCAATGTGACGACCATTGAAGGTGTTGCAAATGGCGAGTTGCACCCCATGCAGGAAGCGTTCCGTAACAATCATGGGTTGCAATGTGGTTTCTGCACACCAGGAATGATCATGGCTGGGATCGATATCGCTAACCGCCATGGCAAAGCGCTCTCGGAAGAACTAATTCGCGATGAATTGGAAGGCAATATCTGCCGCTGCACCGGATACCACAATATCGTTAAGGCGATTAAGGAAGGTGCCAGCAATATGTGAGGCAAAACGCTTCACAAGTACTCCGAGATATAAGCCGTTAAGAACGGCGTTCAGGGAAGGAATTCAAGAATGAGCGATACTGGTATTGGCGCAAGGGTGCCACGCAAAGAAGACCAGAGATTTATCACCGGCAAGGGCCACTACACTGACGATATCAATCTGCCCGGCCAAACATATGCATACTTTTTGCGCAGCCCGCATGCGCATGCAGCGCTCAATGGCGTCAACACCAAAGAGGCTGAGAGCGCCAAAGGCGTTGTTGCCGTGTTCACCGGTCAAGATATTGCCGATGATGGCCTTGGCGGCCTTATTTGCGGCTGGATGATCCATTCAAAGGATGGCTCACCGATGAATGCGGGCCCACACCCCGTACTTGCTCAAGGCAAGGTGCGCTATGTGGGTGACCATGTTGCGATGGTGGTGGCTGAAACCTATGCCCAGGCAAAAGCAGCGGCTGAACTTATCGAAGTCGAGTACGAAGAGCTTGAGCCGGTGGTGGCAACCGCATCCGCGCAAAGTTCTGGTGCGCAGGTGCACGAAGAAGCCGCTAACAACACGGTGTTTAATTGGGAAATTGGCGATGAAGCAGCCGTTGAAACTGCATTCAAGGATGCGGCGCATATCACTAAAATCGATTTGGTGAATAATCGTCTTATTCCAAATGCCATGGAACCACGCGCGGCAATTGGCGCTTTCGATTCGGGCTCAGATAGCTTCACGCTTTATACGACTTCTCAGAACCCCCACGTGGCACGCCTTGTGCTGTCAGCGTTCATTGGCGTTGCGCCGGAGAATAAACTGCGGGTGATTGCCCCTGATGTGGGCGGCGGCTTCGGCTCAAAGATTTTTATCTATGCTGAAGAAACTGCCTGCGTGTGGGCTGCAAAGAAAGTGGGCCGGCCGATTAAGTGGACCTCTGGTCGCGATGAGGCGTTTTTGTCTGATGCTCATGGTCGCGATCACGTATCCCATGCGGAACTGGCAACCGATGCAAATGGCAAGATGCTTGGCCTGAAAGTGCGCACCATTGCGAATATGGGAGCTTATCTCTCAACATTTGCCTCCTGTGTGCCGACCTATCTCTATGCCACGCTGTTATCTGGTCAATACAATCTGCCCTGCATTCATGCAGAGGTTGATGCGGTTTACACAAACACAGCACCTGTTGATGCCTATCGCGGGGCAGGGCGTCCCGAGGCCACCTATGTGGTGGAGCGTATCGTGGAAACAGCTGCACGTGAAATCGGTATGGACCCTGCGGAGTTCAGACGCATGAACTTTGTCCGCGAGTTTCCACACGAAACACCTGTCATCATGATGTATGACGCTGGCGATTATCAGGCTTCGCTCGATAAAGCCTGCGAGATGATCAAGTATGATGAGTTTGAAAGCCGCCGTGCAAGTTCTGCCAAGAATGGCAAGATGCGAGGCATTGGTTTCTCAAACTACATTGAAGCATGCGGTATCGCTCCATCGGCAGCCGTTGGCTCTTTGGGCGCTGGTGTTGGTCTTTGGGAAAGTGCTGAAGTGCGCGTGAATCCAACAGGCAACGTGGAAGTTCTCACAGGCTCGCACAGTCATGGGCAGGGCCATGAAACCACATTTGCGCAGCTCGTATCCGACCGTCTTGGTATTCCAATTGAACAAGTTGAAATCGTTCATGGTGATACCGACAAGGTTCAGTTCGGCATGGGCACATATGGTTCACGTTCCGGCGCGGTTGGCATGACGGCTATCGCTAAAGCCCTTGATAAGGTTGAAGCGAAAGCACGCAAAGTAGCTTCTCATGTTATGGAAGCTTCTGAAGGCGATATCGAATTCAAAGATGGATCCTTCACCGTTAAAGGTACTGATAAAGCCATGGCCTTTGGCGAAGTCGCGCTTGCAGCTTATGTTGCGCACAACTTCCCGACCGATGAAATTGAGCCTGGGCTGAAAGAAGGTGCATTCCACGACCCGACAAACTTCACCTTCCCGGCAGGCTGCCACATTTGTGAAGTGGAAGTTGATCCAGAAACAGGCGTCACAGAAATCGTTGATTGGGTTGCTGTGGATGATTTCGGTAATGTCATCAACCCGATGATTGTTGAAGGCCAGGTGCATGGCGGTATTACTCAAGGTGTGGGTCAGGCGCTCACCGAAGGGGCACACTATGATTCAGAAAGTGGCCAACTCGTAACCGGCTCTTATATGGATTACTGCATGCCCAGAGCTGATAATGTGCCTAACTTTAAGCTCGAATTCACCGTCACTGAATGCCCGTCTAATCCGTTAGGCATTAAGGGATGCGGTGAAGCGGGCGCGATTGCGGCACCAGCAGCGGTCATCAATGCGCTCACCAACGCAATTGGTGTCGTTGATGTATCAATGCCGGCATCACCGCAAACGGTGTGGCAGGCAATCCAAAACGCATCCGTGGCTGACGCGGCCGAGTAAGGAGAAAAATAATGTATGATTTCAAATATCACCGGCCCAAAAGCATTGATAAGGCCATTAAGCTTCTTAAGAAAGCCGATGACGGCACAGTAATGTCGGGTGGGCAAACGCTCATCCCAACACTTAAGGCGCGGCTTGCTGCTCCAAGTGACGTAATTGACCTTTCCGGCGTCGATAATTCCGGCATTGAGGCAAGTGCAGATGGTGTCACCGTAAAGGCAGGCACGACACATGCAGATGTCGCTTCCAACGCCGATGTGCAGAAGCATATTCCGGCACTCGCCGCGTTGGCAGGTTCAATTGGTGACCCGCATGTGCGCCATCGTGGAACAATTGGTGGTTCTATCGCAAACAACGACCCGGCTGCAGATTATCCAGGCGCATGTCTTGGATTGAATGCAACGATTGTCACTAATGAACGTGAGATCGATGCCGACAAGTTCTTCACGGATATGTTTGAGACAGACCTTGAAGAAAACGAGATCGTCACCGAAGTGCGCTTTCCGGTGCCTGCGCGGGCTGCATATTGCAAGTTTCCGAACCCAGCATCGCGTTATTCTATGGTTGGCGCGTTTGTGTCCGATATGGGCGGTGGGAATGTGCGAGTGGCAATCACTGGTGCGGGACCATGCGCCTTTCGGGCAAAGGATATGGAAGGTGCGCTAGGGTCAGATTTTTCTGCGGCCGCTTTAGATGGTGTATCGATAGCTGCGGATGATTTGAATGACGACATTCACGCGTCTTCAGAGTATCGCGCACACTTGTGCACCGTAATGGCCAAACGTGCTGTTGAGGCAGCGGGTTAGCCTCTGCGCGTTTTCAGGGTTTATGAAGTACACCACCGGGATGTTCCCGGTGGCGGCGTTTTTGCCTGGTGAACAGCAAAGAAGGATATCCGGTTGACATTGCCAACCTCCATTGATGCAACCCAGAAACTCCTCACGTCCGCCCGTTATGTGGCCGACAGGGCGCTTTCAACGGTTCTTTTTTTATCTCTGAAGCTTGGCCGCCCGCTATTTCTTGAAGGTGAGGCAGGTGTAGGCAAAACCGAGATTGCCAAGACGCTGAGTGCTGCTCTTGGCCGGCCGCTCATTCGTTTGCAATGTTATGAGGGGCTCGACGTCAACTCCGCCGTCTATGAGTGGAATTATTCCGCACAGATGGTTGAAATCCGTCTTGCCGAGGCTGCGGGCGATCTCAACAAAGATCAGACCCAAAGTGAAATATTCTCGGAACGTTTTTTAATCAAGCGCCCGCTATTGCAGGCTTTGGAGCAGGGGGTCGAGGGACCACCTGTATTGCTTATCGATGAGCTTGACCGCGCTGATGAGGCTTTTGAAGCGTATCTGTTGGAGGTGCTGTCTGATTTTCAGATCACTGTGCCTGAACTTGGAACGTTTAAGGCTGAAGATCCTCCGATCGTCATCATCACGTCAAACCGCACCCGCGAGATACATGATGCGCTGAAACGCCGTTGTCTTTATCACTGGGTTGGGTATCCGAATGCAGCACGCGAATTGAGCATTATTCAGGCGCGGCTGCCACGTGCCGCTGAAAACCTTGCTCGCGAAGTCGTCGGCTTTGTGCAGGCCTTGCGGGGGCAGGATTTGTTTAAATCCCCTGGAGTTGCGGAAACCCTGGATTGGGTCACAGCTCTTCATGAGCTTGATAAGGTCTCTCTTGATCCGGAAGTTATCAACGACACGCTCGGCGTGCTGCTAAAGTATCAAGACGATATTTCCAGTATGGAAGGCTCTGAGGCCAAGCGTATTTTGAGTGAAGTACAGGCGGAATTGAAGGCCGCCGCGCAATGAATCCTGCCGATCCCAAAGGCGGTAAACTGGCTGAAAACATTATGCACTTCGGCCGCATATTGCGCCAAGCCGGGTTGCCTGTCGGCCCTGCTCAGGTGATGGATGCAATCACTGCTGCAGAAAGCGGGTGCATGGGAAACCGTGATGATTTCTACTGGATGTTGCACAGTTTGTTTGTGCGCAGGCGGGAACATCGTGCGGTGTTTGATCATGCGTTTCAGGTGTTTTGGCAGAAGCCGAAAATGCTTGAGCAGTTGATGAGTTTGTTTTTCCAGGAGGTTTCACGGCCCTCTGGCCATGCCAAAAAGAAACACGGCGAGCGCAGATTGTCGTCTGCCATGTTTGATGAGAATCAGCAGATTTCCCAAAAACAACCTCCCAAAGAGGCATTGGAGTTTGATACCACCTACACCTTCAGTGCAGATGAAGTGCTGCGTGAGAAAGATTTTGAGCAGATGTCGCAAGGTGAGCAGAAAGATGCTTTGCGTGCCATTGAGTTCATGAAGTTGAAAAAGTTCGAGGTGCCCACCAGACGTTTTACGGCGTCATCACGCGGCGCAGTGGACATGAGGCGCAGCTTGAAGGCGGCAGCGCGCACTGGACATGGTGCAGATTTGCTCCGCTTTCGCACCCGCAAGGTGAAGGAGCCACCATTGGTGGTTCTGTGCGATATTTCAGGTTCAATGTCTGGCTATAGCCGCATGTTTTTGCATTTTCTCCACGCAATGAAGTCTGATCGTTCGCGCATGCATGTGTTCTTGTTCGGCACAAGGCTCACCAACATTACGCGCGCGCTTGAGCGCCGCGATGTGGATGAGGCAGTGGACGAAGTATCGCAACAGGTGAAGGATTGGTCGGGTGGAACGCGGATTGGTACCTGCTTGCGGGAATTCAATTACCGCTGGTCGCGCCGTGTTCTGGCGCAAGGGGCACATGTGCTGTTGATTACCGATGGCTTGGAGCGCGACGATAAAGGTGTTCTTTTTAGTGAAATGAGCCGGTTGAAACGTTCTGCAAAAAAGCTCATCTGGCTTAACCCGCTTTTGCGCTATGATGGGTTTGAAGCGCGTGCCGGCGGCATTCGCACCATGCTTTCACATGTTGACGAATTCCGCCCGGTGCATAACTTAAACTCGTTGCAGGACTTGGCATTTGCCTTGGCCGGAAACCATCGCGCAAACACGTCGCCGCGCGATTGGTTGAGAAATGGAGAAGCCGCATGAGTTCACCCGATGCCAATTTACTGAATGAGACAAAAGCCTGGCTCGATGAGGGAAGACAAGTCGCACTTGCCACAGTCATTGAAACCTGGGGCTCTGCGCCGCAGCCTGTTGGATCGCAGCTTGCAATCGATGGTGATGGCAACTTTATTGGTTCCGTCTCCGGCGGTTGCGTTGAGGGCGCTGTGGTAACCGAAGCACAGGATGTGCTGGCCTCAGGCGCACCAAAAGTGCTCGAGTTTGGCGTTGCCGATGAAACCGCCTGGGAAGTGGGATTGGCCTGCGGCGGCCGTATCCGTATTAACGTGGAGCCCGTTGTTTAAAGATGAAGCGCGAAACGCTTGAACAGCTTCTGAACGCACAATCAGCCCGTCGGGCGGTGGCGCTTGTAACCAGCCTTGATGACGGATCGGAGCGGGTTGTGGCGCTGGAGAATGCGGCAGATGATCAACTCTGCGATTATCTTGAGCAGGCGTTCAGGTTCGATAAATCGGGCGTGATCAGCGTTGAAGAAGGGGAATTCTTCATCAATGTCTATAACCCGCCTCTTAAAATGGTGCTGGTTGGCGCCGTGCATATTGCGCAAGCGCTTATACCCATGGCGCAACTCGCGGGCTTCGATGTGGTTGTGATCGACCCGCGCGGCGCATTCGCCACGGATGCGCGGTTTCCAGATGTTTCATTGCATGCAGAATGGCCTGATGAAATTATTCCCGAAATTGGTCTGGATGCGCGCACAGCTATGGTCGCGCTCACTCATGATCCCAAGATTGATGACCCAGCGCTTACGCTGGCGCTGAAATCAGATGTGTTTTACATCGGCGCTCTTGGCTCTAAACGCACCCATACGGGCCGGCTTGAGCGCCTTGCTGCACATGATTTTGATGAAAGCACACTGAAACGCATCTGCGGACCTATCGGTCTTGATATTGGCGCGAAGGGCCAAGCAGAAATTGCCATCTCCATCATGGCTGAAGTGGTGCAGTATTTGCGCCTTGGGTCACCGACATGAAATTTGGCGAAATTTCGGTTGCAGATGCCGTAGGAGCCATCTTGGCCCACTCCGTTGCGCCGTTCAAAAAAGGCCGTTTGCTGAGCGCTGAAGACATCGAGACGCTGCAAGGAGAAGGTGTTAGCCATATCTATGCTGCGCAATTGGAAAATGGCGATATCGGCGAGGATGAAGCAGCGCAGCTTTCAGCGCAGGCGGTGACGGGTGAAGGCGTTAGTAGCGCGCAGGCATTTACAGGCCGCGTTAACCTGTATTCAGAGCGTGCTGGCGTGCTCGCTCTTGGCGAGCACCGGCTGCGCACGATCAATCAGTTCAGCGAAAACCTTACCATTGCGACCTTGCCGGCATTTGAAAAGGTTGCTGCAGGACAAATGGTTGCGACAGTGAAGGTCATTACCTTCGCTGTTCCAGAAGATGTCGTAGGCGCGGTGCAGCAGATATGCGATAGCCCGCCGCTTTCGGTTATTCCTTTTAGCGCCAAACGTGCTGGTCTCGTTCAAACCCGATTGCCAAATTCAAAGAACAGCCTGTTTGAGAAAACGAAAAAGGTGATAACAGATAGGCTGGAAGAGTGCGGTTCAGAGCTTGTGCAGGATAAAGTGTGCGAACACAGCAGCGCCGCGGTCGCCGCAGCAGTTACCAGTATGCACCGAGACGGATTATCGCCGATCATGGTTTTTGGTGCGTCTGCGATTGTCGACAGAGGTGATGTGGTGCCGCGCGGTATCGAGCAGGCGGGTGGCGAACTCATTCACCTTGGCATGCCGGTAGACCCGGGCAATCTTTTGCTGCTGGCACGGTTGGATGAGACGCCGGTTATCGGGGTTCCATCATGTGCACGATCGCCAAAGCTCAATGGTTTTGATTGGGTTTTGCAGCGATTGCTTGCTGATATCGATGTGTCTGCAGCAGACATCATGGACATGGGAATAGGCGGATTGCTGAAAGAAATTCCATCGCGTCCCAAACCACGCGAGAGCTCTGTTCGAGACAATGCCATACACCATGCGCCAAACGTCGCAGCCATTGTATTGGCGGCGGGGTTGTCATCGCGTATGGGTGAAGAAAACAAATTGCTCCATGAATTTGAAGACAAGCCACTGGTGTGCAAAACCGTTGAAACAGCGCTTGCCTCCAAGGTGAGCAACGTGTTTGTGGTGACCGGACATGAAGCAAACA
The DNA here is from genome assembly GCA_051010095.1 of Hyphomicrobiales bacterium. Lineage (GTDB taxonomy): Bacteria > Pseudomonadota > Alphaproteobacteria > Rhizobiales > CAJQND01 > CAJQND01. Next base: position 9,923 of record JBPCVX010000024.1, read on the forward strand.
GTGTCATGGCCGCATTGAACGAATTCGATGTAAACTTCGTGCACAATGACGATTATAAATCAGGGTTGGCCAGCTCTCTTAAAGTGGGCATCCATGCAGTTAGCAACGAGTTTGATGCGGTGGTCGTCATGCTGGGTGATATGCCTTTGGTGGGCCCGGAAATCGTCGATAAGTTGATCGCGGCCTACGATCCTGATGAAAGCCGCAGCATTTGCGTGCCGGTTTATGAAGGAAAGCGCGGCAATCCGGTTCTGTGGGGCGCACAATATTTTGAGGAATTTGCAGCACTTACCGGAGATATTGGCGCTAAGTTCTTTCTCTCGCAATATGCCGAAGCCGTGTGCGAGGTCGCAATTGAAAGTGACGACATTTTGGCGGACTTCGATACGCCGGAAAGCCTGAAGCGGTTGGCGGAAACCTAAAAACTGATGATGCTAGTCAGTTGACCATGCCGTGCGCTGTTTGGGAATTTCATCGCCATCTACGACAATCGTATCGACCCTTTCATTAAAGAAACACAAGAGATCCTTGATCTTAGGACACTCGGCAATCGGGTCAGGGTAATACCACACGAGATTTTCATGCGACTTGCCCTCGACATTCACCGCGCAATAGCTGGCGATACCTTTATAGGGGCAGCGGGTCTGAAGTGTGCTTTCAAACAACAGGTCCATGCGAATATCAGCTTTGGGTATGTAATAACGCGTCGGTAAACCAGTTTCGAACAAAAACATTGCACGCGTTGTATCGGCAACCAACTTGCCATTTACGATGACTTGCACGTGTCGCGAAGAGGGAACAGTATCGATCCGTTTGTAAGGATCACGGGCATGCACGAAAATTTCTTCGTCTTCCTCAAACCAGTGGTCTATTTTGTCCCAATAGAAGGCTGCCAACCCTTTCAGCTCAGGCACATTATCCATTGGTGTTTCATAGCTCCACACGGCATTTTCAGCTGTCGCATTGCCCGTCTTTATCGTCCAATAAGAGGCGTCACCTTTATAGGGGCAATGGGAGGTATGATCAGACTTTTCCAGAAACTCCTGATTGATATCCTCGAACGGAAAATAGTAGACGGGCAAATGATTGGATTCATGTACCAGCTTCATGTTGGTGCTGTCGGCAATTGTTTGCCCGTCCAACATTGCGCGGACCCGGCGTGGGCTGCCTTCGATTTTCACACTGTGTGGCTGTTCCATCATATAAGACCCAAACCCTTAAAACTCGCATGTCCGTTGCGCCCAACAATAATATGATCATGAACAGAGATGCTCAACTTACTTGCGGCTTCGATAATGCGTTTGGTCATTTCAATATCTGCATGCGAAGGCGTTGGATCACCTGAGGGATGATTGTGAACCAGAATGATACTGGACGCTGAAAGCTCTAAAGCCCGCTTTACCACTTCGCGCGGATAGACCGGGGTGTGATCCACGGTGCCTTCTTGCTGCACTTCGTCTGCAATGAGTAAGTTCTTCTTGTCCAAGAACAAGATTCGAAACTGCTCTTTTTCATTAAATGCCATGGACGCACGGCAGTAGTCGATAACTGCCGACCAAGAAGCCAGCGCCTGTTTGTGAAGCACTGCCCCTTGGGTGAGCTTTAATGCAGCGGCATGAATAAGCTTAAGCTCGGTAACGACATTCTCTCCAATGCCTTTAACCTCGGTAAGCCGACGAGGAGGAGCTGATATTACCTCAGCAAACGAGCCGAATTTTGAAATAAGATCTTTAGCGATAGGCTTTGTGTCGCGTCGCGGCAACGCTCTGAACAAGACCAACTCGAGCAACTCATAGTCTGCGATTGCGTCAGCTCCATTGTCGCGAAAACGTTGTCGCAGTCTTTCGCGATGCCCGTGAAAATGGGGTTTGGATGTGACTTCCTCAAAACCGTCGTCACTCATATTATCTCATAACAATCTAATTTCGCGCGCTAGCCTGCATAAGGTGGGCAATGCAATCCAGCGGGAGAAAGTGTAAAAATTTCATGGCCAGTCTCGGTGACGCCAACTGAGTGTTCAAATTGTGCAGACAGAGAGCGATCCCGTGTTACCGCTGTCCAACCATCAGATAAAACCTTAACGTGAGGTTTGCCCAGATTGATCATCGGTTCAACTGTAAAAAACATTCCTGGCTTCAAAACCGCGCCTTCGCCTTTGCGGCCATAGTGCAATATGTTCGGCACGTCGTGGAAAAGACGGCCTAGGCCGTGGCCGCAAAAATCCCTAACCACCGAGCATCGTTCATCTTCTGCGTATCTTTGAATCGCGTGGCCAATATCGCCTGTCGTATTGCCCGGCTTTACTTGTTCTAAGCCAATCATAAGCGCATTATAGGTAACTTCGACCAGCCTTTCGGCGCGACGTGAAACGTCTCCCACGCAGTACATACGGCTTGAATCACCGTGCCACCCGTCAACGATTAGAGTCACATCTATGTTGATGATATCGCCTTCTTTGAGTGGGCGGTCGCCTGGAATTCCATGGCAAACGACATGGTTTATGGAAGTGCAGATTGATTTTGGGAAGCCACGATAATTCAAAGGCGCTGGAATGGCCTCATGTTCGCGCGCGAAGGCAAGGGCGAGATCGTCGAGCCTTTGTGTGCTGACACCCGGTTCAACGTGGGCGGAGAGCATATCGAGACATTCTGCAGCCAGCTGGCCAGCTTTATGCATGGCTGTAAAAGCATCAGGGCCATGCAGTTTGATTTGGCCAGTGTTGGCAAGCGGTGCTTCTGTGGCGTCAATATAGCTCATGAAGGCGTTCCTAAACTTCTTGTGCGGTATTCTGTCTAATTAGAAACAGAAAATGTCAACCTTTTGTCCAATTCAATTCCTTCAAGGTCAAGTTTACAGGAATATGCCAGGGCCTCAACACCGCTCTTTTGAGCGGTTTCAAAAGTCTCTGCATAATTTGGATCAATATCACCAGCTAAGCCAAATTGCTTCGCGTCGTCGCGTTGAATGACATAGAGCATTACAGCCCGGTTTCCTTGCTTGACCATATTGGCGAGCTCGCCAAGATGCTTTGCACCGCGGGTTGTTACAGAATCAGGAAATTCCGCTCGTCCACGCTGTCGTAGCAGATGCACGTTCTTAATCTCAACATAGCATGCGGGCTTGTCGTCATCCTCTAACAATATATCGATGCGGCTGTTTTGGCCGTATTTCACTTCGGTGCGCAGGTTTGCGTAGCCGGTAAGTTCGGGGATTGCACCGCAACTGATAGCCTCTGCAGCAATTTTGTTGGGGTGAGAAGTATTGATCCCCACCAAGGCTTTGACCCCAAAATCATGGGTTTCGCAAAGCTGCCAGTCCCATTTCAATTTGCGGTTGGGATTGAGGGCAGGCGACAGCCAGACACGCATTCCCGGTTCCTTTAGCCCCAACATGGCACCTGGATTTGCGCAATGGCTGGTGACGGTTTCGCCAGTTGCGAGTTCAACATCGGCCAGAAAACGCTTGTAGCGTTGAATAAGGCGGCCTTCGACAAGAGGGGCTGGAAATTTCATATGTGGAATTTAGAAATTCGCGCTGTTCCCCGCAACGATTTCAGAATAGTTTTGCCCGTATGAATGATCCAGATACGGTAACTGCCGCTGTGCTGCTGATCGGGGATGAGTTGCTCTCCGGGCGCACCAAAGACAAAAACCTTGGCTATATCGCCGAATACCTCACGAATATAGCAATCGAGCTGCGTGAAGCTCGTTTCGTTCCCGATGTGGAGGCGGAGATCGTAGCCGCCTTGAACGCATTGCGCGAGCGTTATGATTATGTGTTCACCACTGGTGGAATTGGGCCAACCCACGATGATATCACCGCAGATTGCGTGGCAAAGGCGTTCCAAGTGGAAATAGATCACCATCCAGAAGCTGTTGCTTTGCTCGAAGCGCGATATGAAAATTCGGATCTGGAATTGAATGAAGCCAGATTGCGCATGGCGCGCATTCCTCATGGTGCGCGTTTGGTCTACAACCCGGTGAGCGTCGCACCTGGGTTTAACGTCGATAATGTATATGTCATGGCGGGGGTGCCACAAATTATGCATGCCATGATGGATAACATTGCCCCGCAGCTTCGCACCGGGAAACATGTGCAATCACGCACCGTAACCGCACAGCTAGGTGAGGGAGATCTTGCCCCAAAGCTTGCCGAGCTTCAAAAGCAGTATAGCACTGTTTCGATTGGCAGTTATCCGTTTGAGAAAGATGGAAAATTTGGTTCAAACATTGTGTTGCGATCGAAAGACCAAACGCTACTTGAGCAGGCGGAATCTGCTGTTCAAGAGATGGTGGATAGTCTCTATAACGACAAATCAGTTATCAGTTGGTCATAAGTCTTGAGGATAACCCGCGATGCCTGCATTGCGCGTTGGTGCTGCGGCCCTTACATTTTCACGCTTATTGAAGGGAGATAGATTATGGCAGTTGAAGGCGGCAACGTAGAAGAGCGCTATCAAAAGGGATTTCCCGTTTCTTGGGAGCAGTTGCACCGCGATGCGCGTGCGTTGGCTTGGCGGTTAAATGAAAGCGGGCCATTTAAGTCTGTTGTTGCCGTAACCCGCGGTGGACTTGTGCCAGCCGCGATTGTGGCGCGTGAGCTTGGCATTCGGATTATCGACACGGTGTGTATCGCGTCATACGATTACGGCACGCAGGGAAACATCGACACTCTAAAGGGGCCGGGTATATCCACCGCATGCGATGGTGAAAGCGTTGTGATTGTGGACGATCTTGCCGATACAGCAAAGACGGGCAGGGTGGTGCGCGATCTCTTGCCCAAGGCGCATTTTGCAACCGTGTATACAAAACCGCAGGGGCAGCCCCTGGTTGACACGTTTGTCACCGAAGTGAGCCAGGATACGTGGATTTATCTCCCTTGGGACATGGCCCTGCAGTTTACGCCACCGATTAAAGATGGCGCCACGGGCTAATAAGGCTTGCAGATCAGTTGTCGTGCCTTTAGGACATCCCGGTCAGAAAAGTGCGGGCGTGGCGGAATCGGTAGACGCAACGGACTTAAAATCCGTTTTCCAATCGGAAGTGGGGGTTCAAGTCCCCCCGCCCGCACCATTTTCCTTAAAAGAATCCCTAAAGACGAGGCCCAGCTATACGTGCGCCATCATTGACTGGACACGGTCTACCGCTTTTGTAAGATCATCAGGCACCCACGTAATTGACGTATCGGGGTTGTCCCCGAGGTAAACGGCATGGCCTTGCTGGATGAGTTGTTGGTGAAGTCTTGTCATGTCGCGGGGTGGATTTATAAGACCGCTGATGGACAATAGGTTTCCCGGAGTTTCAACAAATTTTGAAAATTTACTCCGCGGTAGAGGATAGATATCTACTGGTTTTCCTGTGGCGCATGTCTCAGACAGCATCGATGCGCTGTCGCCAGTAACGATGAAACGATCACTTTGGGTTAGGATAAATCTGTGGGGGTTCAACATACCTCCATCCCACATATGCACGAACGCCCGCTTGCCAAGCGCATTGCGAATAATCGAGGGCGCCGTTGGTATGGTGCGCGGTGAAGTTGTAACAAGCATCGAGCCTTCGAATTGACCTGCACGCAGGGCTAAATCTCTCAACACACGCTCATTGAGGCGGAAGGGCCATTTCGCGCCTCCAAGCAAGATTCCAGTCCAAGGCTTTGGATAGTTTTTTAGTACTCTATTCCAATAAGCCTGGTCGTCACGCGAAGGAGGTTGGGGTGTTGAAGGAATAGGTAACATCGTATGGAGCACGTTATTACCTGCAGCAACTTTGTATTGTGGGGAACTTACGACCAGGTCAAAGTGCTTATTTGAGCTTCGCGGTCTACCCAGCTGGACGAGCTTTGTTTTACCGTTTGATTGCGCTCTGATCCAGCGTGCGATTGGAACGGTTCTGCGCCCAACACCAATGACAAGATCAGGCCAGGGCGGATTGAGCTTGTCGGAGCTTTGTTCATCCAATGATATCAGAGACTTGCCAAGAGCAACATTTGGCACTGCGAAAAGCAGATTGAACCTAAGTTGTCGAGATTCTGTTTCCCAACCAAGGGCATGGGCAAGCGCCCATGCTTGCAAGTTATCACCCATCCGGGCGGTCTCGAGGACCCACACTTTGGGTTTTATCGCAGTCTCAATATTCATCGCATCCAGTGGTTCACTTAGCTATCAGGGGTGCCTTATAGGCGTTCAAGGACGCAAAATCACCTGAGAAATTCCAGTCATCAAAATTATATGCACTTGAACGTTTTGGTCAAATGCAGCGCCCGCCGTCAACTTCCATGCAAACACCGGTAATAAACTCGGAATCTTCGGAGGCAAAGAACATTGCAGCCTTCGCGATATCAAGCGGCGTTGACAGACGGCCCATAGGAACCGTTGAGACAAATTGAGCATACATATCATTAGTCACTTCACCGCCGAGGAATGCCCCCAGCATTGGCGTGTCACCTGCAACTGGACATAATGCATTTACGCGAATTTGTTCGGGCGCCAATTCCACCGCCATAGATTTTGTGAGGGTTACAACAGCGCCTTTTGAGCTGTTGTACCATGCCAAGCCGGGACGTGGCCTAAGTGCGGCGGTGGAAGCTGTATTGATAATGGAGCCTCCGCCTGTCTCGCGCATAATGGGCACGGCGTGCTGCGTGGCGTGATAGATGCTTTTCACGTTCACTTCGAAAATCTTGTCGAATGTTTCTTCCTCAACATCGAGTAGGGGTTGATTGATTTGCGGCATACCTGCGTTGTTCACCAGAATGTCGAGACCCCCAAACCGATCCAGTGAAGCTGCGACGACCTCTTTCCAGTCCTGTCCAGAAGTTACATCGCATCTGTAGGCAAATGCCTTTCCTCCTCGTTCAGCGATTTCGGATGCAATGTCTGTGCTTCTTTCTTCATTGATATCTGACACAACAACA
>JBPCVX010000025.1:0-2741 GCA_051010095.1 Hyphomicrobiales bacterium
CTTAAGCAAGGATTTGAGGCACTGTATGGCGTGTTTGGTTTAGGTATGGAAAGCGAATTTGGAAACTACACCAGAACATGCTAATTCTTGGTCATTGACAAACAATTACAGGGGATTTGAAGCGGTGAAAAAACGTATCTACAAAAAGCCTGAAATCAAGAAATGCGGCAAGCTGGAAAATGCTGGGGAAGCGGTTAGGGTAATAAGTGGCAGGAAAGGCACGTCCAGCACACCAATTTAAGCCCATCTCCAGCAGGACCAACCGAAAGCAGCCCTACGCTTTCGACCAAAACGATGTCGCCGACGCAATGTCATCGAGCACATGTTTGGCAGGGCTCAAGGACTTCCGCCGGGTTGCCACAAGATACGATGAAAACGCAACCAACTTCATGACTACATTATGCCTGGCGGCACTCATATGCTGCTGGATTTGTATGGGTGCCGACCCAGGGTCACCGAACCCACGGGCCTTTCTGACGCCATCTTTCTGACGTTTACTTAAGTGGTATCTTAGCTTGGTACCAGTAATCACCGAGTTATCTGTTGGGTTAACCGAAGCAGTAGGGAGATTCATTATGAAAAGCAAAACTAGGGGATATAGGGATAAATTTACGGCAATACAAACCTTGACTACCGCTGGGAAGAAGAACGCAAAAATCGTGGAAGCTTTTGTGAATGAGGAGTTGGCCGCCGTTCTCAATGATCGAAAACTTAAAAAGATTAAAATGGAGAGAGCTATATTCTCTCACCTGAAGAATGGGCTTGTGATTAGCGGTCCGATCTATGCTCCGAAAAAAAACACCAGATCCAATCAGAGCGAGTTACCCCGCCCAGTTGGATTTCTTCTCAATACAATGCGACTTGTTGATCCGGTCAGCCGAAGAGCTTTAAAACCTGGGGTCACACTAATTGAAAAACGACCTTTGATGACCGGCGGCTTTGCATTTGACTACGTGGGTGGTGATTGCAAGGTGAAGATGACCACCGATACACACCAGTCCCATCATGGTGGCAATCGCCCTGGGTTAAGCGATTCTGGGGGTTCCGATCCGGCTGCCAAACAGCATTTCGACATCGAAGTCAATCATATCATACTAGCGCGGGCTGGTGAAGGCCCATGGAAGTGTGACCTGATCTGTATATCATATTCTGATGGTACTGAGAAATGTGTTGCTGCTTGCGATGATGACGCTGATCTGGGTTTCACAGTCATAGACTAATGCCTATCGGCGAAACCAGAATTGCTCCTGTGCTGAATCGGCCTCGATAACGAGGGGTGTAAGGTGCGGTTACTGGCGGGACATCTGTTTTATTGATTGTAGCTTGTCTCTGAGCGCTTCGTAAGGTGTTTTTCAGAAAAACGTGAAGTCACCGCTCATGGTTTTAGAGCCACTGCCAGCACTATTCTCAACTCCAGAGGTTACGAACCTGATGTGATCGAAGCAGCTCTTGCCCACCAGGATAAGAATGTGATCCGGCGGACCTATAGTAAGCGAGGGAGTGGACGCCCCGCTCGGCACCCAGATGTGTCACAGTAGTTGCGTTATGAAGCGCAAACACAGGAGGCGATTATGAAAGAGGTTACTATCATTGGTTTGGATATAGCCAAGAATGCATTTCAGGCTCACGGAGCCTGCCAAGATGGTGGGGTTGCTTTTCGCAAGAAGCTGTCACGTGGGAAGGTTTTGAGTTTTCTGTCAGCACAACCACCATGCATTGTTGCTCTGGAAGCATGTGCAAGTGCGCACTATTGGGGGCGTGAGATGTGCAGGATTGGCCATGAAGTGCGTTTGATCCCGCCGATATATGTAAAACCGTTTGTAAAACGTCAAAAGAACGATCAGGCGGATGCCGAGGCAATCGCCGAAGCGGCTTCCCGCCCAACGATGCGGTTTGTGGCGGTCAAGAGCGAGGCAAAGCAAGCCTTGGGCATGGCGTTTAAAACACGTGACCTGTTTGTGCGACAACGTACACAGCTGATCAATGCATTGCGCGGGCATCTGGCGGAGTATGGGGTTATTTCCCCAAAAGGTATTGTCTATCTGCGTCGATTGCAAAATGTGGTGGAGACGCCGGACAATGGCCTGCCGGGCGCGGTTACTGCGCTTGCTGGTGACCTGCTAAAACAGATTGCAGAGTTAACGGTCCGAATAAACGCTTTGGAAAAAGAAATCCGTTGCCGCACATCTGAAGATACTCAGGCAGCGCGGCTTATGACTATACCCGGTATAGGTCCCATCTCGGCTGCAGCATTGGAGGCTTTTGCACCTCCTGCGCAGAGCTTTCGGCGTGGGCGTGATTTCGCAGCCTGGCTTGGGCTTGCGCCGCGACAATATTCAACCGGAGGCAAGGAACGTCTTGGAAAGATATCAAAGATGGGACAGCGAGATTTGCGACGATTGCTGATAACGGGTGCCATGTCAGTTGTTCGACATGCTTCTCGAAAAGGAGCTCCAGAAGGGACTTGGCTTGCGGGCATGTTGGCGCGCAAACCGCGTATGGTTGTAGCTGTGGCACTTGCCAATAAAACAGCTCGTATCGTTTGGGCACTGATGGCCAATGGAGAGGTTTATAGAAATCCGGTGAGCGCAGCGTAATAAAGCGTTTCGCCGGTAAACTGGGAATGTGAGGAGGACTTTGGAAAGGTAAGGGAATTAGATCGATGAGATTGGGTTTGGAAAACCAGTACCGGACGGGGCGCCAAAGAGCGCGCGTGAGCGATATGGACCAGATCTGCGTAT
>JBPCVX010000026.1:0-4129 GCA_051010095.1 Hyphomicrobiales bacterium
GGCTGGCCATGTTTGAGCGTGGCGAACGCCCACTCAGGCCGCAATGCCACCTGCAGCAAGGTGAGGGGGGTGCGTTTCGGCGGCATGGTGAGGCCTGCACGTAATTGCCGTTCGCGGCGGCTACCGACCGGCACGTCGACAGTGAAGATGAGGGTATTAAACCCGCTTTCCTTTGCACGCTTTAAGAGATCGATTTCGATCTCTGTCTGACTTGGGGCATATAGTTGAAACCATCCATTGCCATCCGCCAAGGGGCCAATCGTTTCCGGCGTTTCACACGCCACCATGCTCAAACAATAAGGCATGTTCCGGCGTGCTGCGGTCGCAGCCAGATAGCGCTCAGACCCAGGCCACATGAGCCCGGACATGCCGACCGGTGCTGCCCCGAACGGCACGGAATATGTGTGGCCAAGAAGCTTTGTTTCTGTGTTGGGCGTGAAGTCACCCATACACATGGAAGGGGTTAGCTCGATATCATTTAACCGCGCGATATTGCGTTCAAGCAACGTTTCTGCGCCCGTGCCGCTTGCCAGATATTCCCAGGCAAAATGAGGCATGCGACGGCGTGCGCGTTTCTCCAGATAATGGATGGATGGATACTTGTGATCGAGTTCCAAAAATGATTTTCCAGAGTAATTGGGTATGGGGTTGCGCGTATTCTATATCATTTTGTGCTTTCACCAGATAGTTTTGAATGCAGATAATCAATGCATCGAATGCCAGGGAATACAGACATGGATCGCTTCGATATTACAAACAGCGCGCGCACCATGATGGCGGTCGTGACAACCGGAAATGGCGGCTATGACAAGCTGGAGTATCGCGAGGTGCCGGTGCCGGTGCCAGCGGCAGGTGAGGTTCTTCTGGACGTGTTGGCTGCGGGCGTAAACAACACTGAAATCAACACCCGCCTTGGATGGTATTCTTCAAGCTTTACCGCTGGAACAGAAGAGGCGGCAGACTTGCAGGAAACCCAGGAAGAACAAAAATCTGACGGGGGATGGAATGAGGCTACGCCTTTCCCATTCATTCAGGGAACTGATTGCTGCGGACGTGTGGTGGAAGTTGGCGCGGGCGCTGATGATGGCCTCATTGGCAAACGGGTTCTGGTGCGCGCCTGCATCAGGCCTGAGGGCTATGACAGCATGGAAAACATCTGGATGGCGTCAGATTTTGACGGCGCATTTGCGCAATATGTGAAGGTGCCGGCAGGTGAAGTTTTTCCAGTAGAGTGTGATTGGTCTGATGAAGAGTTGGCAACCATCCCTTGTGCCTATGGTACGGCGGAAAACATGTTACATCGCGCGCGGGTGGGCGAAGGTGAACATGTTCTGGTCGCCGGCGCATCTGGCGGAGTGGGCTCAGCCGGAGTGCAACTTTCAAAGCGCCGAGGCGCTAAAGTAACAGCGGTTTGCAGCTGGTCAAAACGCGATCACGTGCGCGCGCTGGGTGCCGATAGAATTATTGATCGCAATGACAGTGTGGTCGAGGCCTTGGGCGAGAAAGCCATTGATGTGGTGGTTGATAATGTTGCTGGGCCAGCCTTTCCAGATATGTTGAAAGTACTCAAGCGCGGTGGGCGCTATGTGTCATCAGGCGCCATCGCTGGGCCCATGGTCGCGCTCGACATGCGTGATATGTATCTGAAGGACATAATGCTGATCGGCTGCACCGCATGGGATGAACCGGTATTTTCTGACCTGATTTCTTATATTGAACGCGGCGAAATTCTTCCCCTAGTGGCGAAAACCTATCCCTTGCGTGATATTGCGAAAGCGCAAGAAGAGTTCATGGAAAAAAAGCATTTCGGAAATTTCGTGCTGGTCCCGCCGCGTGTGTGATTTAGAGCGTCAATCGAGCAGGAATATGTGCCTTCTGACTTTGTGGTCGCAGTGCGCGATGATATGCTGCAAGGCTTAAAAACCAAGGTGAACCCGGAGGCGAAGAAGTCCTATGCAGCTAACGGCTGAACAACTGCAAAATCTTGATAGAGACGGGTTTCTCATTTTTCCCGAACTGTTCTCGCATGATGAAGTGTCTCTTCTGCGCAAACGCCTGCCGGACATATATGCCCAAGACCATGAGGCCAATATTGTTGAGCAATCCTCAGGTGAAGTGCGCACTGCCATGGGGTTGCATTTGCGCGATGAGGTCTTTGCAAAGCTTGTGCGCCATCCCCGCCTTGCCGGGCTTGGCCTACAGGTGCTGAACGAACCAGCCTACATTCAACAGGTAAAGGTGAATGTGAAGGCAGCTTTTTCAGGTGAGATCTGGCAATGGCATTATGACTTTGCAACCCATCACTCAGAAGATGGTGTGCCGCTTCCGCTGGCCTTGAATTTGCATGTTTTTCTTGATGATGTCACTGAGTTCAACGGGCCGCTTTATTTCATTCCGGGCTCGCATAAAGTGGGCGATCATGGTGCAAGGCTAGATACCGAGACAACCAGCTATCCGTTGTGGGTGTGTGATCATTAGCGGGTTGAAAAGCTTGTCAAAGATCGCGGCCTTTTCTCTGCGAAGGGTGGCAAGGGGACTGTGCTGGTTTTTCATGACATGCTGGTACATGGCTCGCCCAACAATATGTCGCCTTATGACCGCGCCATATTCTCGCTTATTCTCAATCCCGTCTCAAATGCGCTCAGGGGCGAGACCCGGCCAGACTTTAAGCATCATCGCGATGTGTCACCCGTTACATGTCTAAGCGATGATTGCCTGCTTGGGCATTCAGCTGCGGCGGAATAGTGCGCGCGTTGGGAGAAATCTAAAGCCGTCATTGCTTCGCAGGTATAAACATGCGTTATATTGTGTGTGTCGGGTGCCTCGGATTCGTAGCCTAGCGCAAATTCATTTCTTTTTTTTGCAAAAGCGTTGAGGTGTCAGATGATGAAGAGAATATGTACTAGCGCAATCGTTGCGGCGTTCTTGCTTCCCGCAATAGCACATGGGCAGGAGAGTGCCGATACGATCTATTCCGGCGGCCCGATCCTGACAATGAATGATGAGCAACCCTCCGTAGAAGCGGTTGCGGTAAAGGATGGGCGCATTATCGCGCTTGGTTCCCTTAAAGAAATTGCAACGCTAGAAGGCAGTGACACCCAGACATTTGATCTTGATGGCCGTGCCATGTTGCCTGGCTTTGTAGACAGCCATGGCCACGTGGTAATGGGCGGGCTACAGGCGCTTTCTGCCAATCTATTGGCACCACCTGATGGCAAAGTAACAGATATTGCCAGCTTACAGGCAACGCTGAGCGCGTGGGCAAAAGAAAACGCAGATGTTGTGGCCAAGGCAGGCGTCATCATTGGCTTTGGCTATGACAATGCGCAATTGGCGGAGTTACGCCACCCGCTGCGCGAAGAGCTTGATGCGGTTTCCAAAGATGTTCCAATCATTATTGTGCACCAGTCCGGGCATTTGGGTGTTGCAAATTCTAAAGCGCTCGAAGCCGCGGGATATAATGCGTCCACAAAAAACCCGCCCGGCGGCGTTATTCGGCGCGGCGAGGGCAACGAACCAAACGGCGTGCTAGAGGAATATGCATTTTTTGGCGCACTTGTGCCGCTCTTGTCCAATCTGGGCCCTGAAGGCCTCGCTGCGTTCGCGGGCGCAGGTTCAAAGCTTTGGGCGCGCTTTGGGTATACGACTGCTCAAGAGGGGCGTTCATCTGCCAGCATTGTGGAGACTTTGAAGGCAATAGATGCCAAAGGCGATTTGCCGATTGACGTTGTTGCCTTTCCAGATGTTTTGGAGGCTAAAGATTATATCGCTGCGAATGAGTCGAAAAAATATACAGGAAATGTGCGCGTTGGCGGGTGCAAGTTAACGATTGATGGTTCCCCGCAAGGGTTCACCGCATTGCGTGACCGGCCTTACTATGATCCGGTGGGCGATTATTCTCCCGGATATGCGGGCTATGCTGCAGTAACGATGAAACAAGTCCACGATGCGGTAAATTGGTGCTTTGAAAAGGGCTATCAGATCATCACCCACTCAAACGGCGAGGGCGCTTCCGATATGTTGATCACGGCTATTCGTGTGGCGCAATCAAAGTTTGGAGATCCGGGAAACCGCCCGGTTCTCGTTCATGGGCAATTCCTGCGCGAAGACCAGGTCGACAGTTTCAAAC